>NZ_JAAEQH010000343.1 GCF_024231755.1 Neptuniibacter sp.
GCCTCTGAGCGTTCTTTAGTGCTTTTCTGAATATTAGCAGTGAACAGGCCGATTTTTGAATCAGCCTGTTTTTCCCGTAGCAGTGGGTATGCATCTAAACCAGTCATTCCTGGCATATTATGATCAAGAGTTATGTAATCAAATGCCTGTTCGTCACAGAGAGCCAAGGCTTCCTCAGCATTAGCAGCTTCCAGAATTAACCAGTTCGCGTGATGTGTACTGATTATTTTGGAAATCATCATTCGAGTAAGGCGGCTGTCATCTACAACCAAAACACTTCTTACAACATCCATTCTTTCACCAGCATAGATAAATGGTATTGGGTTGTGAGTTATATCCGGGAGAATTAATGATTATTTTTCTCTGTCCCGAGAGAAGGAAACAATACATTGGAAGTTAAACAGATATTCCAGCCATAATCTAGCCCACGTCTCCTTTAACTTCTCTAATTCCTACTTCTTGGGCGCTCCCCAACTACAGGGTGAAGGTCAATTTCTTTGCCTTCCCTCAATACCTTAATGTTAATTGTTGCTCCAGGGCGTATCCGAGCAATCTGAGTCATGGATTTTCTACCATCCATGATCGCTTTGTCATTGATTGAGAGCATAATATCACCCGGTTGTAGCCCCCCAAGGTGCGCAGGACCGTTGCGGAAGACTCCTGCCACAATAAGTCCCTGCATTTTGCTCAGGCCAAATGATTCCGCTAACTCAGGTGTTAGTTCTTGAATCTCAATTCCCAGCCAGCCTCGGATTACTCGGCCGTGCTGAATCAAGTCCTGCATCACTTGCTTGGTTAGAGTGGAGGGTATGGCAAAGCCAATGCCCTGAGAGCCGCCAGATTTAGAGAAAATTGCAGTGTTAATGCCGATCAGATTGCCGTAGGCATCAATCAGGGCTCCACCTGAGTTACCAGGGTTGATGGCCGCATCGGTTTGAATAAAGTCTTCGTATGTATTGATGCCAAGACTGTGGCGCCCTGTTGCACTGATAATACCCATAGTAACGGTCTGGCCGACCCCAAAAGGGTTGCCTATCGCCAGCACTACATCCCCTACACGTATATTGTCCGAGTGGGTCAGTGTGATGCTAGGAAGGTTATCTAGCTTAATTTTTAGTACGGCAAGATCTGTTTCAGGATCTGTACCGATGACTTCAGCCATTGCCTCTCTACCATCGCGGAGGGCAACAACAATGCTATCTGCGCCGTTGATGACGTGGTTATTAGTCACGATGTATCCCTGTTCACTCAGAATAACACCGGAACCCAGACTGGATTGTACGCGCTCGCGTTGTGGAATACTGTCTGCGTCGAAGAAGTTGCGGAAAAAAGGGTCATCAAACAGAGGATGAATCTTTTGACGCACAATAGTTCTTGTATAAATGTTAACAACTGCTGGGGCCGCTAACTCCACCGCTTCTGCATAGGATACAGGACCATTGCCCAAGCTAGCTTGATGCGGTCTGTGAGTTTCCTTTATTTGGATGGCTGGTGGTGTAGATGAGCCCAGCAATCCAGGAAAAAATTGTAGTAAGAGCACCGCTACCAGTATTCCTGATAGAACAGGCCAGAAAAGAAAATTAAATTTACGCATCTATTTTTGCAGCTGCTGTAGTCGAAAACCCAAAAAGAATCATAGAATTATACGATCTCCAGCAGCTTTGTGAATGGGAAAAAAGAATGGCAGTTGATCTTAAAGAGTTTATTTCGTATCTGAACGAACGTCTGGAACCTGAAATGTTCAGGGATTACTGCCCTAATGGCCTTCAGATCGAAGGTAAAGGGAGTATTTCCAAGCTTATTACGGGGGTTACGGCTTCTCAGGCACTGATTGATCAGGCGGTACGGGAGAAGGCCGACGCAATACTCGTACACCATGGTTTCTTCTGGAAGGGAGAGGACAGCTGTATAACTGGAGTAAAAAAGCGCCGGATACAAGCTTTATTGGAAAATGATATTAGCCTCATTGCTTATCACTTGCCTTTAGATGCCCATCCAGAAATTGGAAATAATGCTTGTCTGGCAAAACTTCTGGGTATCAATATCACAGGTGGATTGGAACCTGGTAATCCCAGAAGTGTTGGCAATGTAGGGGAGTTGGAACAGACCATCTCTGTTGAGGAGTTTTCTGACAGGATCAGCGCAGCGCTAAATCGAGAACCTTTGCTCATTAGTGGAGGAGAGCACCTGATCAAAACTGTTGCTTGGTGTAGTGGCGGCGCGCAAGGCTATATTGAAAAAGCAATTGCTCAAGGTGTGGATGCGTACCTATCGGGCGAAATATCGGAGCCAACAGTTCACCACGCACGTGAGAATGGCATCCATTACTTTGCAGCTGGGCATCATGCTACGGAGCGTTATGGTGTTCAGGCTTTGGGTGAAGAGTTGGCGCTGCATTTTGGTATACAGCACCAGTATGTGGAGATTGATAATCCGGTTTAAGTAAAGCCGGATTATCCTATTCGTTAAGCACTATTAGTTAGGAGGCAGTTAGGCTGTCGCTTTTTCCTCTTTAGGAGGTGTCGCATCAGCCGGTGCGGTAGCTTCCTCTTCCGCTTTTTCATCTTCTTTCAAACCGAAAGTTTCTGATAATGTACCTTCTTCATCCGGGCTCTTCGGCGCATAGTCGCGAGGAGGTTCAGAAGACTCTGCCGTTTTTTCTTGTTCTTCCTTCGGAGCTGCTTCCTCTTCCTGAGAATCATCCTCTAGCTTAGCCTGCATTGATGCAGGTTCCAGGGCTATATCAACTGTGCCTGGCTGGCAAAGGCCTTGTGCACCCGTTGCTAAATGTTGATGTACTTCCTGATAGCTGTTGGTCAGGTTATTAACAAGCTCAGCGGTTTTTTCAAAATGGGAGTTTACTTCAGATTTGTAATTCTCCAGCTCTTTTTTGGTGTCCTCCAACTGTTCAGACAGTTCAGCCTGGCGGTTGCTGTTTCCACCTGAGCGGCCCATAAGAAAACCAATTACAGCGCCTACTACTAAGGCAACAATACTGATAAGCCAAATGTTTTCCACGAAGACTCCTTAAGCTTGTACGTAGTGTGAAAAAGTGTGAAAAAAATCAGTCGTAAAGAATAAAGCATACGCTGACTAATGCCCATAAACTTTGTCTGATTTTGCCGTCTGAGAAAGCAGTAGTGTATTGGCGATTAGTCGGCAGAGGGGGAGGAATCTGAAAATTAAGCCCCCAGCTTCTTGGTCGGTTGCGAATTATGATTTTGCTTTGTGATTTAACTGAGCTTCTTCGTGAAGCTGAGCAAAATAATCGATCTGTTCTTTCAGGATTGCCACACAGAGGTTTGTGTCCCGATCTTGAATCGCTTTTAACATACGCTTGTGTTGGTTGATGATGATCTCTCGTTCCCTGTAGTGATAAGCGATCATATTGGATACAGGTTGTAGAGCTTCGATCAGTGTATACATAACAAAGCTGAGCATACGGTTATGGCTGGCATCAGCAATAGCGCGGTGGAATCGCACATCAGCTGCACAAAACTCTTCAGGGCTGATACTTTCATCGGTTTGATGAAGCAACTCCTGCTGCATTTTCTCCAGATCCTGCTCTGAATGATTCTGACAGGCTAGCTGACAGCACAGGCTTTCCAGTTCCAAGCGGGTTGAACTAATTTCATCGAGGGAAATGTCGTTCATACTGACAAACAGCGTAGAGGCAGTGGTCAAATTGTCACTAAGTTCGTTGGCATCAAGGCGGTTAACAAATGTGCCCCCTGCAGGCCCTCGACGTGAGCGAATCAGGTTTTTGGCTGCAAGACGCTTCAGCGCTTCTCGGATAGTAGGACGTGATACCTGGAAACGCTTTGCCAGTTCATCTTCAGTGGGTAGGCGATCATCAGCTTTCAGGCTGCCATCAATAATAGCTTCCTGTAGTTGATCGGCAACCTGCTTGGATAAGCTAGCCTTATTTACCGGGGCGACTTCAAGGTTCACAGATTTTCTCCTGTCGAATTCTCTTTCTTATTCTACAGTTGAGAAACTGAAAGGGATATATTGATTTTTTAATTATATGATTTTATATTTGTATGACAAATAGATAAATAAGCCTAGACGGAGAAGAGCATGTTTAAAGCACTGGTATTAAATCAGGTTGAAGGTAAGACAACCGCTGCGGTTGAAGAACTGGAATTGAACGCACTGCCTGCTGAAGATGTGCTGATCAAGGTCGACTATTCCTCCCTTAACTACAAGGATGGCCTTGCTGTAACCGGTAAAGGAAAGATTATTCGTAATTTTCCAATGGTTCCGGGTATCGATCTGGTAGGTACGGTTGAGGAAAGTGCCGACTCCCGCTACAACAAAGGTGACAAAGTTGTGCTGACGGGTTGGGGTGTAGGTGAAAACTACTGGGGTGGTTATGCAGAGTATGCACGCCTGAAAGGAGATTGGCTGGTGCCACTTCCAGAAGGCATGGACCCAGTGAAAACCATGCAGATTGGTACTGCAGGTCTGACCGCTATGCTTTGTGTAATGGCGTTGGAAGAGGGTGGAGTTACACCTGAAAGTGGTCCGATTATCGTCAGTGGTGCTGCGGGTGGTGTAGGTAGTGTTGCGGTCTCAATACTGGCTGGGTTGGGTTACAACGTGACAGCTATCACTGGTCGCCCAGAGACTGAATCTTATCTGCGTGCGTTGGGTGCAAGTGAGATTGTTAGCCGTGAAGAGATGGCAGAGCCTGCCCGTCCTCTGGAAAAACAGCGCTGGGCGGGTGCTGTAGACACTGTAGGTGATACCATTCTGGCTCGAATCCTGGCTGAAACGGATTACAACGGCGTAGTAACTGCGTGTGGTCTGGCTGCCAGCTTCAAGCTGCCTTCAACGGTAATGCCGTTTATTCTGCGTAATGTACGCCTACAGGGTGTGGATTCTGTAATGTGCCCATTTGAGCGTCGTCAGGAAGCCTGGAAACGTTTGCAGACTCAGCTACCGGAAACATCTGTAGGTGAAATTGCACAGCTTATCTCTCTTCAGGATGTGCCTGAATACGCAGAGAAAATTACCAACGGTCAGGTCAAGGGCCGTGTTGTAATAGATCTGAATAACTAAGTTTTCATTAACTGAACTAAAAAGGGCCTCATTCGAGGCCCTTTTCTTTTTGTATTATCTAATGGGCACCTAACCGTAGACTCCATCCAAACGAGGTTTAATCAAAATAGCTGTGTATTTAACAAGAAATAGTAGCCATGCCAGTACCCACAGCGTTCCCGATAGGTGAATGACCGCCATATATGGGATAGGTAAAAGATCAATACTGGTTCTCAGAACTGCTGCGAATAGCATCAATGCAAATGCGAAAACCATTACTCGGTTTACTGCCAGTGGTCTGCCAGAGTGTCCCAGTGATACACGAGACATCATGCCCAATGTTAGGTTACCGATTGCGCCTACAGCTAAAGCGTGGAAAGCCGCTGACTGTGAAAGCAGTTCCAGCTGAGATAAACCAAACAGAATTAGACCCAGCGGTACAAATAGGTATCCGAGTTGCAAAATCCAGACTAAAGGAACTGCAAGAATTGCTCTGTTAAACCAGCCGAAATAACGAACTAGATTTGCCAAGCCAAGTACTAAACTGAAAACAGCCAAGGCTGTTGTAAACGGCAAAAGGCTTAGTAATAGCCAAATAATGCTCAGCGGGATGATTGCCTTTTCCAGTTTTTCATAACGTTTACAGCTAATGCCCTCAACTCCACGTTCGGTGAAGAAGGGGATGACTCTGCCTCCGATAATAGAAATAATCACAATCACCAGAAATAGCCCCAACTGGATTCCTTTTCCCGCAGTAGCTTCTGTCATTCCTAAAAGCTCAAGGTGAACTAGTAGGTTCGCTATGAAAAAACCAAGAAGTAGCGGTGCAAAAACCAGGTTCCTGTAATTTTTAGAGCGAATAATCGGAATAGCGATACTGACTGCCAACATTGGGGCAAAAGCCAGATCGGTAAAGGCTATTAAGTGCTCAGGAAGAGAAGTTACAAAAGGCATTAGCCGAGCTGCTACCCAGAGTAAAAATAAAGCAGCTAAAGGCCAGCTATACAGCGTTTGGACATTGGTCCAGTTACGCACAGCGGTTAATAAAAAGCCTGCAATAATAGCCAGGGAGAAACCAAACAGCATTTCATGACTGTGCCAGAGGATTCCGCTGCCGTAGTAGTGAATTGCAGCGCCTTTGCTGAAAATGACCAGCCAGCTCACCAAAAGAAGAGCTGCTGCTAAAGCACCTCCGAGAAAAAAAGGTCGGAAACCCAAATTAAAAAGAGAGAACGGGTGGGGTTTTCTGTGTTCCTGTAGCTGAATCATAAAGAGTCACTTGTCGAGGTTGAGTATACTTTTTAGCAAGAATCTAATTATGTATAAAAAATACATTTTAATAAACCTGTTCTGATCATTTAAGAGGCTTCAGCCTGAGCCTTATCAATTTAGAGAAAGTTTAAGTAGGCTATCTTTGCCTTTCTAAACTAAGGTTTGACTATCTTAATGAAGAGTCATTATCTTTATTTCTCGTTCTTTCCGGTTATCAGTGAGAAATTATGAAGTACACAGAAACGCTGAAAAATATCCATAGCAGTCTTGATAAGTTAGGCGATTTGCCAATTTTCAGCGCCACTGTAAACCGTATACAGCAGATTAGTGCCTCAGAAGAGAGCGATGCGATGGCGTTGGCAATGGCCATTATGAAAGATACGAGCCTTTCAGCACGTCTATTAAAACTTGCTAACTCTTCTACCTACAACCGCGGTGCAGGAAATATCAGTGTTGTTTCTCGTGCAGTTGTGTTGATGGGGTTTAATCGGATAAAGAATATCTGTTTGACCCTTAAATTGATCGAAAACTTCCATGATGAACACCCGGATCTGGATGTGCCGGGCATGATGATGCGTCAGTTCCTCAGTGCTAATTTGGCAAAAGAGTTCGCTCTACATAGCAAGCAAAAGGTTGACCCAGAAGAAGCATATATCGCGGCACTCCTGTTTGGACTTGGTGAGATTATGGTGGCTTGTACCCTGCCTGATCAATACCGAAAAATGTTGTCACTACGCTCAGAGAAACAGACGACATGGGCACTGATCCAAGAGGAAGTGTTGGGGATGAGCTTCCATAATTTGGGGCAGGAAATAGCTGTAGGTTGGGGATACCCGAAAAGTGTGCTGAGCACGATGAATTATGTAGATCCATTAGATGTGGATGCAGATTCAGATTTGCTGGGAGCGTTACCCTCATTAACCAACGGTCTTATCCAGCAGCTTTATGGTCAGGACAGGCTTAGCGAGTCCTATTCTGATGTTATTGACGCGTTGTCCGAAGTGGGGGGGATGTCGCTTGATGATGTTGGTGAAACAACGCTGCAGTGTTTCCGCCAGGTGGCAAAGGTCAGTAGGGATTACGGTTTGAAGAGCCAAGCCCTTGTTCCACAGTTTATCGAAAGCGGAAATTCTGAAAAGGATGAGATGGTACGTAAGCTGGCTTTTCTCGCCCAGGGTGAAGTTGAGCTGGACGAAAAAGAGATGGTCTCTGCTGATGAATTGGAATCATCAATCCACGAAGTGAAACGCAGTAAAAAACAGCTGGACTATATGAACGATCTGAATGAGCTAATCACCTCTGGTCGGAGAATCCATGAGGTTTTTAAACTGGTCATTGAAGCGATTCGTGAATGTGCTGGCTTTGATCGAAGTATGCTCTGCCTGTTGAACTCATCCAGGGATAAACTTTCCGTGAAAATGATCGAAGGGGAGCATATTCAGAACCTTCAGGATTATTTTGAACGTTCCAAAAACGGTAAAGCGGATGACCTGTTCTTCCGTGTGTTGAATAAACAGGTGACTCTGTTGGTTAATGACCTTGATGAAGACGGTTGGGCTGACAGGCTGCCTAATATGTTTATCAAACAGGTGAAGTGTCAGGGATTTGTTCTGGTGCCTCTAACGATGGGCAATCGGGTTATTGGGATGCTGTATGCGGATAAACTGAAGGATAAAGGGGCCATGAGCGAGGAAGATTTTGGTACCTTCAACCAGTTTGCTACGCAAACCCGATTGGCGCTCATGTATGCTGAAAGCAGGTCTCAAAGTAGATAAACCTGCTTTCATTAATGGAGCTTTAGTGTAAAGCCAGGGCCTGTTAGCACTAATTCATTCATCCCTGTTGAGACTAGAAAAGCGTCAATCTAGGCAAGAGGAGAGAATTTAGTGGTTCTAAATGAACGACGAGTAACAACGAGTGACGCTTTTATAGCCTCAATCCGAAGGACTGGGGCCATTTATGCCCTCAACTTCGTTATTATTCGCTTATTTAGAATAACTAAACTACGCTCATGCTGCCTTGTTGAGAACAAAAATAGCCTCCAGCAGGGACGATGAAATTAGTGTTAACAGGCCCTAGTACTTACTTCTCTGGAGCATGGAAGTAGAGGTATAGGTCGATCAGCAGCTCAGGGATCTGAGCGCACATCTCTGCACACAGTTTCTCGTCGTCACGGATCTTGTTGATATCCGCTTCGTCGAACAGATCAGAGGCAACCATGACCGGTAGCAGCATCTCTGCTACATCTTGCTCAGTTTGTTTGTTGAACCATACTTCTTCCTGGGTAAAGACACCTTCCATAAAGGCCTGCGCCCACCATGCCAAAGGTGAGATATCTTCACCCTCTTCCGCATCAAGAGATAGTTCGCAAGGAAGTTCGATTTCACCATCGCTATACAGGTTGCCACCGATTTCACTATAGAATCGTTGCAGCAAGGTATTGATAGTCTGCTTCTGTTCTTCGGATTCCCACTTCGGCTCTTCATCGAATACCAACTCTTGCAGTGTGGCGTCATCCATTGGTGATGGGCTGATGTTAAGTGCAGAGAACAGGCCGTGTACACCGATCAGATCCAGGCAATCTTCAGAAACCAGATCGGAGTATAAAAAGCCATCCAACTGATCCAGTTCGGCATCAGAAAGAACATTTGCGGATGTAAGTGTCATTAAACTATTCCGTAAGAGATGAATTGCGCTGATTTTAGCTTGCTTCGAGGTTTTTAACAGCAACTAATTCAAGTGACTTTTACGCCCGCATTCTGGATAATCCGCCCATGATTCAGCATGCACAACAGATTCTTCAGGACGTATTCGGTTACGAACACTTTCGTGAGCCACAGGCAGAGGTGATTGAAACCCTTGTCCAAGGGCAGGATGCGTTGGTGGTTGTGCCAACAGGGGGGGGTAAATCTCTCTGTTATCAGCTTCCGGCTCTGATGCGACAGGGCACAGCAATTGTTATCTCTCCTTTGATTGCTTTGATGCAAGATCAGGTGACCGCGCTGTCCCAGTGGGGCATCCGTGCTGGTTGTCTAAACTCATCGATGGATTTTTCACTGATTAGTGAAACAGAACATCAACTTCGATCTGGTGATCTGGACCTACTTTATATCGCTCCAGAGCGTTTGCTTCAGGATCGTACCCTAAACTTGCTGCAGGAATCGCATCTGGCGTTGTTCGCTATTGATGAAGCCCACTGTGTCTCACAATGGGGGCACGATTTTCGCCCAGAATATCTGCAACTTAGTCGCTTGGCGCAGTTGTTTCCGCAAGTACCAAGAATCGCCCTGACAGCTACGGCGGACCAGCGAACTCAACAGGAGATTGTTGAGCGCTTGGCGCTCAGTAATCCAGCCCAGTTTATTCAAGGCTTTGACCGTCCCAATATCCGCTATCGGATCGGGCAGAAAGACAGTGCCAAGAAACAGCTGCTGAAGTTCCTTAAAGATGAACACCCAAAAGATTCCGGTATTGTCTACTGTCTCTCCCGTAAGAGAGTAGAAGATACTGCGGCTTGGCTGAGTGAGCAGGGGTTTAATGCTTTACCTTATCATGCCGGTCTGGGAGCAGAGTTGCGCAGCCATAATCAGCACCGCTTTCTCACCGAAGAAAACATCATCATGGTGGCAACCATCGCTTTTGGTATGGGGATTGATAAACCCAATGTGCGTTTTGTTGCCCACCTGGATCTGCCAAAGAGTATCGAAGCCTATTATCAGGAAACCGGACGTGCTGGACGTGATGGTATGCCTGCCGATGCCTGGATGGTTTATGGTCTGCAGGATGTAATGTTCCTGCGTCAGATGCTGGAAGGTTCCAACGCACCCGCTGAACAGAAAGTGGTTGAGCGGCAGAAGCTGGAAGCGATGTTAGGGTTGTGTGAGATTACTACTTGCCGCCGCCAGGTTTTGCTCAGCTATTTTGGAGAAAACGAGCATAAACCTTGCGGTAACTGTGATACCTGTCTTGAGCCGGTGCCAATGTGGGACGGTACCGAAGCCGCGCGGAAGGCGCTATCTGCGGTTTATCGTTCTGGCCAGAGTTTTGGTGTTAACCACGTCGTGGATATTCTGCTGGGCAAAAGTAATGAAAAGAGTGACCGCTTTCAGCACCACAAACTTTCTACCTGGGGTATAGGTAAAGATCTGGATAAGAATCAGTGGCGTTCCGTTTTCCGCCAACTGGTTGCACGTGGTTTGTTAGGGGTTAACGTTGATCAGCATGGTGTTTTGCATCTGACTGAGAAATGCCGGCCGCTGTTACGCGGTGAAGAGAGTATTCAGCTACGTAAAGATCAGCGCCAGCATACACCGTATCGTAAGAATCAGGTGCCGCAGAGCAAACTGGAAGCTGAAGATTATGCGCTATGGAATGATCTTAAAGCATTGCGCAAGAGCCTTTCTGACGAGCAGGATGTGCCACCATATGTCATTTTCCATGATGCGACTCTAATGGAAATGGTGATGTACCGCCCGCAGACATCGGATCAGTTCCGTCGTTTGAACGGGGTGGGTGAGCGTAAGCTGGATCTGTACGGTGCTGAGTTCATTGCCGTCATAGAGGAGCATGAAAACCCATCTGAGCAAGAGGTTGCTTCTCAGGCTCAGGAATCGGTTTTGCTCTACAAAAGTGGCATGACGGTGGAACAAATTAGTCGCCAACAGCACCTCTCTGCCAATGCTATCTATGCACACCTTGCCCAGGCAATTCAGAATAAAGAGCTGGATGTCACTGAAGTAGTGGCTTTACCCGAGGCTGAATTCAGTAATATCGAACAGACAATGCTGGAGTGCCAGACTGAGTTTGGCCAGGCCCTTAAACCCGTTTATGAAGCATTAGCCGGTGCTTATGAGATGGGTGTGCTGCGTTGTATCAAAGCAGGTTTGGAAACTCAGTGACCTTTTTCTCAGATGAGTCGTTGAGTCTAACAGCACTATTTTTCAGTGGTTTTATCTCTGCCACACTGTTGCCCGGTGGATCTGAGGTCATACTGGCTTGGCAGCTATCAGAAGGGGTAAATAATCCCTGGAGCCTCTGGCTTGCAGTCACTGCGGGTAATGCGCTGGGTGGGATCGTTACCTTTCTTATGGGCTGGGCGATTGCTCATTACTGGCCACTAAAAAGTTTAGATAAACCAAGACAACAGCAGGCCAAGCGGTGGTTGGAATCATACGGCCCCTTTGCGTTGCTTCTTTCTTGGTTACCACTGATCGGAGATCCCCTCTGCCTGATAGCGGGTTGGTTAAAAACCCGTTTTCTTTTAAGCCTGTTAATGATTACACTCGGAAAAGCAGTTCGTTACCTGATTATTGTGGGTCTGGTTTGATTCGAGGTGATGGAGGCTTATGCCGCATCGAAGTTTCTGGGGACGTTTACGCTTAATCCTACTCATTCTTCTGCTGTTGATTGTGTCACTCAACAGTTTTCTTTCCCGTGTCCGGTCAACTGACTGGCAGGATTCTCTTTGGCTGGTGGTTTATCCGATCAATGCGGACCAGCGAGCTGATACTCAGCTATATATCGATGCCCTGCAAGAGGATCATTTTGATGATATTGAACAGTTTCTCAGCCGCGAAGCATTGCGTTATGGTATTTCGGTAGAAGAACCGATCCGGGTTTTTCTTGCGCCAGAAATATTAGAACAGCCTCCATTGCCACCACGTGAGCTAAGTATTCTGCAAAGTGTTATATGGAGTCTGAAGCTTCGTTTTTGGGCCTGGCAGAATGATAGCTGGCAGGAGGATATTGCACCGGATATCAAGATCTACCTGCGTCTCTTTTCTCCTCATAACAGGCAGGTATTGGAACATTCCCTTGGGTTACAGAAAGGGATGATCGGAGTGGTCAACGGTTTTGCCAGTGTGGATTATCAGGCTCAGAATAACTTTGTAACTGTACATGAAATTATGCACACCCTTGGCGCTAGCGATAAATACGAGGTTGGTAATAACCAACCGATATGGCCTGAAGGTTATGCTGACCCCTACCAGAAACCGGTGTTACCCCAATATAGAGCTGAAGTGATGGGCGGACGGGTACCTCAATCAAAAGGCTTTTCACTGATCCCGGAAAGTTTAGAACAAGTTGTTGTCGGGCCAAAAACAGCACAGGAGGTAAACTGGATTCAGCCCGAAGGATGATTTCTACAGGTTATTTCGCGCCTGACTCCCGTAGCGCTTTTTCGATATCGCTCTCCAGTTCCTGCAGAATATCCTGAGCAGGGCTGTCAGGCTTAAGCTGGCTGGGGCGTAGGAACATCAGTTGTGTGGTGTTCTGTTTATGCAGCAGGGTTACCGAAAGGGGGCACAAAGCTGCCATCTCAGGATCTTTATTAATCACCTGATTAACATACCAAGGGTTGCAGAAAACCAGACTACGGATCTCTTCAAAACCATTGCGGTTATAGTCATCCCCCCAGCGCTCTTTGAAGTTGGATATGGAACCACCAATATTGGGTTCAAACACTACATAAAAGCGTTTGTTTTCCAGTGCTTGGGAAACTTTGTCATAGTTGCTGGAAAAGTCACCTTCGAGTTTCAGCTTTAGTACGGGTGACGCTTGTACCAGCACAGTGACAAAACAAAGTGTAAGAATCGAAGATATCTGTAACAGGTATTTACGCAAAGAGTTCATGGCTGACTCCTTTCAGATCTGGATCAAATTCTCTCAAGTGTATCATGGGGGAGCCTGTTGTATAATTCGCGCTCTTTTAAATACCCCAACGAAGAATCAATCCAGTATGACTTCCGAAGCACCGAAAACTGAACTGACCGAAGCAGAAATTGCTGAGCAGAAAAAGCAGAAAACCCGAATGAATAAGCTGCAGAAACGTCTGCGCCGTGAAATGGGTAAAGCTATTCAGGATTTCAATATGATTGAGGAAGGCGATAAGGTGATGGTGTGCCTTTCCGGTGGTAAAGACTCCTACGCCATGCTGGATATTCTGATGAACCTGCAGCGTAGTGCGCCTGTTAATTTTGAGCTGGTAGTCGTGAACCTGGATCAGAAGCAACCGGGATTCCCTGAGCATGTCTTGCCAGAGTATCTGGAATCGATCGATGTTCCTTTCCATATTCTGGAGCGGGATACCTATTCGGTCGTGAAAGAGGTTGTGCCGGAAGGTAAAACCACCTGTGCACTCTGCTCCCGCTTGCGTCGTGGCTCACTGTACGGTTTTGCCGAGGAGATCGGGGCTAACAAGATCGCTTTGGGCCATCACCGTGATGATATTCTGGAGACCTTGTTCCTGAATATGTTTTACGGGGGTAAGTTGAAATCGATGCCACCTAAGTTGGTGTCTGATGACGGTAAGAATATGGTTATTCGCCCATTGGCATACTCCCGTGAGAAAGATATTGCTGCGTTTGCCGAATTACGTGGTTTCCCAATCATTCCTTGCAACCTTTGTGGATCACAGGAAAATCTTCAGCGTCAGGTAATTAAGGAGATGTTGCAGGATTGGGATCGCCGTTTCCCTGGACGTATTGAAACTATGTTCCGCTCTATGCAGCACGTGGTGCCGTCGCATCTTGCTGATACAGAGCTGTTTGACTTTAAAGGCCTGCAGCACGGTTACCCACACGGTATTGTTCCCGGCAGTGATAGCGCCGTTCGCCCTGAAGTCGTAGCAGATCCAGCAGAAGCAGTGCAAAGCTTTAACCCGCAGAAGATAGACGTTCTATCTGTATAACGCTTTACCTCCTCAAATAGAATCAATGATGGATGTCTGAAATTGTCGGATGTTCGTCATTGATGACATTGGCTGTTCACGTAATACTTCTCTGTAACTTTCAACGGAGTAAGTTTCGTGAAGACTATTGCTGTACTTTGTTATCCCGATTGCCAGATTTTGGACGTAACCGGTCCGTTGCAGGTTTTTGCTTCTGCGAATCAGGCTCTAGAAAAGGATTTCTATCAGATCAAAGTTATAGGACTTACCGCTGACCCAATTACAACCAACTCTGGAATGCGGCTGTTGCCGGATACAGTTTTTGACGAAGTACCTGAACTGGATACTCTGCTAATTGCGGGTGGGCGGGGAGTTGCATCACAGAGGGAAAACCAAGCACTTGTCGGGTGGATTAAACAGCAGGCGGGAACTGTACGTCGGATTGGTTCTGTTTGTAGTGGGGCTTTTCTATTGGCTGAGGCTGGACTATTGCAGGGTAAGCAAGTGACCACTCACTGGCGCTGTTGTGATCTTTTATCTCAGGATTATCCTGATCTGAATGTCGATTTTGATGCTATCTGGATCAAACAGGGGAGGTTGTATACCTCAGCGGGTGTAACCTCCGGTATCGATCTGGCTTTGGCATTGGTAGAAGAGGATTGTGGTCACAGCGTCGCAATGGACGTGGCGCGTGAATTGGTGGTCTTTATTAAAAGGCCAGGCGGGCAGGCGCAATACAGTACTCAGTTACAGGCTCAACAGCAGGCAACAGGTACAGTTGCCAAGGCTATCAGTTATATCGAACAGAATCTGACCAGTGAGTTAAATCTGGAGCAATTGGCGGATCACTGTTGTGTCAGTGAGCGTCATCTCTTCCGATTGTTTAAAGAGAGCATCTCTCAGTCACCGGCTGCTTATATCGAAGATTGCCGGCTTAATTTGGCACAGCAGCTGTTGGTAGAGGGTACGCTGAGTATGCAGCAAGTTGCAGATGGCTGCGGCTTTATTGTGCCTGATAATCTGCGCCGAGTGTTTATTCGGCGTTTAGGTGTTACTCCTAGTGAATATAAGGCGCGCTTTATCAGCAGCCAGCAAGGAACAGATTCATGAACCGTAATGTATTTTTGTTATCGATCTGCCAGGCATTATTGACCACCGGGAATATCCTTCTGGTGTCCGTAGTAGCTCTTATTGGACAAAGTCTGGCAAGCGATCCGGCGATGACGACTTTTCCTGTAGCAACTCAGTTTATCGGACTGATGGTAGCCACGATTCCTGCATCACTGATTATGAGCAAAATAGGTCGTAAAAACGGTTTCTATCTTGGTAACAGTGTAGGTATCACAGGGGCATTGGTGTGTATCTACGCATTGAATGAACAGATGTTTTCCCTTTTTTCACTGGGAACTTTCCTACTAGGGATCGGTATCGGTTTTGGCACACTTTACCGTTTTGCCGCTGTAGAAGTATGCGCAGAAGATCAAAAAAGCCGAGCGATCTCTTTTGTAATGGCTGGTGGTGTTATCGCAGCAGTAATAGGGCCGCAGCTGGCTATACAGAGTCAGCACCTTTTTGGCGAGGCTGAATTTACGGGGGCTTTTGTAGGTTTGCTTGGCTTATACAGTCTTGCGTTACTAATGCTGTTTTTTACCCATATCCCTCATGTAGAGAAAACAGCTGCAGAACTGACAGGGCAGAGACCCTTACTGCAGATAATAAGCCAGCCCGCATTTCTGGTTGCGGTTATTGTCGCTATGGTGAGTTATGTGGTGATGAACTTGCTGATGACGGCGACACCACTGGCGATGGCTCGTTGTGGCTATGAGTTTGCCTCGGCTGCAAATGTGATTGAGTGGCATGTATTGGGGATGTTTGTACCCTCATTTTTCACCGGAAGCCTGATCAGCCGATTTGGTATTCATCGTGTAATGTATGCAGGTGCTGTCTTTATGCTGGTTTGCATTGCAATCAATCTTGCAGGAGTCAGTGAATGGCACTTTTGGGCCGCATTGTTGTTATTAGGTGTTGGCTGGAACTTTATGTTTATCAGCGCAACCCAGTTGTTAACCGAAACCTACCGACCAGCGGAAAAGGCAAAATCACAGGCGGCCAATGAATTCCTAGTATTCAGTATGGTTACCCTGTCAGCCCTATCATCCGGGTGGTTGGAAGCAGAGTTTGGCTGGCAGGCGATGAACTGGATGATGTTACCGCTGGTGCTTTGGGCAGTATCTGTTATTTTCTTTATAGGAAAGCAGCGATCTGCTCAAACTCTGACGTCAGGTTAATTTTGCTATGAGCCATCTGCCCAGGTTGTTAACAATATGTTCTGCTGAGCCTGTTAATGTACAGCTCAGTCAGGCGATTACTGGCATTGAAGCTTTAGGTGTTAGCTCTATAGGAGAGATGAATCAGCAGAGAATAACTGCTTTCGGTCAACAGGAAGTTGGTGAACTGAGCTCATACCAGAGTGTGCAGTCTCAACGTGCTGAGTTATGGAGTATCGCTACCTATTCTGCCCCCCCTTTGGAATCTGCTGAGATTCAGCCTTACTCACGGCCCATGCGGGGAAATGTCTGCTTATTCAGCCAGCAGGGGGAATTGCCAGAGATCCATGACAATGACCGTTTCAAGATAGGTGAGCAATGGCCCGTTAGCTGCACCGATCAAGAGAGGGCCTTCTGCTTGCTGCTAGAGAGAAGTCGGAAACTCTGGGAGGAGGGGAGGCCTGATCACGAGATACGTTTGGCTTTGATAGCAGATTATGCCGGACGTTTAGACCGTTTGGGTGCGCATAATTTTATCTTCTGGGATGGAGAATTCCTATTTGCTTACAGCAGCCTTGATGAAGGCCTTCCCCCATTAGCTTATCAACATAGTAAAACTGATAAGTTTTGTTTGAATAGTGCTTTGCAGCTACAGGTCAAAGCCGCGGAAGAATGCGAAATTGTTCTGGTCGGTGATCAGTCCTCTCTTGGCGCTGATGCTGAGTTAATCACGTCAGGAAGCGTTTTCTGCTTTCGAGCTGGAAAGCTGCATGATCGCTGTGATCCGGTTAATTTCTGGTCTGATTCTGATCTGGCTCAATAAATTGATACTTGTGGACAAAAAATCACCAACTAAAGCCGAATGTTGCAAGTGCGTAAAGTGAGTTAACATTAGTCTTTATGTGGTTATATAAGTTGTTTGAGATTCTTTTTAACAAACGACTATTCAAAATTTCATTATGGTCTACATTTAATAATGAAAGCTGGGCCTTAAAGGGCTTTATTGTCTGAACTGGGACGTTCTGTCTAGCGAAAATTGTTTAACTTTTTGTTTGAATTCTTTTGTAGGTGCATTTTAAGTAGCTATGGTTGCTAAAGTTGTTTCGGTTCCAAGTGCAGTGGCTCCAGCCATGATCGATACGGTTGATCCTTCCCTATTAGTACAAGTCTTCGATCGCATTGCGCTACCAACCTTTGTGTTGGATAAAAATCACGTCATCGTTCATTGGAATAGTGCCATGGAAGCGATGAGCCGATTGGACCGCAGTGAGATGATTGGTACCAAGGATCAGTGGCGACCATTTTACGCCTCACCGCGCCCGTGCCTGGCTGACCTTATTCTGGAAGGCGGTAATGATGCCGATGTTGAACACTACTACACCAACAAATACAAACGTTCAGAATTAATTCCAGATGCCTTTGAAGCAGAAGATTTCTTCCCTGAATGCGGCGCAGAGGGCGAATGGTTGCATTTTACCGCTGCCAATATTGTTAGCCCTGAAGGAGAAGTGATAGGCGCTATCGAAACCCTGATGAATATCAGTGCTCGAAAAAAAGCAGAATTCGAGCTGATGGAGAGAGAAAGAGTATATAAAGAGCTGAGTATCACAGACAGCCTGACCGGTTTACACAACTCCCGTCATTTCTACTCACAGCTGGAGCTTGCGCTAGAAACATCTCGTCGTTATCACCATCCTTTCACTATTTGTTTCTTCGATCTAGATAACTTCAAAATCTTGAATGACACATATGGTCATCTCATGGGTGATAAGGTACTTGAGACGTTCGGCGCTCTGGTTCGTTCTTCCTTACGTACGCTGGATAGTGGTTATCGCTATGGAGGTGAAGAATTTGCCATTCTATTGCCTTCTACAGACATTGAGGGGGCAATGATTGTTGCTGAGCGTGTCCGCGAAAGCCTCGAGAACTATCAGTTTGCTATGCCTGATGGCGAAAAAATCAAATCGACAGTGAGTATTGGGGTCACTTCTTATACTTCCGGTGATGATGTGCAGGCTTTAATGCAGCGTGCTGATGTGGCCTTATATAAAGCGAAGCATCAGGGTAAAAACTGTATTATCACGATCTAAGCTTTTCTAATCCCCAACTCTATGTAATTATCTCTCCCGTTTTCCTGGGCCGCTAGGAAGGCAAGATCTTTTGGAGAGGCTATGAAGAGTTTTCTGTTTTCAACTGACAATGACCGGGGTGGAGTAATTCTCTGCGATCTGGATACACTGCCTGAAGCGGTTGAATACCTGCAACAGCGCTTTAAAGGTGTTGTTCGTGTGGAACAGGGAAGGGATTACTGGTCTGTTGAGGAAGGGTTTGGCAGTTTGCCCGCGCCTTCTGAGCCCGAATTAAATACAGAAACTTCCCAATCCGGCTAGGGCTGCTAGTCTCACGCGGCTGGTAGAATACTTTTTCTGGTGCTACCGCCTGTTGCGTTTTCAATGCCATAAATAAGCTTTAGCTCGGCATCACTTTGCTCTTTCTGAATGACTTTTGTCAGGGTTTCGGCCATCCGAGCCCCTTTGGCAAAAGGATCAAAATCTTCAAACAACACCTTAGGGTCTTCTTCGCAGTAGTGAATTACTTCAATACACTGTATCTGGAACATGGTTTCTCTATACGCCGTTAAAAATTACTGGGCGCATATTTTACAGAGCTGAATGACAAACAGATTACGGAAGTATTTCGTTACAGTTTTTCCTGAAAAAAAGTAGCGAGTTGAGTAAAGTAAGGTCTTATTCGCATATTACCGTAAGCTTCACCATTCAATCAGGGAACAGATGTTTCAGGTTTACCACTCAAATTCACTTCTGGTGCTTAAGGATCTGCTGGTTGAGTTGATCCGCAGAGATCCTCTTGATGATCCCTTTGTTTCCGAACAAATTCTGGTGCAAAGCCCGGGAATGGCTCAATGGCTGAAGCTGGAACTGGCATCCGCTTCGGGTATTGCAGCATCTGTTGATTTTCCGCTTCCTGCATCTTTTCTCTGGAGCTGCTTTTCTGAAGTGCTGGATGATGTTCCACCTCGCTCGGCTTATAACAAGGAGGCGATGAGCTGGAAGTTGATGCTGTTGCTTCCTGATATGCTGGAACAGCCGGAGTTTGAAGCATTACGGCACTATCTAAATGATGACAGTGATAACTACCGCCTTTATCAGCTCTGTAATCAGATTGCAGATATTTTTGACCAGTATCTGGTATACCGTCCTGATTGGATCGAAGACTGGGAGCAGGGTGGAAATCTGGCAGCAGGCAGACATAGCTGGCAGCCGCTGTTGTGGCGAGAACTAAAACAATACACCGAACAACTAGATCAGCCGCACTGGCATCGAGCGAATATGTTTGGTTCTTTTGTTAAAGAGCTAAAGTCGCTAAAAGTCAGAGACAAGCTTCCCAAACGATTGTTTGTATTTGGTATATCCGCGTTACCGCAGAATTTTGTCCAGGCTCTGCAGGCCATGGGAATGCAGATTGATGTACACCTGATGGTCACCAACCCCTGCCGCTACTACTGGGCGGATATCCTGGATCAGTCGCAGATCGCGCGGATCAACCGTAACTGGTTTAGTAAGCCTGATCTGAATGCTGAAGATTATGCTGAGGGTAATCCTCTACTAGCTTCAATGGGGAAGCTTGGGCGGGATTACCTCTACCAATTGCAGGATTGTGGCGCGGATGAGATCACAGCATTTGCTGATCCGGAGCGCCATTCACTGCTGAGTGCCGTTCAACAGGATATCCTTGATCTGGAAAATCCGGCCCGATTCCCGGAAGACCCTAAAAGCAGTCAGCACAAACATTCTGTTAATCCGGATGATCAGTCTTTGGCTTTACACAGTTGCCATAGCCCGTTACGTGAGGTGGAAGTCCTACATGACCAACTGTTAGCGATGTTTGAGCAGAACCCGGATCTTAAACCTCGCGATGTCATCGTAATGATGCCGGATGTGGCAACTTACGCGCCCTATGTGGAAGCGGTTTTCTCCAATGTGCCGCGCAACCGTTTTATTCCGTATTCCATTTCAGACCGCAGTAACCGACAGGAAAATCCACTCCTGTTGAGTTTTGAAAAACTGCTGCAACTAGGTGATAGCCGTTTCACCGTCTCAGATGTTTTGGAATTGCTGGAAGTCCCGGCAGTGATGCGCCGCTTTGGTTTGGATGAAGCTGGATTCCAACGCCTTCGTTTCTGGGTGGATGCGGTAAACATTCGTTGGGGCATGGATTCAGAGCAACGCAGTTTATGGCAGTTACCACTGTTTGAGCAAAATAGCTGGCGCTTTGGTCTGCGTCGTATGCTGGTGGGTTACGCTCTGGGTGAACAAGATCAGCTGTGGCAGGGGTTGGCACCCTATCCCGAGATAGAGGGGCTGGAAGCGGATCTGTTAGGTAGACTGGCAGATTTTATTGACCTATTGGCAGAGGTCAGAGAGAAACTAAACCGGGAGCATCAGCTCTCGGAGTGGGTCGAAACGCTGAACAATGTGTTGGAAGCTTTCTATCAGCCTGATGAGCAGGATGAGATTGCGCTTAACTCGATCCGCAAGACGTTGCAGAACCTACATGAACAGCTGAGTGATGCTCAGTTCACAGAACCACTCTCTTCAACAGTGATGCGTGATTACCTGATTAACGGTATGAACAGTCAGCGATCCTCGCAACGTTTTATGGTGGGAGCGGTTAACTTCTGTACCCTGATGCCGATGCGTTCCATCCCGTTTCGCGTGGTGTGTTTGTTAGGTATGAACGATGGTGCTTATCCACGAACTATCCCTCCCGTGGGTTTTGACCTGATGAGTGATTACCCTCGTCGGGGGGATCGATCTCGTCGTGATGATGACCGTTATCTGTTTCTGGAAGCGATGCTTTCAGCTCAGGAAAAACTTTATATCAGTTACGTTGGCCGTTCGGTGCGGGATAACAGCGAGAAAATTCCGTCGGTACTGGTCAGTGAACTACTGGACTATGTTGAGCAGGGTTATGCCCTGGAAGCAGATCTGGATCTGAGCCATGCCGAGAGTGGAGAAAAGCTGCTCAAGTATCTGGTCTTGCAGCATCCATTAACAGCGTTCAGCCCATCTTATTTTCAGTCTGCAGATAAACGATTGTTCAGCTATGCCAGCGAATGGTTGCCGGCCGTTATGGCAGAACAGAAAGTAGAAAAACCTTTCCTCAGTCAACCTCTGGTTGAAGAGCTGCCTGAGCAGGTTGAGCTACAAGCACTGATCAGTTTCCTGAAGAATCCTTGTCGGAGCTTCTTCAATCAACGTCTCAAAGTTCATTTCTACAATGATGAGATCGAAGCTCAGGATGAAGAGCCTTTTACTGTGGATGGGCTTTCTGGCTATCTGATTAAACAGCGTTATCTGGAGGCAGCCTTAAAAGGTCAGGATCTTGATCAACTGGACCAGATCGTTATTGCTGAAGGGGAGCTGCCCGTTGGCAAAACAGGCCAATTGCTGTTGGCGAAAATTCGTTTTGATTGTTCTGAACTGGCGGAGAAAATTCTGCCTCTAAGTGATGGCGAACCTCAACGGATAGAGATTAATCTGAAACTACATAACACCCAGCTTCAGGGCTGGTTGGATAACTGCTATTCAGATCATCTGCTGGCTTATCGTCCCGCGAATATTCAGGCGAAAGATCGTATTGCCAGCTGGGTTGAGCATCTGGCCCTGTGCGCTACCGACCAGAATTGTCGTAATACAGTGTTCAGAGGTTTGTCTGGAAAACTATTTTTCCGCAGTGTGGAACCACAGCAGGCCAGAACTTATCTGCAGCAGATCGTTGATTTCTACCGCTTGGGCATGTCGCAGCCACAGCCGTTTGATGCGGGTTGTGCTCACGAGTATTACAAACAGTTTGCGAAAGATCCTGATAAAGCTAGTCAGGCGGTTGAGAACCGTTTTTATGGAGGGGCTTTTAGTATTGGTTTATTGGATGATCCTTATTTCCGGCGCTCCTACCCGGAGTTTGCAAACTTTTATGAGTCCTTCCTGCCCTTAGCTGAACAGATTTATGCTCCACTGCTGACTTATTCCGAGGAGGGTAAGGATGACTAATGTTCACCCCCTCGATGCGCTGACCTTTCCTTTGCAGGGGCAGCAATTGATTGAAGCGAGTGCCGGAACCGGTAAAACCTACACGATCACTGCGTTGTATCTACGGCTCCTGTTAGGGCAGGGCGATATCAGTGATAAACCGCTGGGACCGGAGCAGATTCTGGTGGTGACCTTTACTGAAGCAGCTACTGAGGAACTCCGCGATCGTATCCGACGACGTATTGTTGAAGCTCGTACTGCATTTCTTGATGAAGAGGATATTAAAGATCCGCTGCTAAAAGCCCTGAAACAGAAGTGTGCTGATATAAATCAGGCTGTAAAACTGCTGGAGCAGGCTGCGCGACAGATGGATGAAGCGGCGATCTTCACCATTCACGGTTTCTGCCAGCGCATGCTGAAGCAGCACGCTTTTGAAAGTGGTTCGTTGTTTGATAATGAACTGACTCAGGATGATCTGAGCCTGATACGAAGTGCGGTTCTTGATTTTTGGCGTAGCACTATCTATCCACTCAATGGTGTATTGACCGAACTGGTACTGACTCAATGCTGGAAAGGCCCGGATCAGTTGGTGGCTGAGCTGCGTGGTCTACTCAATCATGCGGGGTTACGTCTACAGCCTGATCTTTCAGAGCTGGATCTTCAGCAAGCTTATGATCTGCGCATGGAACAGATCAATAACTTCAAACAGGCATGGTTAGCCAATGAAGATGATCTTCTCGCTCTGATCCAGAACTCGGGTGTTAATAAACGCAGTTACACTAAATCCAGCCTACCTAAATGGCTGGAACAGGTTGAACAATACGCTGTGTCTGAATTGATGGAGCCGAATAAAAGCCTGATCAAAGTCCTGCAGCGGTTCAGCCAGAGCGAACTGGATAGCAAAACAACATCCGGTGAGCCGCCTCAACATCCGCTGTTTACGCAGCTGGAACAGCTGTTGGCAAATGAGGTTCCGGTTAGGGAGATACTGCTGGCTAGGGCTTTTAGCGAAGTTAAACAGCGTTTGGATCGAGCGAAGAAACAGTATCAACTGCAGACCTTTGATGATCTGTTGACTGATCTGCATAAGGCCTTAACCGGGGACCAAGCAGGATTACTTGCCGGGGCTATCAGAGATCAGTTTCCAGTGGCGATGATCGATGAATTTCAGGATACCGATCCCCTACAGTACGGTATTTTTTCAACCCTGTATGCAGATCCGTATAACTCCGCACTGATCATGATCGGTGACCCAAAACAGGCGATCTATGCGTTCCGTGGCGCGGATATCTTTACCTATATTCAGGCGCGTCGATCAGTGAGTGATAGTTATACGCTGGACACCAACTGGCGTTCTACCGTGGATATGGTTGATGCAGTAAATCAGTTGTTCCTGTCTGCGGATTCCCCGTTCATCTACGATGAAGATATCAGCTTCCAAGCGGTAAAGGCGGCCCATAAAGGAGATAAGCTATTAACAATTCAGGAGCAGCCAGCCACTGCTCTGACCCTTTGGCTACAGCCTGATGAAGAGGTTCTGAGTAAAACGCAGTATCTGAATATCTATGCTCAGGCGACCGCAGCGGAGATTGATCGATTGCTATCGGGGACTGCCCATATTGGCGACAGAGCGGTGCAGGGTAGTGATATTGCTGTACTGGTGCGAGACCGATATGAAGCGGAAGAGATAAGACGAGCATTGGCTGTTTATGAACACCCTTGTGTCTATCTGAGTAATCAGGATTCGGTGTTTAACTCATTAGAAGCTGTTGAGCTTTCTCTGCTGCTAGCTGCGGTAGAAGAACCGCAAAATGAACGGGCAGTCAAAGCGGCATTGGCGACCGAACTGTTACAGCAAACCCTGCTTCAGTTGGATCAGCTAAGCCACGATGAACTGGCATGGGAGGCTGTGGTTACAGAGTTTAGCGACTATCGTGAAACCTGGCTGAATCGAGGGGTTTTACCGATGATCAGCCAGTTCTTGCATCAGCGTAACCTTGCTGCTGAAACTCTGGGACAGATCTCTGGGGAGCGAAGCCTGACCAATATTTTGCATCTGGCTGAGCTGCTCCAGCAGGCAAGCAGTCAGGTGGAGGGAATGAACGGCTTGATCCGCTGGTTTAACGAGCAGATCGCTAATCCTGCCTCCGGTAGTGATGATCAGATCCTGCGTTTGGAAAGTGAACGCAATCTGGTGACCATCGTAACTGTACATAAATCCAAGGGTTTGGAATATCCGATAGTATTCCTACCTTTTGCCAGCAGCTTTCGGGAGAGTAAAACTGCGTTCTATCATGATACAGAGGGTGGTGCTGTACTGGATATCTCCGCTGCAGATGAGTCGCTGGAGCAGGCGGATCAGGAACGTTTGGCGGAAGAACTGCGTCTGTTATATGTAGCGCTGACCCGCTCTGTGTATAGCTGTTATGTTGGCGTCAGTCATATAAAAATTGGCAATAACAGAAAGTCGCGCCTTGAAGACAGCGCCTTGGGTTATCTGTTGTTAAAGAATGAACAGGAGCGTTCGCTGTCGGATGCAGTACAACATCTGCAAACCTCTGCGAAGTCTATAACAGTTGTGGTGCCTCCTGATCATGGCGCGCAGAAAGACCTGTTTGCCATGGCTGATGAGCAGGTTATCGATGCTCAGGCATTGGATTTCACTGGAAGGATTGACCGTGACTGGCGGGTAAGCAGTTATTCAGCGCTGAGTAGGCATTCTGGAACTCATCTGCCTGAACTTCCTGGTCTGGATTTGGAAGTCAGCGAAGAGAATAAAAAAGCAGAAGTTGAAGTTGATCCAAATCTGCAGAATATCTTCACCTTCCCTAAGGGGGCGAATGCTGGCACGTTTTTACACTCGGTCTTCGAAGAGATCAGTTTCAGCGGCTATAACAGTGAACTTTACCAACAGCAGTTGTGTGATCAGCTTCAGTTAGCGGGTTACGAAGAGCATTGGCAGCCTGTTATTGAACAGCTAATCGATGATGTGCTGCATGCGGATCTGGATGGGCAGGGATTAAAGCTGTCTGCAGTAGAGGATAGTGACCGCTTGGTAGAGATGGAGTTTATGCTGTCTGCTGAGGGTGTGAATGTTTCGGCACTGGAAACTCTTATTCGCCAATATGACCCACTTTCTGCACAAGCCGCACCGCTCTCTTTTGAACCACTGACTGGCATGCTCAAGGGTTTTATAGACCTGCTGTTCCGTAGTGACGGACGTTATTACGTGCTCGACTACAAGTCTAACCATCTGGGTTATGAGGAAGGCTGTTACGACCGTAAAGCGGTAGAGCAGTCGATGATCGAGCATCGTTATGATCTGCAGTATCTGCTTTACACCCTGGCCGTACACAGGCTGCTGAAGCAGCGTATCCACGATTATGACTACGATAAACACTTTGGTGGAGCGTATTACCTGTTTTTGCGGGGTATGGGTAAAGAGCATCAGTCGGGTATTTTCAACTGCCGACCAGATAGGGCGTTAATTGAACAGCTGGATCTGTTGTTTACTGCGACTGAGGGACCACTCCTATGACAGTTATCGTTGTAGAACAGGGCATGTTATCTAGCCTCCGTAGTTGGTCTGAACAGGGTTGGATCAGAGCCTTGGATTATCAGTTCGCGAAACTGATCTCTCAGGTTGAAGGAGTACCTGATGAACTGGTTCTGTTGGCTGCTCTGGTCAGTAATGAACTGGCTACAGGAAATGTTTGTTTGCCTATGTCACGATTACAGAATCCCCTTGAACATTGGGAACGGGATATGGCCGATGTCATTGCCAGGGTGGAATGGGAGAAGAATATTCGTTTTTTCCTTGAAGTTCTGGGTGATGGCTGTGACGAAAATATAACTACTCCTCTGGTGCTGGATCAGGAAAGAATCTACCTTTACCGCTATTGGCGCTACGAGGTTTATGTCGCTGAACAGTTACTGCAACGTGCAAATGCCTGCAATGTGGAGCATAAGCTACTGGAAAATGGGCTATCTAACCTTTTCCCGACTAACACAGATGCTGAACTAGACTGGCAAAAGATAGCTGCTGCCGTTGCAGTTCAGAAACGTTTTTCAGTAATTAGTGGTGGTCCGGGCACTGGCAAAACCACCACTGTCATTAAACTGTTAGCGCTCTACATACAGCAGATGCAGGCCTTAGGCATAGAACCCAATATCAAACTGGCTGCACCTACAGGTAAAGCTGCGGCGCGATTATCCGAGTCGATCAGTGCGGCGAAGCTAAGATTGGATCTGAGCGAAGAGATAGCGGAACAGATTCCAACTGAGGCCAGTACCCTGCATCGTCTGTTAGGTGTAATTCCCAATAGTATTCAGTTCCGGCATGACCAAACTAACCCATTGCATCTAGATCTGCTGGTGTTAGATGAAGCATCAATGGTTGATCTTCCGATGATGTCGCGCTTGCTGGATGCTATGCCTGAAACCGCTCGCCTAATTCTGTTAGGGGATAGGGATCAACTGGCATCGGTGGAAGCGGGCAGCGTACTGGGTGATATCTGTAGCTGGCCCGGTGAACTTGGTTATTCAGACAAACAAAGCGAGCAGCTACAGAATCTTTGCCAAATCTCTAGGGCCTTGCCTGCCAATCAGTTGGAAAGTAAGTTTGCGGATAGCCTTGCTCTGCTAAGAAAAAGCTATCGCTTTGATGAGAACAGCGGTATTGGTTTTCTCGCCAGAGCAGTTAACAGTGGTAATAGCCAAAGTGTGGCTCAGGTGCTGGAGTATGGGTATCAGGATCTGACCTATCTACCTTTAAGTCGCGACTCGTATGAAACCCTGATCAAAGATATCACCGTATTCTATGTGGAACTGTTCAGACAAGTGATGTCTGGTGGGGCTCCTCTGAATATGCTGAAAAAGTTATCTGAGTTTCAAACTCTCTGTGCCTTGCGCGAGGGGCCTTATGGCGTATCGGGTATCAATGACAGAATCAGGTCGGAACTCAGCGCCCGAGCTCTTATAAAAACAGATACAGCCTGGTATCCAGGCCGCCCGATTATGATCAGCCGTAACGACACTTCTTTATCGTTGTTTAATGGTGATATAGGCCTTGCTCTGTACGATGAAGACGGTCGTCTCAAAGTATGGTTCGAGCAGGATGGTGGTGTACGAGCGGTATTGCCAAGTCGATTGCCTGATCACGATACCGTCTTTGCTATGACAGTGCATAAAAGTCAGGGCTCAGAATTTGAACATGTCATGATGCTTCTGCCACCGGATGATAACCCGGTGCTAAGTCGAGAGTTGCTCTATACGGGGATCACAAGGGCTAAGAATTCGTTGCAGTTATGCGCACAAGGCAAGGTGCTAAAACTGGCGACAGAGAGAAAAACTGAGCGGGCTGGTGGTTTAGCGTTGAGATTATGGCAGTGAGTTTTTTGTGATTTACTGGAGTGTGATTAACTTCATCAGTTTTACAGTGTAAGGGATGGGCTTTTTAGAGCTAATAAGCTGCTAATTAAGAGCACGATTTTTTGCTATGACCAATCTATAGGCTCATCCTTAAACTGCTGCTGAACCTCTTCAACTGATAAACGGTGCTTTTCTAGAGCAGAAACAAAGCGTTTATCAAGTTTCCACGTAGTAAGCTTTCTCAACTCAGTAAAAGCATCATCATTACTCCAAGCAGGTTTATAGGGTCTAACAGAAGTCAGTGCGTCAAAAACATCTGCAACTGCGACAATTCTTGCTTCTACAGGAATTTCGTTGCCTTTTAGGCCGTCCGGGTAACCACTCCCATCAATATTTTCATGGTGATAACGTGCAATATTTATAAGCTGAGGTACGTAGTGATTATTGTGGAGTCTGAAGTTATCCAACATTTTAGAAATGATCTCCCCCCCTTGTCAGCGTGTAGCTTCATAACGTTAAACTCTTCATCTGTGAGGGGAGCATTCTTTAAGAGTATACTGTCAGGAACTGTAATCTTTCCGACGTCATGTAATGGAGCGTACCAAAATAAACGTTCTACATGCTCATCATCAAAGCCCTCTGCTTCAACTATTTCTGCCGCAATAATACGAACGAAACGAGCCATTCTTTCAAGATGAGCCCCTGTTTCTGGATCACGGTGACTTGTAAATTCTGTTGCTGTTTTTAGTGCCCCGTGAAGAGTCTTGATTTCATTGACCTTGCCGCCAACTAGCATCGAAATTAGGCGAGCTATCATATCTAGATAGGAAAGGCCTTCATTCTTAAAGGCGTTTTTCATCCGGGAATTGAAAAAAACAAAACCGAGGAATTCCCCATCCTGATATAGAGGAACTGTGTAACTCGATAAAAAGCCATGTTCCTGAATCTGTTTTGAATGTTTACTCTGACTCTTTTGGAATACTCTTAAGTCATTGACGATACGAGGTTGGCCTTGCTCAACAACGGCCTTAAGAGATGAAGCTTCTGATAATCTTGCTTGATATAAGGGAAGAGGGTTTCCGCTGTCTGTGCTATGTGCAAAGGTTTTCAAGAGATCACACTCAGCATCATATATTGCTACAGCTACCCGATCCACAAAACCATAATGTTCTCTAGCAATGTTATGAAGAAAATCAATTTTCTCGGAGATATCTGCCTTTTCATTAAGTGTGCATAGCAGATCCTCATGCGTAAACATATCTAAACGATCCGTATTTATTTCCATTGATTTCCGTCTCCATTAATACTTGAGTGAAATACTATTACCTCATACTAGTTCCTTGGGTAAGGGAAAACCCTAATGCATTGGTTTATGTGTAAGATGATGAAAAGTCTAAGATGTCTGGCTGGTTAGCGGAATTAATGGGTGACATAAAAAAATAAACCCAGCTTATAGCTGGGTTTAGTGTGATAGAGCTTTGAAAATCTAGCGTCGGTTACGGTAGCGTTTACGTTGTTCCTCTTCCGTCTCTACGCGGATAGGTTTAACGCGGCTGCTGTTGTTCTCACTCATCTGTGAACCCATCTTGAAGATGGCAAACACCAGTGCCACTGTTGCAAGGGTGAGAAGTGTCGCGAATGTTGTCATAACGTACTCCTAAGCTGGGAAGGGTTCCAGCTACTGCTTGAAGGCAGTATAGCTCACCTTCATGGGTTAACCTTACGGATTAGTCGCGCTTAAATCCAGTAACAGCTACCGAAACTTTGATCTGTAACACAGTTATGGGGGCAGAACTTAGGATTTAAACCCTGACCCTTAAGCGTTGACTTCTTCCTGTGCCAGAAATGCTTCAAGTTCAGTAAAACCGCCAATGTGCTCCTGACCACAGAAGATCTGAGGTACAGTTTCAACGGGTTTGCCCACCGTTTGTTCCAGATCTGCTTTGCTGATTCCCTGTTCGTGGATATCGATATAACGGAAATCCAGCTCTTTCATTTCACACAGCTCTTTTGCTCGGCGGCAAAACCCACATCCTTCGCGACCAAAAATCGTTATACGTTTCATATCGGCTCCTGACTGTAAACCTTAACTTGAGGCGTTTGCCTTTGGATGGAATCTATTGAATCAGTTTAGGGTTGTATCTTGCCAATTAGATCTGTTAATTCGTGTTATTGGTTTTTTTAATCGAACTATTTTGGAGTGAATTCACGCTGTTGTGAATAGCATTTTGCACTGCAGTAATGTGCTGTGAAAGCGGTGTTTTATGGGGTAGCAGCCTTTGTCCCCAATGTCTGTGGATAACTCTGTAAACAAGTGATGGGTAAGGGTATTTAACCCTTATAAATTGGCTGCTTTATACGAATTGGTTAAAAAATATACAGTTATTTATTTGTTTGATAATTAAGGATTTTTTCTTGATTTATTAAGGTATTTGAATGAGTTTTTAAGAAAATGATCTTTTCTTATTTTCGTAATGGTTCTTTAACTTATGTCAATGTTTTTGAGTATTAAAAGGCTAAAAAAACAGGCTTTATTTACTTGTAGGTTTTAGATCTTTAACAAGCGGATGGAGGTGAGGACTGCAGCCGAGTGCACTCGGGAAGGTATCAAGGTTGTTTAGGTACTGCTCAGCAATATCGGGTAAGGATCTACTATCCACCATGCTGAACATCTCTGCTTCATACTCTAGGACTAAATTTAGAGTAAGGGTATTCCCTAGCTTATGGGTTATCAGTTATATTAAATGAACGTTCAATATGGTTATTTGTGGAGGCGTTATGGTTCAGTCGCAGTATGACACTTCTACTAATACTCAGAACATCGCTCTTGCCGAGCGTTTTGATTTCTCTATCCAGAAAGAATTCAGGGATGCATACAGGCATACGGAAAAGCCACATGTAGAATTTAAGGTCGATCTCCCTGATACAAGATATATCGATAGTGCGGCATTGGGTATGCTTCTGGTATTAGACGATCACGCCCAGCAGTTGGGTGGCAAAGTTATTCTATGTAAACCATCTGATGATGCTTTGAAAATTCTTCAGTTCGCCAACTTTGATCATATCTTTGATATTCGGTAGACCTGTTTCTTAGATGTGTCCTGGCCGTTCCCGATTACTGTTTTTATAAACGCTAAAAAGTAAGGCTTGCGCGTAATCTGCTTAGCCTATGACTGGTTAGCAGTAATAGGCTAGGTTGTTGTCTTCGCATGAGCGCTTTTACCAGGGCAACGGCTCTCCATTGGCGTGCCAGAAACTGCCATTGTTCTCCAGGTTTAACTCTTCTATGCGTTGAGTCAGCCCTACTACTGCTTGGTCTGGTGTGACATCACCGTTGAAGCCGATCATACGTGTAGATACCAGGCCCGGATGGAGTTGAGCAACCATAATTCCGCTGCTTTTCAGATCCATTGCCAGGGACTTACCAAATGCATTCAATGCTGCTTTGGAGGCCCGATAACCATAGTATCCGCCGGAACCGTTATCTTCCATCGAACCCATACGGCTGGTGATATTGATCACTTTACTACCAGATACAAGATTGTTGAGTAGCGTATGGGTTACCCGCAGTGGTGCGAGAGCATTTACTTCAAACTGTTGAATAACTGTATCGAAGTCCATCTGGTCCAGTGTTTCTGAAAGGAAGATGCCCGCATTGTTAATGAGAATGTCTATCTGCTGGCTGCCAACCTGGTCTTTCAAATGTTTGATAGATGCTTCCGAACTGACGTCAATATTATCTATTACTGTACAGGGTAAGCTGTCTAATTCGTCTGATGAGTGACGACATACAGCGGTAACCTGATCACCCGAAGCGCAGAAATGCTTTACAAATGAAAGGCCGATACCGCGATTAGCCCCGGTAACAATAATATGTCTTGTCATAACAGTTCCTTAAGTATCGATTTTAAGAGTTGGCTGGACAGCTGATTATTTGGTCTTGATTATGAAACTCAATCATCGGTTGTTGGTCAATAGGTTAGAAATTCTATTTTCCCCATAATTGATTAAATTCTTCTTCGATTCAGTTCCTTTGGAGTGAAATGTACTCTGGTTTTGCGGACAGTTATTGATCATAATTTTGGGACATATGAACTGGTGGATATGTTAATGGGCAAGCATTTTTCTATTTTTGAATCTTATGGAAAAAAATTAAGTACATCCTGGTGGGATCAGAGAGATGGCTTGCCTTCCTATAAATACTCTGGAAACGAGAAAAGCTTATTATCTATAGCACTTTCCAATGCTAATAATGATAGTAATGGGCGTTCTTATTTATTAGCTGACCCAGTTCTACCAGCGATGCACGATAGGCTGGAAACACCACAATTTAATACATCTCCCTTAGTACTGCTTGATCTGTTAGAAGATGCCACGTCTGAATTTGTGATTCAGTCTGCTTATATCGCGTATTACGGTCGACCTGCTGATCCAGGAGGCTTAGCAGCTTGGTCTGCGTACCTGGAGCAATCGGGTGGGGATTTGGCCGATATCATTGACGAATTTGGTACTTCTGCTGAGTTTCTTGCTCGCTATGGCAGTTTTTCAAATCGAGAGTTGGTAAATGAAATTTATCGACAGTGTTTTGGCCGGGATGCTGAAGAAGCAGGGCTGGATGGTTATACGGCGCTGCTGGATTCAGGGGAGAGAACTCTACAGAGTATCGCGCTAGATATCTTGTTAGGTGCGCGTAATCAGGATGCTGAAACTGTTTTACAGAAAATTGCTTTCTCTGAGTTATTTACAGAAGAAGTGAGCCTAGGGAATATTTCTTACTCAGGTGTTCGGCATGCTAATGAAGCAAAAGATATCTTGCTGGGTATTGAGGCGGCAACTGACAGTTCCGGGTTTGAACAGCTTATCCAAGATTACAGTAGCAATATTGATGAGCAGGATTACCTTAATGGCTCAGCGTTTGCTGATATTGGCGATGAGATTGATGATGCGGGTGTTGTCGACTTAGACGAAAATGCCGAAGCGACTGTTAAGGGATTTGCAGAGAATACTGATGTATTCCAGATTACAGCATCCGCAAGTGGAGTATCTGATTTTGAACTGACGGGGTTGTCGGCCACAGTAAATCTGTATCTCTACTCCGAAAATGAGCTACTACTCGCGAGTGCTGAATCTAATGATAATAGTGATAGGCTGATCAGCTATGATCTGGAAAAAGGCCAGAGCTATTATGTGTTTGTCTCTCCTGAATTAGGCGCTGAATCACAATATCAATTAGATTTTTCCCTTGCTCTGGAAACGGGGGGAGATGATCAGTTAAATGGCATTGATATACCTGAAGCAGGCAACTCACAGGCATTGGCAACGACTGTCGATTTTGATGTGTTTGGTCAGGCTTCAGTTTCGGGGTACAACGGTTATTTATCGGATACCGCGGATTACTTTGGATTTACCGCTCTGGCCACAGGCGAATCCCACTTCAACCTTGAACAATTATCCGCAGACTTAAATCTGGCTCTCTATGCAGAGGATGGTTCTCAGTTGGTGCTCTCATCTAATGGGGGGAGTGCTGACGAATCCATTAGCTATGAATTAGTCCAAGGTGATACCTACTTCATAGGCGTGGCAGCCGAAGGTAACGCTGCTTCTTCCTACCATTTGGGTTTTGATATGGAGGTCAATTATGGGGGGAATGATGAGATCAATGGCATTGACATCGATGATGCCGGTGATACCTTGCTTACCTCATCCGAGATTGAACTGGACACTTATGGTGATGGCACTGTTTCTGGCTCTGTAGGGTTTATTGATGACAGTGATGATTTTTTCCAGTTGAAGGCTCCAGCATCTGGCAATGCTAGCTTCATACTCAGCCAATTGGCAGGGAATCTCGATCTCAAGTTATACAACTTTTCTGGGGAGCTTATTGCAAGTTCAACAAACGGTTCATCTACCGAGGAACAAATTAATTTCTCCGTTATTGAGGACAGCATTTATTTCTTGAATGTAGAACCTCAAGGTAATGCCGAGTCTGAATATGAGTTATCTCTGGATTTACCGATTAATCTGGGGGGAAATGATCTTATTGGTAGTTTGGATATTGGTGATGCCGGTGACGATATCACAATGGCTGAGCTGGTTACCTTAGATGAAAACGGTGATGCTCTCATTTCCGGTTTTACGGGGTTCGTTACAGATGAAAGTGATTATTTCAGCTTTGTGGCACCTGCATCCGGCCTTTCGACTCTTAGCCTGACTGGGTTGGAACAGGATCTTAATCTGACCCTATTTGACAGTAGTGGGGCACAACTGAGCTCTTCTGAGCAAGCAGGGGCTGGGGATGAAACTATAAATTACAGCCTGGTCACCGGTCAGCTCTACTATGCCTCGGTTACAACAGTTGATTCTGCAGAATCTGCTTATTCATTCTCTATGAACCTTGTTGTAAATGAGGGCGGCAACGATGTTGTGGATAGTGTCGATATTGGCGATGCACCCGATCAAAGAAACAGTGCTATCTCAGTCGATCTGGATATCTATGGTGATGCCACAATAGCGGGTTCTGTAGGATTTATCTCTGATACGGATGATTACTATAAATTTATTGCACCTACATCTGGCCTGGCGACTTTCAATCTCTCGGGTTTGAATCAGGATATTAACCTAAGCCTTTTTGATGCTACTGGAAATTTACTTGATACGTCAGATCAGACTGGCAGTAATAGCGAAGTTATTCAGTACTCCTTAGTTGGGGATCGTACTTATTATCTTGGAGCCTCTGCTAATGGTACTGCAGAGTCCGAATATCAGCTTGGCCTTGATCTATTAGTTGAAACGGGGGGTAACGATCTGGTTTCGGACACTGATATTGGTGATGCCAGTGATAGCATCCTGTCGGCTGACTTGGTGAGCCTGGATGTATTTGGAGATACATCAATTACCGGCTACAACGGCTTCTTAAACGATAACGATGATTTCTACCAATTTATAGCTCCGGCAACTGGGGCGGCCAGTTTTCGTTTGACTGAATTAAATGAGAACCTGAATCTCCAGTTGTTCAGCAGTAGTGGTAATCTCTTAAGCAGTGCTAGTAATACTGGAAACAGTAATGAAACGATCAATTATGCGTTGACCAAGGATAGTGGTTATTACCTGAGGGTTGTTGCTTCTGGTTCGGATCAATCTGCTTATACGTTGGATCTGGACTTGTTTGTGAACAGCGGCGCTAATGATTTTCTCAATGGCATAGATATAGGCGATGCGGGTGATAGTCTAGGCGTTGCCACAGCAGTGGATCTGGATCAATTAGGTGATGCGGTTGTCGTTGGCTCTACTGGATTCATTACCGATAGTGAAGATTATTACACTTTTACAGCCCCCGCTTCTGGAAGTGCTAGTCTGGTACTCACTGGACTGGAGGATAATTTGAATCTGAGCTTATACGATAGCTCAGGAGCGCTATTACGTACTTCCACTAATATTGTTTCGGCTAGCAAAGGTTTCTTTTACAGCTTAATCGATGGCGTTACCTACTATCTGGCTGTTACACCGGATGCCAATTCAGAATCAGCTTATACCCTGACTATGGACTTAGCTGTCAATCAGGGTGGGGATGATGTTGTATCTGGCAGTAACATAGGGGATGCAGGAGATAGTCAGGCATTAGCTCATAGTGTTTCTTTAGATGATGATGGGGATGCAAGCATCAGCGGTTATGCAGGTTTTATTGCTGATAGCGTCGATTACTATCAATTTTCTGCTGGGGCTGATGGTAGTGCGGTATTTAGTTTATCCGGGTTATCAGAGAATCTGGATCTTAAACTATTCAATAGCTCCGGGGACTTGTTGGATACATCCACCAATACGGGTAATGCTAATGAAAGCATTAGCTATGCTGTAACTGAAGGGCAAAACTATTACGTCTCCATTGAAGCGTTGTCAGATGCAGAATCAAGCTATGAGCTGAATATAAACCTTCCCGAAGCTGTTCAGATTGATCTGCAGCAGTTTAGCCGGGTTGAGGATGGAGTTGACTTGAGTTCTTTGCCCGCCTTGGGAGATGAGGATATTAGAGCTTTGGAGTCCGACAACTCTTGGAACAGTTCATTTCTAACCTACAGTTTTAATAGCGCCTACCAATTTTATTATTCAACATACGATATACCCTCTGGTAACTGGACTGCTCTTTCTGCCAGCGCTAAAGCTGTGGCCCGTGAAGCGGCCGATGCTATCGAAAATTTTACCAACCTGACCCTTACAGAGGTATCGGCGGGTGGCGGAGATATTAACTATAACGCTGTCAATACTGGTAATAATGACGGCTATTCTTATTTCCCATCGACCTTACCTATAGGTGGTGAAATATTCCTCAATTATCAGGACCAGGGCGCTGGAAAATATGGTGAAGGAAGTAATGAGCGTTTGACGCTTATTCATGAATTGGGTCATGCACTGGGATTAGAACATCCTTTCGAAGGGCCGCACTTGCTAACCACGAGTAAGGATAATTATGACTACACTGTGATGTCTTATACGGAATCGCGTAACCTTTTGGTGGACATTACCTATGGTAACAACCAAGCGAATGCATCATATACATGGGATGCGATGCCGAGTTCTTATCAGTTGCTTGATATAGCCGCCATGCAAGCAATATATGGAGCTAATCTTGGTACAGCAACAGGAGATGATAGTTATTCAGTTAGTTTCGCGGATAAAAATTACCTCACTATTTGGGATGCTGGTGGAGAAGATTCTATTAATGTTGCTTCTACCACGGGTGATAGTGATGTGGATTTACGTCCTGGCTCGTTTTCTTCGATAGATGTTAAGACCATTCAAGAGCAGATCAATGAAGATGCTAACTGGTTATTCACTCAGAGTAATTATGATTTTGGTAGTTGGGTGAACGAAGTTTACACGCAGGAGCAAGAGAATATTTACACAGGTGAAAATAATCTCGCCATTGCTATTAGCGTTTGGATTGAGAATGTTTATACCGGATCAGGTAATGATGTCGTTTATGACAACGCAGTAGATAATATTATCAATACGGGTGCAGGGGACGATTTGATCCGGCTATATGAAGGTGGTTATGACACTGTGAACGGAGGAACCGGTAGCGATATTCTTGAACTAGGAGCGAATCAATCGAGTGTCACCATACAAGATCATGGGGGTAGTTATACCTTCATAGGAGCAGATTTTGCGGTTGATGTCGTAGGTGTGGAAACGGTTAACTTCCTCGATGGAACATTGCTACTGAGCTAGGGAACCTGCGAACAAGTTTAGTTTGATCACTGCAAGCCCTAAGATATGTAACTTAGAGTTAATGATCTTAACTTCTACTCAGCGCCTTGGGCGCTTTAGTCAAAAGTGCGTAACTTATGTCGCTGAGTATGAAGTGTCCTATTTAGAGTCAAAGAGCTTTATAGGTTTAGAGCTCTTTGACTCTCATTATTCTGTTTAAGCAAAATCAATCCAAGTA
>NZ_JAAEQH010000344.1 GCF_024231755.1 Neptuniibacter sp.
GACTTATCTTGTTAAGAAAATGGGATCTGCGAGCAGACCTCAATTCCTAACAGGTGTTGGTACCACTGTGTAGTCTTAAAAAGAGAGCACCCTGGAAAACTGAGACCAATCCAATAGCATAAGATCTTAACCCGACTGAGATAAAGTGAATCAAAAGTAATGCTTGATTGTCTAGTGTGCGACAAGTTCCATACTCTGTGACCATAGAGAATAAAATGAAAGGTTTAATCAAGAATGCACGCATGATAGCAAAAGTATAGCAACGGAGCAGTGAGACCGCTCTCATCAAGGTAGTTCAAATGTAATGCACCGAGGAGCTAACTCCTGGCTAGGCTGCAGGACTAAAGGCGACTGGTCTCAGTCTCGCCTGTTCTTACACTGCTCAAGAAACACCAAACAGACTAACTCGATAGTACCAATAGCAATATTCAATATCAATAGTAATGTCAATAACAATGCTAGTAATATGCATATCAATATCAATCTAATATAATAATAATGATTGTGGGGGTGCACGGCTGCATTGGCAGCCTCCAGCCTCCAAGCGAAAGAAAGCTCAGCGCGCTCTAACAAACCAGTGAGCTGACTAATAATGCACGCACGAAACAAACAGCCACCTGCCGGTCTCCGCACAACAATCGAGATGGCAGCGCACAGGCAAGAAAGCAAACAGGCAGCTATGCAGATCTGCAACAGAAACGCCTATATATATGGCAGCCTCTCGCACACTAAGCGAAGCGAGCCGGCTAACAAACAAGAAAGGAACCAAACCAGACACGGCAGCGGTTAACTACTCATACCGCACACTA
>NZ_JAAEQH010000345.1 GCF_024231755.1 Neptuniibacter sp.
AGAATCCCTCCCGATCTTTGTAATAAATGGGAAAAGGAAGGGCATCAATCACCAATAACAGAGCACGGTGATTACCTTTAAGGAGTTGCTGAAGGCTTACTTCATCCATCGGCAAAGCTCTACATGGAAATTAAGATTACTTAAAAGATAGTGCAGAGATGGAAGCTTTGCTTCTATTTGTTTGCTGGAAAGTGCATGAATTGGGGGATGGTTGTATAATCTGCGCTCTGTTCAAACTAGCGGGAGATAACCATGGCGGAACGTACAGCCAAGGTAAGCCGAAATACACTGGAGACACAGATTACTGTGTCGGTAAATATTGATGGTACTGGCCAATTTAAGGCAGAAACAGGTGTGCCTTTCTTAGAGCACATGATGGAGCAGATCTCCCGTCACGGTCTGATCGATCTGGATATCCATGCAGTAGGTGACACACACATCGATGATCACCACACAGTGGAAGATATCGGTATTACTCTGGGTCAGGCATTCAAGGAAGCAGTAGGTGATCGTAAAGGCATCATGCGTTACGGCCACGCTTACTGCCCATTGGATGAAGCTTTGTCCCGTGTAGTGATCGATTTCTCAGGTCGTCCAGGTCTGGAGATGGATGTTGAATTCACACGTGCCAATATTGGTCGGTTGGATACTCAATTGTTCTGGGAGTTCTTCCAGGGCTTTGTTAACCATGCTGGTGTGACTTTGCACATCGATAACCTGAAAGGTTTTAACGCGCACCACCAAGCGGAAACAATCTTTAAAGCGTTTGGTCGTGCCCTGCGTTTCGCGCTCGAAATTGATGCGCGCGCAGCGGATGTAATGCCATCCACTAAGGGGTGTTTGTAAGTTATGTCGACTGTTGCAGTAATCGACTATGGCATGGGCAACCTACACTCGGTTGCCAAAGCACTAGAGTTCGTAGAACCGGGTGTTGAAGTACTTGTCACAGCGGACCCGGCACTGGTAGCCAGTGCCGACCGCGTTATCCTGCCTGGTGTTGGTGCTATGCGTGATTGCATGGCGGAGATGCTTAAAGCGGGTGTAGATAAAGAAGTAACTGATGCGATCAACTCAGGTAAACCGTTTCTGGGAATCTGCGTTGGTATGCAGGCATTGCTGGAAAGTTCTGAAGAGAACAACGGCGTTGATTGCCTGTCTCACTTTAAGGGTGAGGTAAAATACTTCGGTGCTGATCTTCAGGAAGAGGGCGAGCGCCTTAAAGTTCCGCACATGGGCTGGAACGAAGTAGCGCAGATGACCGATCATCCTCTGTGGAACGATATCGAAGACGGTAGCCGTTTCTACTTTGTGCACAGCTACTATGTGCAGTCTGAAGATCGTGATCTGGTATCCGGTGTATGCCGTTATGGTCTGCAGTTCGATGTGGCGCTGGCACGAGACAATGTGTTTGCGGTGCAGTTCCACCCGGAGAAAAGCTCCAAAGCTGGTCTGCAGCTTTTGAAAAACTTCCTCAACTGGGACGGTAAAATCTGATGGCTCTGGCAAAACGAATTATCCCATGCCTGGATGTGGAAAATGGCCGCGTTGTTAAAGGTGTTAAGTTTGTTGATATCCGTGATGCCGGTGATCCTGTTGAAGTAGCTAAACGCTATGATGAGCAGGGCGCGGATGAGATTACGTTCCTGGATATCACAGCGACTCACGAAGGCCGTGACACTATGGTGCATACGGTTGAGCGTATGGCTTCGCAGGTGTTTATCCCGCTGACAGTGGGTGGTGGTATCCGTACTTGTGAAGATATCCGTACCATGCTCAATGCCGGTGCCGATAAGGTATCAATCAACTCCGCTGCGGTATTTAACCCTGAGTTCGTAAAAGAAGCAGCTGAGCGCTTTGGTTCACAGTGTATTGTTGTGGCTATCGACGCGAAGAAAGTTTCTAAAGAGGGTGAAGAAAACCGCTGGGAGATCTTCACTCACGGTGGTCGTAAGCCAACCGGGATCGATGCGGTTGAGTGGGCGAAAAAGATGGTTGAACTTGGCGCTGGTGAGATCCTGCTGACCTCTATGGATCAGGACGGTGTTAAGAACGGTTACGATCTGGAAGTAACACGTGCCATCAGCGACGCGGTGAACGTACCTGTTATTGCGTCCGGTGGTGTAGGCAATCTGGACCATCTGGTTGAAGGTTGTATCGAAGGTAAAGCTGATGCGGTACTAGCTGCGTCTATCTTCCACTTCAACGAATATACTGTGCCGCAGGCAAAAGAGTATATGCGTGATAAAGGGATTGAAGTGCGCCTTTAACCTTTATCGCGATCTACATTAAAGCCCCTGTTGGGGCTTTTTTTGTGTCTGTAATTTTTAGAAAGGGGGCCTTTGTAATACTTAGGTGGAACTATGAAGAGTGTTAGTGCATTATCTTGGTGCTTTATTCCTTTAAGATGAATCAATACAGGGATTAGTTATGAGGTATCTCCACCGCTGCATTATGTTCGCCATGCTTGGGATCAGCTTCAGTGTGCCCGCAGCTACATCCGTTGTTGTTCAGCCTCTATCTGAGTTGCTGCAAGAGACTTCTCAAAGTGCTCCAGCACATGTGATTAATGAAAATCATGCGATGGTTTCTGCGCGTTTATCCGCGCCTGTGGAAAATGTTTTGGTTCAGGTCGGCGATTCTATAGAGGCAGGACAGAGCCTACTGCGATTGGAGTGTACCGATTATGAGTTAGGAAAAGCTCAGGCATCGAGTGGGTTGAAAGCCTTGCAAGCTCAGACCCGACTGGCAAGGCAGCAGCTTTCCCGTGCTGAACTTCTGCTAAAGCAAAAAAATGCGTCGAAGGAATTAAGGGACCAGCGTCGTGCTGAGTTGGATAGTCTGCTTGCACAGCAGGAGGGAGCTAAAGCACAACTAAAAGAGGCAGAATTGGCTGTCGAACGTTGTTCGGTTGAAGCTCCATTTGCTGGAGTGGTTACAGGTCGTTCTGTCAGTGAAGGTGATCTTGTTGCACCGGGTGTGATGTTGCTGAAAGTCCTGGCAAAGGATGCACAGGAAGTATCTGCAGATCTGAGCGCACAGCAGGTCATGAGCCTGAAACAGAGTAGTAAGATCAGTTTTCAGTTTAATGGTCAGGATTATTTTCTGAATTTGCGGGCTATTGTTCCTTTCATTGATAACCGTGCACGGACCCAGCAGGTTCGTTTTAGTTTCTCAGAAAGTAGTGCGCTTACAGGCAGTAGTGGCAGACTTATTTGGCGTGATGCCAAAGGAAGATTACCTATCAGGTACATTGTTTCCCGCGATGGTAATTTGGGTGTTATGAAAGCTTCGGGTGGAAAGGCTGAGTTTGTTGCATTGACCGGGGCTATTGAGGGTCAGGCAGCTGTTGTAGATCTGCCCCCTGAAACTCAGATTATCATAGAAGGGCAGCATGCCGTTTCCAGTGGTGATGAAATCACCATAACAGCTCAGGAATAAGCCGCTATGATCATACGGCTTTTTAACAATCATGTGCTGGCAAACCTCACCTTTGTTCTAGTCTTGGTGATTGGTTTTCTTACCTACAATATGCTGCCGCGTCAGCAGGATCCTACTATCAATTTCAACTGGGTCGTTGTAACAACTGTCCTGCCTGGAGCCAGTGCCGAAGATATTGAGAAACGAGTCACTGACCCTTTAGAAGATGCGATCCAGAATGTCTCCGATATTAAGTTTGCCTCATCTAACAGTCGTGAAGCGGTTTCTAGTTTGCTCATTCGCTTTGAAGATATTGATGAGCGTACTTTTGATAAGCGGGTTAATGATCTGCGTCGAGAGATCCAGAATGTAGAGGATGAGTTGCCGGCCAATGCTGCAGATCCGGTTATTCTTGAGATCACCAGTGCCAACGCATTTCCCAGCGTAACAGTCGCAGTCACTGCACTAGATGATGATGAAAACCTGCGTATTCAGGCTCGTAATATCGAAGAGGACCTGGAGCAGCTAGCCGGTATCGATCGGGTCGATCCGGTCGGGCTGGATGATCCGGAACTGCAGGTTAATTTTGATCCTGCTGCGCTGCAGGCGTTGTCACTCTCTCCGACAACTCTGGCAGATACAGTATCGGTCTGGTTTAGGGATATATCTGCCGGAAGTGTAGATGTGGGAGGGCAATCATGGCTTGTTCGATTGGTAGGCCGGAGTGCTGATCCTGATCAGGTGAAGCAGATTCCATTGATCGGTTTGCAGGGGGAAGAGATCACCCTGGGGCGGATAGCAGATGTTGTTCAAACCCGCGAAAAAGCAACCCAGGATGCCTTGATTGATGGTAAGCCTGCGGTTGTTCTGGCAGTGATGAAAAAGGCCAACGCTAACACCATAGAGCTCGTGGAGCGGGTCAAGGTCTATATGGATCAGCGTAACCAACTAGCGCAGGCAACCGGGGTAAAACTGGTGCTGGTAGATGACCAAACCATTCCTACCCGGGAAGCGATTGATCTGATGCAGAATAATGCTCTCATCGGGCTCTTGTTGGTGTTGTTGGTTGCTTGGTTATTTCTCGGTGCGCATATCGCATTTCTTACGGCCATTGGTATCCCATTTATTCTTGCCGGTACCTTCTGGGTGCTTTGGGGGATGGGAGAAACCCTCAACGTAACTGTTCTACTTGGGGTGGTCATCGTTTTGGGTATGCTGGTGGATGATGCGGTTGTGGTGGTGGAGGCAATCTATCACCGCTTGCAACTGGGGCAACCGGTTTATGAAGCGACGATGGCATCATTAAGTGAGGTTGGAAGGCCGGTTACCAGTGCTGTTCTAACGACAATGGCTGCGTTTATGCCGCTGATGTTGCTACCCGGTATCCTCGGTGATTTTATGCGGGTGATCCCGATGGTGGTAACAATAGCGCTGGCGATCTCTTTGATTGAAGCGTTCTGGATGCTGCCGGTGCATGTAAGTGTTGCTCGGGTTAAGTTTACTAATCCGGGAAGAATGCAGCGCTTCCGGGTACGCATGACCCATAAAATCCAGATCACCTATGTTCGTTCACTTATCAAAGCGATCCGTCGTCCGGTTCTTACCTTTAGTTTGATCGGTTCTCTGTTTATTGGAGCTATGGGGGCATTGGGTGCAGGGCTTATCAAAATGGATTTCTTCGCCTCTGATCCGCTACGTCTGTTCTATGTAAATATTGAGATGGCTCCGCAAACCCCTCTATCGGTAACGCTGGAAAAGGTGAAGCAGATGGAGCAGGTGGTTCGCAAACACCTTAAAGAGGAGGATCTTCGTGCAGTGGTGGGGTATTCAGGGCAACAGTTTACCGAGATGGAACCGCTGTTTGGTGATCACTATGGTCAGGTGTTGGTAGGTTTAAAGCCTAAGAGTGATGACAACCGAACAGTTGATGAGCTGCTCGCCGCTGTCCGTGAAGATGCGATGGCTTTACCTGGGCCTGTGAATATAACCTTCCTGCGTTTGGCTGGTGGACCTCCGGTATCTAAGCCGATCAGTATTAAAGTTCGTGGTGATGAATATAGTGAAATCCGTGAAGCGGCGGATGCGCTGAAGGCCTATCTTGCATCTATTCCAGAGATTACTGATATCAGCGATGATGCTGCTGGCGGCCGTATGACCCTGACTCTCAAAGCCGATTACGATGCCATCACTCAGGCTGGTTTGAACCCCGTGCAGGTGATCCGTACTACCCAGTTACTGGTAGATGGTGAAGTGGTCGCTGATATGCAGCATGAAGGCGAGAAACTGGAAATTCGTGTTAAGGCGCAACCGCAAAGCTACAGTGATATCGATCAGTTACTGGACTTTAAACTACCGCTGCCTGAAGGAGGGCAAATTCCTCTATCGAAACTGGTTAGTTTCGAACGTGAGCAGGCGTTAGGCAATATCCGTCACTACAACTTCCGCCGTGCTATTACCGTTGAAGCCGATATTCTGCCTGACACCATCGATACGGTAACAGCAAATAATTTGGTGGTTACGCACTGGGATGAACAGTTACGAGATCAGTTCCCGAACCTTGATCTGGATTTCTCTGGTGAGCTGGATGATATACAGGAGAGTATGGACGCGATTGGTGTACTGTTCCTGTTTGGTATTGGTCTGATGTACCTGATTTTGGGAACGCAGTTTGCCAGCTACTGGCAGCCGTTGATGATATTAATGACTATCCCAATGGCGTTTACCGGGGTAGTCATGGGATTGCTTATCACCCAGAACCCTCTCAGCCTGTTCACTATGTATGGTGTAGTTGCACTGGCGGGGATTGCGGTAAATGCTGCGATTGTACTGATCTCCGCGGGTAATCAGCGCTTAGAGAAAGGGATGTCGGTGAAACACGCGACCCTTTATGCCGCTCGGCGTAGGGTGATCCCTATTCTGATCACATCCCTGACTACTATTGCGGGACTGTTCTCCCTGGCAACAGGCTTAGGTGGTCATTCGCTGATCTGGGGGCCAGTAGCCACGGCGATCGTCAGCGGCTTAGCATTCTCAACAGTACTGACGTTGTTCCTGATTCCGATGCTGTATCGCATCTTTATGCAGTGGTCGCATAAAACGAGCAAAGAAAGTACTTAAACTAAAAAAGGTGGTCAGCATACGCTTAACCACCTTTATACTCTTACTTAAAGCTTGCAGCGTTAAGCCATCTCAATAACCTGATCAACCAGCTTGCGGATACCTGACGCGGCCTCGGTGATTGAACCCGCCAGCATATAGGCCGGGGTTGTAACAACTTTCAGCTCTTCATCAGTTACGATCTCACTTACACAGCAATCCTGATGTTTGCCGCCCATCGCTTCGATGGCAGCAGCAGTATCAGCGTCATTACCAATGGTGCAAGTGGCGCCTTCACCAAACAGGATTGGAGTCATTGCAGGAGCAATACAGATTAGACCTACAGGTTTGCCTGCTTTGTTCATCGCCTGAGTGAAGGCAACGACATCTGGGTTTACGCTACATTCAGGGCCTTTTACCGCGAAGTCAGATAGGTTCTTAGCTGCACCGAAGCCACCTGGAATAATCAGCGCGTCATAGTCGTCAGCGTTAGCTGTTGCCAGATCGATAATTTCACCACGGGCTAAACGTGCGGCTTCTACCAGTACGTTACGGCTTTCCCCCGACTCTTCACCTGTTAGGTGATTGATAACGTGCATCTGGTCGATATTCGGTGCCATACACTGGGATTCAGCACCACGCTCAGCGATCTGTAACAGAGTTAGAACGGATTCGTAGATCTCTGCGCCGTCATAAACACCACAGCCGGAGAGGATTACCGCGATTTTTTTCATCTTTGCAGACTCCTTTATATGAGTTCGGTCATACCCTTTTAGGGCAAGATTACGATAAGATTCAATCTATTACTACGAAGATGAACAACTTGGTATCTGCCATCTTTCAACTAGGCTGTCATATGGTTGTCATCTTTTTTCTGTCCAATTCATCTCTGCACCAAGAAGGAAGCCGCCGTGGCCTTTAATAACAGTCAGCGTTTTTATCCTGAAACCCGTATGCGTCGTATGCGTGCGAATGATTTCTCCCGTCGCCTGATGCGTGAAAACGTTCTTACACCAGATGATCT
>NZ_JAAEQH010000346.1 GCF_024231755.1 Neptuniibacter sp.
GGCGAGTGCTGCACCGGTCTCTCTGGTGCCCTGTACCAGATTCAGTACCCCGTCTGGCAGTTCTGCCTTCTGCCAGATATGTAACATGAGCTCTGCTGTTCTCGGGGTGAGTTCGCTAGGTTTAAGTACGGCTGTATTTCCTGCAAGCAGGGCGGGCATAATATGCCCGTTGGGCAGATGTGCAGGAAAATTGTAGGGTCCAAAAATCGCAACGACCCCGTGTGGGCGATGGCTGAGAATCGAGCGAACACCATTTGTGGTGCTTTCTTCGGTAGGGCAGCGTTGTTGATAGGCTTTGATGGTGAGTGCTGCTTTGCCTTTCAGCGCAGCGACTTCAGTTTTGGCTTCCCATAGGGGTTTACCTGTTTCCTGACCAATAGTATCTGCTAATAGTTTGGCGTACTGGTCGATCAGTTCGGTGAAGTGGATCAGGTATTGTGCGCGTTGCTTTAGGGTAAGTTCAGACCAGTGTGGAAAGGCGCGGATTGCTGCAGTAACCGCCTGATCGACCTGGTCATCGGTA
>NZ_JAAEQH010000347.1 GCF_024231755.1 Neptuniibacter sp.
AAAGTAGCATGTGCGTACTTTGCTCTATGGCCAGTTTTTGAACATCAGATTTGCTGTAGTACAGGTACTGCATAACGAATATCAACGTCAAACCTATAATACGAAAAAACGTTTAACCTGGTAATGCTCTGGTATGGAAACCCCGGCCCATATGTCATGATATATCGGATAGCAATGAGCGCCAGCACCGAAAATTAATCGTTTTATCTTTAGCAGCGTCTGAACGGTAAACTCGTTTAACCACCACTTTGCACTCGTAAACGTTAATCATGTAATCAGCAAAGTCATTACATAAACAGTACAGTATATATACCAAGGGCCCCTTTGCTAACCTTCACCGCTCCCCTTCTGTGCATCACATCTGCCAGCTTGTCGCACCGTCTCCTTTCCTTGTGTCAGTCTTTCTGTTTGGCTGGACGACAGAACGGACGGTTAGTGATGTTATTTGCTGACTCCAGTTGAGGCACCTTTGTTCCTCGGCGAGAGGGCAATTCCGCCTGTGCCTGGGTGAACGAGTCAAAATGAGAGGAGGTGCTCGACTCGCGAAGCCAATTATCTATGTCATCGAGCAGCCTTTTTTCTTCTCCACTGCTGTGGCCAGATACCGGCAGGGATTACTTGGGCAACTTGATGTTATCCCCTGTCATTCCCTGTCAATTAAAATGAAGCTGTAACTATGCATCGAAGATGGTCACGTTGACGGATTTCAAGTCTATTTTGCAGGTAGATTACATTACCATCTTTAGATGGGCCAGCGCGCTCATACGCCAATGTCCAAGTCCAGAATTAACCTGGTTAAAACTGGTTATAACCGGTTTCCTATTTAGACTGATGACTGTTAATCGTTTTTGCTCTTCGTTTA
>NZ_JAAEQH010000348.1 GCF_024231755.1 Neptuniibacter sp.
AGTTTGAGTGCAGCAGTGCTTTCAACTTTCATCCAAGCATACTGAAGATTATTACCTCATCAGGTTCGCTGCTCAGCTATCGTAATTAACCAACTACAATATATATTATTATTAAATCCGCGAACAGCCGGGCAGTAGGTCTCTCAATACAAATGTATCGTTCTCCTATGGCCGTCTGAACTAGTTTCACCGGCATGGCAATTACGCAACGTTATCAGCCGGCTACACGTGGTCAGTCGGCGCATACTGTGCGCCTGGACAATCCAACTGACCACTTATCTACTGTATCAACTATTTCTACAACTATAAGCCGACATAGTAGATCCGCGCTTCGCACCAACATGGGTACGGACCATTACCTATTACTATCTACAAATGGGCTTTGGAGTCGAGGTTGGCAGGAAGGAAGCAGTCGCCTCAGGTGACATCTGGGTCTTGCCATATGAGCACTACCTAATTCTGGATGCATAATTAAATCCACTTTCGTTCGCCATACAGTCTTTTCCAGCACCGCACAAGTGATGCACTGATTCTTCGAACTCAACTACTCAACTGCCGCTACTCTCCCAAAAACAGAATAATGCCAGACTCGGATGGTGCTATTTAGGCATCTGGCGGGGCTATCTGTGAACTTCGGTGGTAGTCGCCACATAGCAACGAGAGCACTACCACAACTTATGACACAAAAATATGCTTACCTGGTTTCATATCGTCGTATCAACTACCATGCAAGGAACGATGCATGAACCATTAGCCTACGTTGTTACGCCTGGTTTCCTTCGACCCGCCTGATCGAACTGGGATAAACTTCCACGGGTATTTCGGGTGACCCCGTGGTGTCACAGGATAACTGGACCTACCGACTCCACGCTTCTCCCAAGCGAACAGTAATGTGAGCAACAGCTCACACTACGCAGCAATGAAGCTGCTGTTGGATGCTTTTAATGCCATCCCAAGGCGAAAATACACTACTACACTACCAAGCCACCAAGGGTAGCTAACAACAACGTAATATATATTATTGTAGTATGGGAAGAAG
>NZ_JAAEQH010000349.1 GCF_024231755.1 Neptuniibacter sp.
AGTTGGGCATGTAACTGTGGAAGAGGGGGTAACTTTAACGATCGACCCGGGGGTAGAGGTCCAGTTTAATGGTTATTACTACCTCCGTATATATGGCATACTCGATGCGCAGGGCACAGCAGCAGACATGATCACGTTTACGTCCAACCAACCTAGTCCTGCGGCGGGGGATTGGTCTGGAATTAACTTGTATGGTAGCAACATCAGTACCATAAGGTACGCCATCGTGGAATATGCATACGTCGGAGTTAACATTTCAAGCATATCGGGCCAAAACTACACGGTTGAAGATTGTGTAATTCGAAACAACTGGCGAGGAGTTAGTATACAAAATCCCTCGGGAGCGACTATTCGAAACAACACTATTGAAGACAATACTGAGATGGGGATCTACGTTGGTGCCACTTCCAGAGGTGATTCTTCCCCGGCAATTGATAGCAACTTGATACAGGGCAACGATATTGGCATATCATTCAACGGCGGCTCTGCATCGGCTGTAACGAATAACACAATCATAAACAACACGACTTATGGTCTAGATCTCCGTATCTCCCAATATGGTTTTTTTCATGGCACGATAAATAACAATTCAATTTATGGCAATGGGGACTACAATTTACATGTGTATACTAATGCCAACACCTATCTTATTGATGCACGGAACAACTGGTGGGGCACAACTGATGTAACCTCGATTCTATCAGGCATATATGACTGGCTTGATGACGATGACTTGGCAAGGGTAGATTTTCTGCAATTCCTGGACGGACCGGACGGCAGCCCTATACAAGATTCCTATGTCTATGGCCCGATTAATCAAGACACCACCTGGACATTAGCTGATTCACCGTACATTGTAGTTGGGCATGTAACTGTGGAAGAGGGGGTAACTTTAACGATCGACCCGGGGGTAGAGGTCCAGTTTAATGGTTATTACTACCTCCGTATATATGGCATACTCGATGCGCAGGGCACAGCAGCAGACATGATCACGTTTAC
>NZ_JAAEQH010000350.1 GCF_024231755.1 Neptuniibacter sp.
CTTGCTGTACCCTGCCTATGGATTGCTGCTTTCGCCAATCTTTGCTGCAGGCGCGATGGCGCTATCCAGTGTATTTGTTCTGGGCAACGCACTTCGTTTGCGTCGGTTCCAGACTCCGCTGGCAGAAGACTCTGAGCACTAAGATAAAGGGGAGTTATGAACATTGGTAAAGCATCGAACGAATCAGGAATCTTCGCAAAGATGATTCGCTATTACGAGCAAATTGGTCTGATTCCTGCTATAGGTCGTACCGAAGCAGGCTACCGTGATTATGCACCCAATGATGTCCACCGTCTGATTTTTATCCGCAGTGCGCGTGACCTTGGTTTTTCTCTTGAATAGATAGCCGATTTGCTCAAGTTATGGAATGACAAATCTCGCCAGAGCGCCGATGTTAAACGTCTGGCACAAGAGCATATGGATGATTTAGAGCGACGTATGGAAAATATGCAACGAATGGCATATACACTCAGAGCTCTGTTCAAAAGCTGTGCTGGGGATGAGCGATTTGAATGCCCAATACCAGACATTAATGACCGCTGATGCTAAAAGCCATCCCGGTAAGAGAGAAGGGGCGGTGCAACGTAGTTCTCGTGGTAACGAAATGGAAAAAGCCCGACCCCTTATTTTAAGGGCATGATGGCGTAGCACAAAGCTGTATGGGCTAGTGTTACGCCATCAGTCTAATCAACTTATAAGCGCACACCACTAATGCACCCCCCCCAAGTGGTCAGTTGGTACGGTTAAAGGAAGATCACCATTCTCTTCATCAGCAGTCAATTTCTGTACTATCCCGCATTCGTCCACGCTCCGGTCTGAGCTGCAATAGCCATTAAGTTCTTTTAGTTGTGTTTCCAGGGCTAATAGCTCTTTAATACGATGCTGAACATGCGTGAGATGGGCACTGATTATTGCATCAATGGGGCCACAGTCTTTACCGCGATTATTAATTGCCAGTAGCAATGCACGTATTTCCTCATGAGTCATATCAAGAGAGCGGCAGCGTCGGATAAATAACAACTTTTCCAGATGAGTATTGTTGTAACAGCGGTAGTTATTTTCAATATCTCTTAATGGAGCTTGAAGTAATCCTTTTTTCTCATAGTACCGAATAGTTTCCACCGGACAACCCGCCTTACGGGCCAATTCACCAATTTTCATGCATCCCCCCTTATGCACTTGACCCTGTAGTTAGATCAGGGTCTTTAATAGTCAGTATAGTTAGCAGATGAGGAAATGAAAATGAGTGGTGGTGTAAAAAATAGCAAAACCCCTGCAGGAGACGAAGCGGCTAGTTGCTGTGAAACGTTCAATTTAGGGACAGGACTCCGGGTTAAGAATACTGGTGAATCACATAAAGCAAATGATCATGCACATGATCAGAAGGCTCATAATCACAATAAATGCAGTGATGACCATTCCCATGAAGGCCATAATCATGATGCCCATAGTCATGGCGGCGAAGGGCATTCGCATGATGAGCATAATCATAAGGGATGTAACCATGATCATGCCGCGCAAGAGCATTCTCATGAAGGCCACGATCACGGCCATGAGGGGGATTGTTGCTCCGCGGCTCCAGAACAATTGAGTAGCCTGGGGGGCTCGCAGGTTGTGGCTGGTGGATTACGGACAGAAATTCGCATTATGCAGATGGATTGTCCTGTTGAAGAAAATCTTATCAAAAAGAAACTGGGTGGAATGAGCTCTGTTAAAGAGCTTGATTTCAACCTGATGCAGCGTGTTTTGACTGTAACTCATACACCGGATTCGCTTGAAGCGATCATGGCTGCAATTCGCTCGTTGGGATTCGAGCCAGAAGTTTCGGATAATACTAGCGGCAAGAAAAATACCCAGGAGAAAAAAAAGCCCTGGTGGCCATTAGCTCTGGCTGGCGTAGCTGCTCTTGCAGCCGAAGTGATGCACTGGGCTGATATGCCTGACTGGCTCGAAGCTGGGTTGGCTTTGATAGCAGTGCTTTCTTGTGGTCTGACAACCTACCAAAAAGGTTGGATTTCGATTCGCAATGGCAACTTGAATATCAATGCACTAATGAGTATTGCCGTTACTGGGGCTTTGGTCCTTGGGCAGTGGCCAGAAGCGGCGATGGTTATGGTGTTATTCACCATTGCTGAACTAATAGAAGCCAAATCACTCGATAGAGCCAGAAATGCAATAGGTTCACTGATGAACCTGACTCCTGAAACTGCAATGGTCCAACAAGCTGATGGAACATGGCAGGAAGTTGACGCCAGTAGCGTACAACCGGGCAGTATTGTTAGGGTAAAACCAGGTGAACGAATTGGTCTCGACGGAGAAATCGTCAAAGGTCAAACCACCATTAACCAGGCTCCAATTACAGGTGAAAGTATGCCTGTCGATAAAATCGCGGGCGATACAGTATTTGCTGGAACAATAAATCAGTCAGGCTCTTTTGAATATAAAGTCACTGCAGCTGCAAATAATACAACCCTTGCGCGAATCATTCATGCTGTTGAGCAGGCGCAAGGTGCCAAAGCAGCTACACAACGTTTTGTTGACCGCTTTTCCCAGATTTATACCCCAGTCGTTATGGGTATTGCTGTTGCGGTTGCTGTATTGCCACCATTGTTTGGGGCAGGAACATGGCAGGAGTGGATCTATAAAGCTTTAGTTATGCTTGTCATAGCGTGTCCATGTGCCCTGGTTATTTCTACGCCAGTAACGATTGTCAGTGGACTTACTGCAGCTGCTCGCAAAGGGATTCTCATTAAAGGCGGTGTTTATCTTGAGCAGGGACGTAAGCTAAAAGCCCTTGCGCTGGATAAAACAGGAACTATTACCCATGGGAAACCAGTACAAACCGACGTAATGGTATTCAATGGATGGAGCGAGCGTGAAGTTCGTACTACTGCAGCTAGTCTCGCTAGTTACTCTGATCACCCTGTTTCACTGGCAATTGTGAATGCTTCTGCTGATTTGAAAAAGCAGGATGTTGACAGCTTTGAAGCGATTGTTGGGCGAGGTGTGCATGGCGTAATTACAGGTAAGGATTTTTACCTTGGAAACCTGCGTTTGACAGAAGAACACTTTAATTGTCCATCAGAGATTAAAGCAACAGTACAAAGGCTGGAAAGCCAGGGTAAAACAGTTATTTTACTCAATGATGGTAAGCAAGTGCTTGGGCTGTTCGCTGTTGCTGATACTGTTAAAAACAGCAGTCGTGAAGCGATTGAACAACTTCATGAACTTGGCGTTAAAACTATTATGCTGACTGGTGATAACCCACATACAGCTAAAGCAATCGCATCTCAGGTTGGAATTGATGAGGCTCGAGGGAATCAATTGCCAGAAGATAAACATCGTGCAGTTGAAGAGCATTCACGGATTGGAATCACTGGGATGGTTGGTGATGGTATCAATGATGCACCGGCTCTGGCTGCAGCTGATATCGGTTTTGCTATGGGAGCAATGGGTACTGATACGGCGATTGAAACTGCAGATGTAGCTTTAATGGATGATGACCTGCGTAAAATACCAGCCTTTGTGAAATTGTCCCGACAAACGTACAGCTTACTTGTACAAAATATCAGCCTCGCTCTAGGTATTAAAGCCGTATTCCTTGTACTCACGCTCATGGGAATGGGAACCATGTGGATGGCTGTATTTGCTGATGTTGGTGCCAGTCTTCTGGTTGTGGCAAATGGCCTGAGATTATTACGAAAATAAAGAGTTGGGTCTCTGAGTTCTTCATGGACGACAGACTCAGAGACCGTATTCTGGTTTGAACATATTTATCGAATATGGTTTGAGGGGGAGCGGATGGACACCAAAAAATATTCTGAAAGTGTTGTCGAAGATATTGTACAGTGGGTTGAATGTTCATTGAATAAAACCTTGCCAGTAGAAATCATTGCTGAAAAATCTGGTTATTCACGATGGCATTTTCAACGTTTATTTAAACAGGCGACCGGCATTGCGCGGGGTGAATATGTTCGCTCTCGTCGATTATCCTGCGCTGCCATCGATCTGAAACTAACTTCCAGAACAGTTCTGGACATTGCTCTTCAGTATGGTTTTGATTCGCAACAAACTTTCACGAGAGCTTTCAAAAACAAGTTTCATCTTCCTCCCGGTCGGTACCGTAAGCAAGGGAGTTGGGATTTATCAGCGCTGTGTCCATCTTTACTTTCAGACGATGAGGAGAGATATGCCAATGTTAGTTAATGACCCCGTATTGATTCCTATGATAGAAGAGCTGGCTGATAAATATAATAAAATGCAGGATTTTTTAATCGATGATGAACCTTGTATTGATATCGTACGGTCGGTGTATGAGTTGGAGTGCACCGTTAGCGAATTCAAAAAAAGAATTATACTTCAACATATTTCCTATTGCCATTCAGATGAATGTGATGACCCTGACCTGCATGTGGCCCTAATTGACAATATAAAAAATATACTTGACTATCTTGAATAATTTTACAAGAAGGGGGTTAGGTTTTCTTAAAACCATTTGTGTTTTGGATGAATAAATATTTTTAATTCACTGATTTCCATATGGTCTCAACCATAAGGAATATGATGGTAACTAACTCGGGTCAGTCAGTGCGACTCGTGCAAGATGCTTCATGTGTATATCGTATAAAAGCTTGACCCTATATCAACTTTAGGGTTTTTAATGGAACCAAGTCGAGAGTAGCGAGGACGATGAACAGGGCAATAGGGGGAATCATTAATGGAGCCTTGTTGCAGACGTTCTGCCTAGTCGCTAGAGCAAATAGAGGTCTCCATGATCAAGCAAAAAACTATCAAGAATATTGTTGAGTTAAACGGTATTGGCTTGCATAGCGGTAAAACCGTTAACATGAAAATCATGCCTGCTGGTGCCAATAGTGGCATACGGTTCCGTAGAACAGATGTAACTCCTGTTGTTGATATTCAGCTCCGTGCCGATCAGATTCATGACACTATGCTGGCAACAAGCATTATCAACCCTCAGGGAGTTCGAGTTTCAACAATCGAACATTTCCTCTCTGCGGTGTCCAGCATGGGACTTGATAACCTCTTGGTGGAGCTCGATGCTCCAGAACTTCCCATTCTCGATGGGAGTGCCAGAGGATTCATATATTCAATAATGCACGCTGGTTTGATAGAGCAGTGTGCGCTAAAAAAATATCTGCTGATAAAAAAAACGGTTTCCGTAAAAGATGGCGACAAATGGGCTCTTTTGCATCCAGACTCTAAGTTCTCGATCGATTTTATGATTGATTTTAAGCATCCCTTGATTTCTGCTGAGACCAATAGATTAAATATTGAAGTGTCGAAAGAAAACTATATTGGCGAGATTGCTGATGCCAGAACTTTTGGATTTGTTCGTGATGTAGAACTTCTACAACAAAAAGGTCTTGGGTTAGGGGCAAGTTTGAATAATGCGATAGGTCTTGATGAATATAGCGTTCTGAACCCGGAAGGTCTGCGATTTAACAACGAACTTGTGCGACATAAAACACTGGATGCGATTGGAGACCTCTTCGTATCAGGCCATAATATTATTGGCGCCTACCATGCTTATAAGTCAGGTCATGCATTAAATAATAAGTTGATGCTTGCGTTGTTGAATGATGTCGAATCATGGGAATTAGTGAGTGTTGGCGAATATAAAAATGATTCCACTAGAGATAGCATTCTTTCTAAACCCAAAGAAGAGTGTTTTGAGTCATTAAGTATGTGGTCATAAGGGAGATGAGTATTTTCGTCACATCTGGTTTCTTATACAGCTTATCTTGATGATCTTTTTTCTTGACCTTACCGCCACAGGAAGGTTTAGGCTGGATATCGACTCAATATTGATGAGCCAGACGGTAACCGTATCACTACGTATGCAAGGTAAGAGCGCCGGAAACGACGTCATTTGAAACTGGATCTGGTATCAACAGAATACATTTTGGGAGGTAAGGATGAACATTGGTGATGCTGCCCGGTTATCCGGAGTTTCCGCAAAAATGATCCGCTATTATGAAGAGGCGGGATTAATACCGGAAGTAGCCAGAACTGCAGCCGGGTATCGGATGTTCCGCGATATTGATGTGTACAAATTACATTTTATACGCCGATGTCGGGAATTAGGTTTCTCTCTGGCACAAACAGGGGAACTTCTCTGTCTGTGGGGGAACCATTCGCGCCAGAGTGCTGATGTAAAAAAATTAGTCGAGTCACACATCAACGAGTTGACGCGAAAAATTCAAGAATTTCAGCGTATGGCATCAATACTTACAACGCTTTCTGATTGCTGTGCAGGGGATGATAAGCCTGAATGCCCTATTTTGAGTGCACTGTATCTTGCAGATGTTAACGGTTTACAAAAATCAGACTCTGGTCCTGAAATTTCTTAGCCGCAATCCATAGATGACAGTAATTTCAACTGAAATTACGCCTACAAAACAAGATGACATTAATTGGGTTAGTAACTCTTGGGTAAAAAGAAATCAATGTGGTTTTTAAAGAATATTAACTGTTTTTAGTAGTGAGGTTTCCAATGTCAGATATTATTCCCGGATATTGCACACTTTGCCGTTCGCGGTGTGGGACGCTGAGTGAAGTAGCAAATGACCACCTGATCAAGGTACGGGCTAACCCTGAACACCCTAATGGTAAGGCCATGTGTATGAAGGGGAAAGCGGCACCTGAGCTGGTGGACAGCGCAAATAGAATTCTGTACCCGATGAAGAGAACTCATCCTAAAGGTGCAGAGGATCCGGGCTGGCAACGTATAAGTTGGGAAGAGGCTATGTCAACGATAGCCGGACAACTGGAAAAATTTAAACGAGAGGATGGAGCTGAATCTGTCGCTTTCGGCTTTACGAGCCCAAGCGGTACCCCCCTCAGTGATGCAATTGAATGGTTAGAGCGATTTGTTCGTATCTATGGCAGCCCAAATACCAGCTATGGAACTGAGATATGTAACTGGCATAAAGACGTTGCACATCGATGGACCTTTGGCTGCGGCATTCCTGTTGCTGATTATTCCCATGCCGATCTTATTCTTCTTTGGGGGCATAACCCCGCGAATACTTGGCTTGCCCAGGCTAGTGCGATTGGTACTGGTCGAAATAACGGCGCAAAACTGATTGTCGTGGATCCTCGCCCGACACCCTTAGCGAAAGAAGCAAATGCCTGGCTTGATGTCAATCCTGGAACTGACGGTGCATTAGCTTTGGGGTTAAGCCATCTCCTGGTAGAACGAAACCTGTTTAATCATGAGTTTGTTCGAAACTGGACTAATGGTCCTTTGTTGGTTCGAAATGATAATGGTTATTTTCTTCGGGAAAAAGATATTAACCCACTTGCCATCAGTAATCGCTATACAGTTTGGGACGAACACAACCAGCAAGTCACATTTATCGATTCCGAGACTCGAACTGAAGAAACGCTGATGCCTACAGCTGCACTTGAGGGCAATGTTGAAGTCGCAATAGCTGATGGTGCAAAAATTTCCTGCCAAACGGCGTTTTCATCTTTTAAAGATATGTTGGCTAATTATGACCCAGAAAACGTAAGCCGTATCACCGGGGTATCTGTTGCGTCAATTGAAGCCGCTGCGAGTTTGATTGCCGGGGCCAAGAAAATCGCCTACCACAGTTGGTCTGGAGTGGCTCAACACACTAATGCCACCCAAACAGAACGTGCGATTGCGACACTGTATGCTTTAACCGGTTGTTTCGATCAGGAAGGATGTAATCGAATCTATGCCAGCCACCCGGTAAATGTGGTTAATTCACCGACATTGATGCCTAAATCACAATGGGATAAAGCATTAGGCCTTGAAGAAAGGCCTATCGGGCCGCCTTCACAAGGTTGGGTTCATTCTCAGGATATCTGGCATTCAGTATTAGAAGGTACACCCTATAAAATTCGCGGGTTAATTGGCTTTGGTGCCAACATATTACTTTCACAAAGTGATACTTCTCTCGGACAACAGGCGCTTGAGGCGCTTGAGTTTTATGCCCATGTAGATTTGTTTGAAACGCCTACATCAAAGTATGCTGATATCCTTCTGCCAGTTAACACTGCCTGGGAGCGCGAAGGCCTAAGAACCGGGTTTGAAAGTAGTGCTGCTGCTCAGGACCACATTCAGTTGAGAAAAAAAATGGTCTCTCCGCGCGGTGAAAGCCGTTCCGACCTTGAGATTGTTTTCGATCTTGCATGCCGGTTAGGAATGAATGAAGCGTTCTTCGACGGCAATATTGAGGCAGCCTGGAATTATCAACTAGAACCATTAGGTTTGACTGTTGAGATGCTCAGAAATAAGCCAGAAGGTTACGATATCCCGCTTGAGCATAAAGTCAGAAAATATGCTTTCAGAGACCCAAATAGTGGATATCTGGCAGGTTTCAATACAGAAACAAAACGTGCAGAGTTTTACTCTGAGATCCTTCATCACTATGGTTACAATCCTTTACCTGAGTATGTACAGCCGCAAGAATACCAGCGCAACGATCCTGATTATCCATTAATGCTGACATCCGTTAAAAGCGGATTCTTCTGTCATAGCCAACATCGAAGCCTGACTAGCCTACGAAAAAAAGCACCTTATCCAACGGTAGACATTTCGGCAACTCTGGCTGACGAAGAAGGTATCAAGACGGGGGATTGGGTAGAAATTGAAACGAGAGCAGGTCTTGCTCGATTTAGAGCAAAAGTGGAAGCCAAACTCTCTCATGAAACTGTAATTGCTGAGTTTGGGTGGTGGCAGGCTTGTCCTGATTTTGGCAAACCTTCATACCCGGTTAAAGGTGAGTACAGTAGCAATTACAATAGTTTAATCAGCGGTGATAGCTATGATCCAGTCAGCGGTGCTTTACCTTTGCGTTCATTCCGCTGCCGCATTCGCCGCTTGAATGATTTTGAGCTGATAAGGCGCCCCTGGGAAGGTCGTAAAACATTCAAAGTCATTGAACTGAAAAAAGAAGCAGATAATGTTACGACAATTACCTTCCAATCGAACAGTGAAGGCTACTTACCTGATTATGAACCGGGCCAGCATATCACTGTTAGCTGTTGTCCGATGAGCGATTCTGAAGAGATCGTTACCCGGGCGTATTCGCTGACAGGCCCTGCGTTTGTTCATGACCGTAAAACCTATTCCATTTCTGTCCGTCATCAGAAAGCGACTGATGAGAAAGGTGAGTATGTTGAAGGAATAATGTCATCCTACATAAACACGCATTTGCAGATAGGCAAGGATGTTGAACTTACCCCTCCTGGGGGGAATTTCATTGTCCCGCTCAATGCCGTCCAGCCTGTCGTAATCTTTGCTGGCGGTATTGGAATTACTCCATTCATTTCCTATCTGGAGTCTATTAACCCCCAAGCGGAAGGTCCGGAGATCTGGCTTTTCTATGCTAATCAAAATAGTAGGCTACATGCGTTTAAGAAAAGAATTGCGGAGCTAAATGCGTCTATTGACAGGCTTAAAGTAATTAATATCTACAATCAGCCCCTCGACTGTGATATTCCAGGATTGGATTATGATAGAGCTGGTTACGTTGGTGCGGGAGATGTCGAGGCATATCTTATTGAGAATAATGCTCGTTATTACATGTGTGGTCCGCAGCCTATGATGGATGCGATATCGCGAGGGCTTCAGGAGAGAGGTGTACCTGCATTTGCTATTTTCTACGAGATATTTCGTTCTCCAGCAAAAATAAATAATGATCCCTCATTACGTCATAAAGTCATTTTTGCAAAATCAGGAAGAACAGAGATTTGGACCACGGATAAAGGTACTCTACTTAATTTTGGGGAAAAGCTTGGGATTCAAATGCCTAGTGGTTGTCGTGTTGGACAATGTGAAAGCTGTTCAACTAGGGTGATTGCAGGGAACGTACAGCATCTGAATGGTGTGGAGCCCTCTGATGAGGGGGCATGTTTGACATGTCAGTGCATTCCTGCCGGTGATATCACGATTGATGCTTGAGGTAAGTACTAGCTATTAGCATCCTTTACATCAGGCCATTTCAGTGGCCTGATTTTTTCTATGAATAACATTATGTTTTAAACAATTTTCAATTTTTTGTACGAATTCACCTCAATAGCCGATTTAATCAATTTTATCAGTGCGATCTTTCTAAGTTTTTATCATCCTCCCCCTTGACCTTCCAGTTACTACAAGCTTTAGCCTGTAAGAAATTATACCAATTGCATTAATTAATTGACCAACTTTATCCACTCTCTCCAACAGAGATTTTTGACTCGTTCAACATCCGCAATGAATGTATTCCAAGCGCGAGAGACCTGTTCCACTATTTCTTCGTAACCTCGAAATACGCGGTTTGATAAGCAACGTTGCCGTAACCATTGCCATACTTGCTCCATCGGGTTCAGCTCCGGAGAATAAGGTGGGAGTTTTAACAGACTGACATTGGTAAATGGGCTGGCCGTATCGATCGTATGCCAGCCCGCGCCATCCATTACAACAACGGCATGACGCCCAGGCTCTGTCGCTTCACTTATTAATTTCAGATGCTGCTTCATCACCTCTTTATTCACAAGAGGGCTGATAAGCGCCTGAGTATTACCATTGCTCGGACACACCGCCCCAAAGACATAGCCATAATCGAATTGCTGTTGCTTTACTACTCTTGGCCTGCTGCCCTTGGCTGCCCATATTCTGGACGTCTGATTTTGCTGACCGAATCGTGCTTCGTCTTGAAACCAGACGTCAACGCGATCCAGAGGAAGATGACCGGGAGTGTGAAGGATCGTTTCCAGCAGGAAATTTTTTAAAAGTGTCCTGGGTTTGTTGTGATTGTTTAGGGTGTTTAGAGCGACTGGTTATCCAACTGAAACCGAGCGCATCCATGATGCGGTATACGTTTCGCAACTGATAATCGATTTGGAAGGTGTCGCTAATGTATTGTCGTACATCCTGTGCAATCAAACGCCCCCCCTCCTTTTTAACCGCATTTTCTTTGATAAAATGTGCGATCTGTTCTCGCTGGGAGACGGAGAGCTGACAGGGTCTACCCGGACTAGGTTTGGATTGCAGACCTTCAAGTCCGTGCGCCAGATAGTTGGATACCCAGGTATTAACACTGCCTCTGGCAACCCCAAGGTAAGTTGCTATCTGGGTTCGTGTTTCCCCATTCTTGAAATGATACAAAGCTAGATAGCGGGTTCGCAGTTGCCCGTTGGAGGTTTGCTTTGCTAATTGTTTAAAGTCGTCGGCTGTATGCATATCAAAATCACTCGAATATGAATACCACTATTAGATCAAACTTTTAAGACAATTGGTATTACTACAGACGCCAACTTCGGACTGGCCGAAGAGTTTTGGTGAATGAAAGGATCGTTATGATGAAAATGAAAGTTGGGATATTGCTGATGGCAGTTGCAGTGACAGCCAATACAGAAGTGGTACTTGCAAATGATGATGCAAGCGAAACGCAAAAAAAAACTGCAAATGCGCCTGCAGGTCCACAGGTACCCGTGGCTGTTGCCGTATCACGGAATATTATACCTTCTGCTGAATTTACCGGTTCTTTAGCGGCTATTAAAACAGTGGAGCTACGCCCCAGGGTAGGAGGGGCAATCGAATCTGTTACGGTGCCGGAGGGAAGTCTGGTTCAGAAAGGACAGATGTTATTTCAAATCGATCCGCGGCCCTACCAGGTTGTGCTTGATAGTGCACAAGCGCAATTACGACAGGCAGAAGCTCAGGCGTTCCAGGCAAGCCGCAATTACGAGCGTATTAGCCGTCTGGTAAACGGAGGTGCTGTTTCGCGTAAAGACTATGATGATGCATCTTCTGAGAAAAATGCCCGCGTTGCACAGGTTCAGGTATCGAAGGCTGCAGTCGAAGCAGCAAAGCTGGATTTGTCATACTCGCGTGTGACTGCGCCAATTGATGGCCGTATCGATCGGATTTTAGTAACTGAAGGTAACTTGGTTAGCAGCAGCCAGGGGGGGGCCGCGACTCTATTGACAACAATCGTTTCGTCCGACCCTTTATATGTTTATTTTGATATTGATGAAGCGACATATCTCAATACTGTCAGTAAGGCTCGGCCTGATGTTGTCGGACGTAGCAACGAAAAATTACCCGTACATATAGGTCTGGCAAATGAGAAGGGGTATCCGCACGGGGGGGCGCTTGATTTTGTTGGCAACCAAATTGATCGTAATACCGGCACTGTTCGTGTCCGGGCTATTATCCCGAATGCTGATGGTCTTCTTACTCCTGGAGCATTTGCCAGAGTTCAGTTAGGCACTGGTAGTGAGCAAAAAGTAATTTTGGTAAACGATCAAGCCGTAGGCACAGATCAGGGCAATAAGTATGTCCTTGTTGTTGATGCCAATAATAAGGCGCAGTATCGCCCGATAGTGTTGGGGCCAATGGTCGATGGATTACGTGTTATCAGCGACGGTCTGAAGGCCGGGGAAAAAATTATCATAAAAGGGCTCGTACGACCGGGGATGGCCGTTACGCCAGACATCGTATCGATGCAAACGCTGTTGAGCGTACCTGAGAGGCAGCCTGAAGGTGCATCTAAAAAATCGAATGGCAAAAATGAGGGAGGTAGTAAATGAAATTTCCTCATTTCTTCATCCAGCGCCCCATATTTGCAATTGTCTTATCAGTTTTTATGCTGATAGCGGGTTCTTTAGCGTTTTTTCAACTTCCTCTCAGTGAATATCCGTCCGTAACACCGCCAACCGTTCAGGTAACGGCAAGCTACCCCGGAGCAAACCCCAATGTAATAGCAGATACTGTTGCCGCCCCGCTTGAGCAAGCCATCAATGGGGTTGAAGGCATGCTTTACATGAGTTCTCAAACTGCTTCTGACGGCCGAATGATTTTAACCATCTCTTTCAGACAGGGAACTGACCCCGATATTGCGCAAATTCAGGTTCAGAATCGGGTATCACGGGCTTTGCCTCGGCTACCAACGGAAGTCCAGCAAATAGGGGTTGTGACTGAAAAAACCTCGCCGGATATTCTTATGGTGGTGCATTTGTTCTCTCCTGATGAGCGTTATGATCCACTTTATGTTTCTAACTATGCAATGTTAAACGTACGTGATGAGCTTTCACGCTTACCAGGTGTCGCAAGCATAGCGCTGGGAGGTGAAGGGGAATATGCCATGCGAGTATGGTTAGATCCTAATAAAGTGGCTTCCAGAGGGTTAACATCAAGTGATGTCACTGCTGCGATTAAAGAACAAAACGTTCAGGTAGCGGCTGGCTCTGTCGGACAGCAACCTAATGCATCGTCATCATTCCAGGTCACTGTGAATGCCTTAGGGCGCCTAACTACTGAGGAACAGTTCGGCGATATAGTTATTAAAACCGGAGATGACGGACAAATTACGCGCTTGCGTGATGTGGCTCGTCTTGAACTCGGTTCAGATAACTACTCCATGAGGAGTTTACTAAATAATAAAAATGCAGTGGGTATGCAGATTGTTATGACCCCGGGCGCCAATGCACTTGAGGTGTCTGCATCGGTAAGGTCAACAATGGAACGCCTGAAAGTAAGGTTTCCGGAAGGTATTCAGTACAGTATCGCTTATGATCCGACCGTGTTTGTTAGTGCTTCCCTGAAATCTGTCACGACGACTTTATTAGAGGCCACAATATTAGTTGTGCTGGTCGTGATGCTATTTTTGCAAACATGGAGAGCATCAATCATCCCATTGATCGCAGTGCCTATTTCATTAGTGGGTACGTTTGCATTAATGGATGTATTTGGGTTCTCACTCAATACGCTATCTTTATTTGGTCTGGTTCTTTCAATTGGTATTGTTGTTGATGATGCAATCGTTGTGGTTGAGAACGTTGAGCGCCATATTGCAAAAGGACTCTCACCAAAAGACGCCGCAAGAAAAGCAATGGACGAGGTAACGGGGCCAATTCTGGCTATTACCTCAGTACTGGCAGCTGTGTTTATTCCATCAGCATTCCTCTCGGGGCTTCAGGGCGAATTCTATCGTCAATTTGCATTGACGATTGCTATCTCAACGATTTTATCGGCTATCAACTCCTTAACATTGTCTCCGGCATTAGCTTCCGTACTACTGAAACCACATCAAGGTATAGAGAAGCAAGATTTGTTGACTCGTGTAATGGATCGTTTTTTCGGATCTTTTTTCCGTCGTTTTAACCGTTTCTTTGATAGCCTGTCGAATTCCTATGTTGGGACGATTCGACGTATCGTTCGCGGAAGTACAATTGTACTCATTCTGTATGCTGGTTTTCTGGCACTGACCTTCCTGGGCTTCAAACAGGTTCCTGGTGGTTTTGTGCCTGCTCAGGATAAATATTACCTTGTTGGCATTGCTCAGCTTCCTTCCGGCGCTTCACTCGACCGAACCGAAGCTGTAGTTAAGGAAATGTCCAGGATTGCTTTATCTCAGCCTGGAGTTGAAAGTGTGATTGCATTCCCTGGCTTATCGGTAAACGGCCCTAACATGCCAAATTCAGCATTAATGTTTACTATGTTGAAACCTTTTAAAGAACGTCGAAATCCATCATTATCTGCTCAGGCTATTGCTGGTAGTCTGATGGGGAAATTTAGTCAAATTCCTGATGGTTTCGTGGGTATATTCCCCCCACCACCTGTTCCTGGTTTAGGGAGTATGGGAGGATTTAAACTTCAAATTGAAGACCGGGCCGGATTAGGTTTTGAAGAGCTTGCTCGTGTGCAGGACGTCATCATGGCTAAAGCTATGCAAACTCCAGAGTTGGCAGGGATGATGGCCAGTTTTGAAACTAACTCGCCTCAGATTCAGGTAGATATTGATCGTGTGAAAGCAAAATCTCAGGGGGTTGCGCTAACAGATATATTTGATACTTTACAGGTGAATCTTGGATCGCTTTATGTAAATGATTTTAATAGGTTTGGTCGGACGTATCGAGTCATTACCCAAGCCGATGCGCCATTCCGTATGCAAGCAGAAGATATCGGGTTGCTTAAGGTGCGAAACTCAGCAGGTGACATGATTCCTTTATCAGCTCTGATAAATATTAAGCGAACTTCTGGACCTGACCGTGTGATGCGATATAACGGGTACCCATCTGCAGATATTACAGGTGGTACAGCACCAGGTTATTCTTCGGGACAGGCAACTGATGCTATTGAGAAAATAGTTAAGGAAAGTTTACCTGAAGGGATGGCATATGAATGGACTGACCTTACTTATCAGGAAAAATTGGCGGGTAATTCAGCACTGTATATCTTCCCTCTAGCTGTTTTCTTTGCTTTCCTTATCTTGGCGGCACAATATAACAGTTGGTCTTTGCCATTTGCTGTATTGCTGATTGCGCCGATGGCGCTATTTTCTGCAATTGGGGGAGTCTGGATTTCTAATGGTGATAACAATATCTTTACTCAGATTGGTTTTGTTGTTTTGGTGGGGCTGGCCGCGAAAAATGCAATCTTAATCGTGGAGTTTGCCCGAACCAAGGAGAGTGAAGGACTATCACCATTGGCGGCCGTGCTTGAGTCTGCTCGCTTGCGTTTACGTCCGATTCTTATGACATCTCTGGCGTTTATTGCGGGTGCTATACCTTTGCTATTAGCTAGTGGGGCTGGTGCCGAAATGCGGCATGCTATGGGTATTGCCGTATTCTCGGGAATGCTTGGAGTAACCTTCTTTGGCTTACTGCTTACTCCTGTGTTTTATGTGGTTGTGCGAAGTTTTTCCTCAAGGCGAAAAGTTGATACCTCTGGTGAAACGTTTAGTCAAAGAGGATAAGCACGAAAATCTTTGGCGATAGGGCTTGACCTTACAACAGTGGCAAACTCTATCCTAAAGGTCACCACAACTAAATAGGATATACAAATGCAATTACATATAGAAAATATGACATGCGGTGGCTGCGCTCGAACAGTGACTAAAGTTATTCAGAATATGGATCCAGAGGCTAAAATCGTAACCAACCCACCAATACGTAAGGTAGATGTGCAAACATCAATATCTTTAGAGCAGATTTCTGAGGCTTTACGTGAAGCTGGGTTCCCACCAAAAGAATAGTTTTATTAAAACGGTAACTCTACTATGGAGTTACCGTTTTTAACTTTTTTATATTATTTTATCCCTGATAATAGCCTGACTTATTTTTATATCGACTAAGGAACCTGTAATTAAGCCTCCACTTCTGCCCAACCAGAACCCGTAGCAATTGGGGCCCCATTTAGACGTCATTATCCTGCGTTTTCCTTCGGACAGCGCCTTTTCAGGCACTTCAGACTGATTAACCCTGTGCTCGCAACATCTGATCCACGCGCACGAGGTTTGACAGCGCGAACAGCATCGCCAGTTTGCCGTCATTTTTCTTCAGACCACGGTAACGGGCTTTTACAAAGCCGAACTGGCACTTGATGATCCGGAACGGATGCTCAACCTTGGCACGCAGGCTGGCCTTCAGATACTCGGTGCGGGGATTCTGACCTTATTGATGCGAGGATGCTTTTTCAGAGTCTTCAGCTGCCCGGGTTGTTCGGCGATGTGCCAGTCTGCACTGACATCTTTAAGCTCTACCCGCTTTTCGGCGCCTCGGTAACCCGCATCGGCAAAGATGAACGCTTCATCACCATGAAGCAGGTGCTCTGCCTGGTTTAGGTCATGCTCATTGGCTGCCGTAGTGGTGAAGCTGTGCGTGATACCGGTGCAGGCATCCACGCCGATATGGGCTTTCAGCCCGAAGTGCCTTCTTCGTCTGGTGCATCTCAGGATCGCGCTCGCCACTGCGGTTCTTAGTTGAACTGGGGGCCTCGATGATGGTGGCATCGATCAGGGAACCTTCCTTGATCAGCACACCAGCCTCGGACAGCCACTGATTGACCTCGTCGAAGATCTGGCGTGCCAGGCCATGTTGTTCCAGCAGGTGGCGGAACTTCAGAATCGTTGAATGATCGGGGATGGCCTTATCCAGTGACAGACCGGCAAACAGGCGCATGGAGGCAATCTCATACAGCGCATCTTCCATCGCCTCATCACTCAGGCTGTACCACTGTTGCATGCATTGAATCCGCAGCATAGTAGACAACGGATAAGGACGGCGGCCGTTACCGGGCTTGGGATAATGAGGTTCGATGACGTTTTCGAGACGCGTCCAGGGGATCAGCTTGTCCATCCGGCCAAGGAACTTCTCTTTACGGGTCTGGCGGCGCTTGTTGCTGAACTCGCTGTCCGCGAATGTAAGTTGCTGATCCATCTCTATGTCCCCAATCGTGTGCAGCGGACATTATCTCATGCGGCAGACTTGATCACAGCTTCCCTATCATACTCCTTGTAAAGGCCTTGTCGGGATCGGACTCATTAACAGCAGACATCACTTTGTCGTGCAGGTCATTCATGTCCGCCTTATATTCCTGTGACTATGCTGACGAGTGCATTTTTGACATTTTCATTTCCGATTTTTCGACGGAAATGGCTGGCAGGAATAAGATTAATATAGAAAAAGGGAGTTTTTTATTTTCATATAATAAATCCTTTCAGGTAGGTACTGGTTAATTGCTGCTGAGTCAGATAAAAAAGCCCCCTGATGGGGCATATGTAGCAACACAGGCATTAACCACACCTTGCTGTGAAAAACCAGTCATGTTTCACCAGCTTTAAAGATACTTGGTTATCTCTTTAAATTCGCTAAGCGAACTATCAGACTCGGAGTGTTCAGCATGAAGGGCCTCCTCCAGGCAGTGACCTAAGTGGTCGTGAATTAAAGTACGCTTCGCATTCGTTATAGCTTTTTCCACAGCCTGTAACTGCTGGGCTATATCCAGACACGCTTTTTCATCTTCAAGCATCTGGATGGTACTTTTCAGGTGCCCTGCGGCACGCTTAAGTCTTTTAATAATGTCAGGGTGTGATGCGTGTACGGTCATGGGGCTGTCCTCTCTGGGTGGAGGGGATAAGATAATATGTATCAACGCTATGGTCACACTTTTTATCGGCTTATCCTCTCCTTATACGCTGCATATTATGGGTAAATTACTTCTCTTTCTTCGGCCATGACGGGTGTTCATCATCAATCACGAAATCATGCTCATGGGTCGATTCATTGTTTGTATCTGGGGCTGTGTGGCTGTGAACCTGGATGTAAATTTCATGCTCAGGCCGCCAGATGAGTACGGCAGTAACCAGCGACAGCCCCGCCACAATGGTCAGAGCGATGAATGAAGCCTGAGTTCCCCATGTAGCGCCTACCCACCCTGCCAGCGGATAAGTCACCAGCCAGCATGAATGTGACAGCGCAAACTGAGCGGCGAACAGCGCCGGTCTGTCTTCAGCTTTTGACGAGCGCCGCAGCAGGCGCCCACTTGGCGTCTGAGAAAGCGAATAACCCACCCCCAGCAGCGCCCACAGCACTAACAAGGTGACATAATTTTTTAGGAGAATGCCCAATCCCAGGCCAATGACTAAAAGCGACGTACCTACAAGCATCGGCATGCGGTCACTCATTTTGTCGAGGAGTCTGGGTAGAATCAGAGCCGATAGCATGGATCCGATACCGAAGCATGCCAGCGCAATGGCGGTAGACCGTTGTGAGAAACCAAAGTTAGCCTGAACCAGAACAACAGTATTGACGATAACCATCGCACTCGCCGCTGCTACGGCCATGTTGAGAGCCAGCAGGCCGCGTAGTCTCGGTGTTTTCAGAAAAATACGCATGCCTCGCGTTGTTTTGTCATAGATGCTGCGTTTTACCGTTAGCGCTTTCATCTTTGGCAATCTGACAGAAACAACCAGTAAAGCCGATGCGATAAACCCCACAGCCGTCCCAGCAAACAGGTTATGGAAGCTCATGACCGCCAGCAGCGCAGCCGCCAGCATGGGGCTGATAACACTTTCCAAATCGTAGGCCAGCCGTGACAGAGACAGCGCCCGGGTATATTCGCGTTCATCAGGAAGAATTTCCGGGATTGTCGCCTGAAAGGTTGGCGTAAATGCCGCCGAGGCAGACTGAAGAATGAAGATCAGGATATAGATTTCCCAGATCTGGGTGACAAATGGCAGCGCTATAGCCACGAGGGCGCGAACCAGATCCAGCGTCACCAGCATACTGCGACGCGGGAATTTGTCGGCGAAGGCCGCAGCTACGGGCGCAACCAGAATGTAGGCGCTCATTTTGATAGCCAGCGCGGTACCCAAGACAGCACCAGCCCTGTCTCCTGCAAGCTCGTAGGCTAACAGCCCCAGCGCAACGGTCGCCAGACCGGTGCCGATAAGGGCGATAACCTGTGCCATAAACAGGTGGCGGTAAATACGATTAGAAAGAATATTGAGCATCAGGAAATCTCTCGGCTTAAGTTTACATCCCCCCCGGGGGGATGGTTGAAGTATAGATCGGCCTCACAGTAATGGCAATCTCTATCCTGGGTGGGGGGGTGTGAAATTTATCGGTTACTTGATATGAAAAATATTCATGTATCATATGCTTATGGCCTAATTATTATTAGGAATATCAAGAGAGGGACAGCAGATTTCCGGCAAACAGTTGCAAGCAGATATAGTCCAGTTAATCCTTCAGAAAAAAGAGGTACCATCGTGAACCTCCGTTGGAATAGTATTCAATCCCTACCTTGTGGCGATTCAACCACCTGATCGTGTTACGAAATCAGCCCATGCCTGCATCATCGGGCGATGTTGTTCCAGTAAATCAGTCCTGTGGTAAGCGGCCTCAGCTTTACTCTGAATTGAGTGAGCGAGTGCTCTTTCAGCAAGATCTCGAGAGTAACCATGCTTGCTGCACCAATCACGAAAACTTGAGCGAAAGCCATGCGCAGTGGCTACCCTGTTGGGAATATCACTTGGAGCCTCAACGCGACGTAAAAAAGAGGTGAGGCCATATCGCTAAGAACGGTCTGCTATGCTGATTTCTACAAGTAAAATTGTAGGTAAAACTGTAGTTGTTCGAGTAAGACGCTGTGTTGTAGGTGATTTCTTTTTTGTGTTGATAAGCTTGATGTGGGGATCGCTCGCCCTCGTCAAAGCCTGCAAGGCTTGGATAATACTGCTTCTGCCTACTGCTCTTGTTTCTGTTACTGATCCTGTTACTGCTACTGGTTAACGCATGGGTCAAGTAACCGTCAGACAAGGCTTGTTGAACCCTTTGCAAAGGGTTTAAAAACAGTTAGTAAAATTCTGCTTCGTATTGAATTTACTAGCTTAAAGCGAAGTCAGGAGCATCATTAAAATGCTCAGTCGAACTCAGTTAAAGCCTTTTTCAACCGTTTGAAAAGGGGTTGGCTAAGCCATACGTAAAGGGTATCGGTAAGGGTTACCTAAACGGTTTAGCTAAGACTTTCTGAAAGGATTAACCAAAGCCTTCATACATGGGTTCACCCAGTAGAAAGATTAAAAAATGCTGAGGTATCCAAGGTGCATTTTGTACAAATGCGTTTATAAACGAACAGGGCACAATGAAATAACCCAAAGCGAACAATAGAATTGAAGAGGAACCATCAATGACAAGAGCCCCTACGCCATTTCCGCTAGAGCGCCTCGCGGATATCCCAGAAAGACCAGAAGATTTTAGATTGCTGGAGCGTATTCCATTAACGCGTGAGCCGCAGTCCTGGCCACTTGAACTTTCTCCTATGGTAGGCGATGAACAGCCAATGGTGCTGCTCGATACAGAGACAACTGGACTGTCTGCCGATGACGAGTCCATTATTGAGCTTGGTATGGTTAGGGTGCTTTACAGTCCCTCGGCTAAGCGGATTGTGTCGATTGTTGATGTGATCAGCTTGTATGAAGATCCCGGCAAGCCAATCCCCGAGCTGATTACCGAGTTAACCGGTATCACCGATGATATGGTGCAAGGCCAGCACATTGATGATTCACTGGTAGCGAGTTGGTTATCCGATGATCCGCTGGTGGTTGCGCACAATGCACAGTTTGATCGTCCTTTCTTTGAAAAGCGGTTTGCTGCATTAGGCCATCTATCTTGGGCCTGTTCAGCCAGTGGCATAGATTGGAAGGCGCTGGGTTTTGAAAGTCGAAAGCTTGAGTACCTGCTGCTTCGCTTAGGTTGGTTCTATGAAGGACACCGAGCTGCAACCGATTGTTTGGCGATGGCCTGGTTGTTTCATTTGCTGCCTGAGTCCGTTGCAAACTTGTTGTCTGAAGCAGACAGGCGAACTGTGTTAGTTCGTGCGTTTGGTGCGCCGTTTGACGTAAAGGACTATTTAAAAGAGCGTGGTTACCGCTGGCATGACGGTGTTAAAGGTGCCAACAAACATTGGTGGCGCGAAATCAGCGAAGACGAGTTGCCGCAGGAACAAACTTACCTGGATGATTTGTATCATCGTGGCTCAGAACATGCCCACTATGACTACAAAGATGCCCGCAATCGATTTAAACCTTTGTAACTCTTCACAAGGTAAGCCTTGCATATTTGAAAACCTCTGGAAAATGGAAAGTGAACTTACGTTATACCCAAACTACTTGGTGTTGCAGCTAGGCGGCAAGTGAGTGAGTCCCCATGAGCATAGATCTTCTATGTGATTGGGGTGAGCGAATGCAGGTAACACCGCTGCGGCTGCAAGTAGGAAGGGTATATAACCAACAAGAGGAATCTTTCCATGTACCAAGACACCTACATTGAATACTGGGGCGAAATCTTCGTCTCTGCCCGCATCATTGAATTTGGCATCACGTTCGAGCGCTTTCTTAAAGATCCATGGAAGCATTTGATGTCCTGTGGCCAAGAGTCTGCCTCAGACGCGATTGCTGAAGGGATGCTGCCATTGCTACCAGCCCAGGCAGAAGTTGCTAGGCGCATTCGGGAGTGTGAACAACGAGCCCTGATCTCTACAGAGTCGGACAACGGGGTATCGCATCGCGGTAACATCGTGGTGCCATTGGTTCGGGTAGCGCATTGATAGCGGCTATCAGCAATGGCATGAAACAATGTCTTCACGCCCATACCTGAGCGGCAATTACAATCCAGATCAAAAAGTTGCCGCTTAGTCTTCCCTACAAAATAATTTGTGATAGGATGATACCTAATAAAATTAATTAGGTTGAAGCCTATTCAGTGTTTTATGGCCATCTGTCCAGCTTCAACCAGTAGAGATTGATTAGTCATTGCGGATAAAGAGCAGCTTTATGCCATGCCTTTCAATGGGATTACGCGATGTCTGACGGTACTTTATAAACAGAGTTTTAAGAATCTGGTTGAATTGGATAAACAAGACGCATGACAAATGATGGTCTGAAACAAACAGTAGTGGCGAAGCCAGATAGGCTTTCGCAGATAGCGCAGTTGCCACAAGCAACCAGGGATCGCATTGCCCACATCGATTTCACCTTATTATTTAAGGGCGAAGCGGTACGGGCGGATTTAGTCGATCGCTTCAGTATAGCCGCCGCACAAGCAACGAAAGACTTCACCATGTACAGAGAGCTTGCGCCAGGCAACATTGAGTATGATCAAAAGCTCAAGTTACATAAGCGTGGTGAAGCTTTTGAGCCATTGTTCGACTATGACGTTGTGAGAACGCTGGCAACCATTAGCCAAGGGTACGGCGATGGCTTTACTGGAAAGGTAAAACCACCCCTTGCTTGTGAAGCGCCTTATCACCTTAACAAGCCGAGTTTATCGATAGTGGCGAAAGTCACCGAGGCCATACACAAAGGCAAAGCCTTGCGTATCACCTATGTATCATTATCTAGCGGTGAAACAACCCGTGAAATCGTGCCGCATACGCTGGTGGACAATGGCCTGCGTTGGCATGTTCGTGGTTTTGACCGCAAGCATGGTGAGTTCCGTGACTTTGTATTGACCCGCATTAAAGCTGCGGTTGTGCTTGAAGATTCCACTTTGTCTGAAACGGAGCTCGAAACCCAAGACCGGCAATGGAACAGATTTGTAGAGCTTGAGTTAGTGCCACACCCACGTATTGAGCACAGCGAAGCGATAGAGCTGGACTATGGCATGACGGGTGGCGTTCTAAAGGTTGAGATTAGAGCGGCAACCGCTGGGTATTTGCTTCGTCAATGGCATGTGGATTGTTCCAAAGCACACAGCCTTCAAGGCACTGAATACCAGCTTTGGTTAAAGAATACTCCGACACTCTACGGGGTCGGAAATTTGAATTTAGCTCCAGGGTTTAACGAATGATGTTCGACGACAGTGAACATTGCGTAACCCATAAACGAATTATGACGAATTAAAAGCAGGAATTAACAAATGACAAGTTTACAACAACGTGCCGAACTTCAACGCCAAATATGGGCGATTGCCAACGATGTGCGAGGCTCAGTGGATGGTTGGGATTTCAAGCAATATGTACTGGGTACGCTGTTCTACCGTTTTATCAGTGAAAACTTTGTCAACTACATCACAGGCGGAGATGAGAGCGTTAATTATGCTGCCATGTCTGACGATGACGAAAACATCAAGTTTGCCAAAGAAGATGCCATTAAAACCAAAGGCTATTTTCTTTACCCTAGCCAGTTGTTTAGCAATGTGGCGGCTAATGCACACAAAAACGAAAATTTAAATACGGATTTGGCCGCTATTTTTGCGGCAATCGAAAACTCAGCCAACGGCTATGATTCAGAAAAAGACATCAAAGGCTTGTTTGCGGATTTTGATACCACCAGTAATCGCCTAGGCAATACGGTAGAGGCAAAAAACAAACGCCTAGCTGCGGTGTTAAAAGGCGTGGCAGGTTTAACCTTCGGTAATTTTGAAGACAACCAAATTGATTTATTCGGTGACGCTTACGAGTTCCTGATTTCAAACTACGCGGCTAATGCGGGTAAATCCGGTGGCGAATTTTTCACCCCTCAGCACGTTTCAAAACTCATTGCACAGCTGGCCATGCACGGCCAAACCAGTGTCAATAAAATCTATGACCCTGCGGCGGGCTCCGGCTCGTTGCTGTTACAAGCTAAAAAGCACTTTGATGCGCATATCATTGAAGATGGTTTTTTTGGCCAAGAACTCAACCACACCACCTACAACTTAGCGCGTATGAACATGTTTTTGCACAACATTAACTATGACAAGTTCAATATTCAGTTGGGTGATACCTTAACCGAACCACACTTTTTAGATGACAAACCCTTTGATGCCATTGTCTCTAACCCGCCTTATTCGGTGAAATGGATTGGCAGTGACGACCCAACCCTAATCAACGACGACCGCTTTGCGCCCGCTGGCGTGCTTGCGCCCAAATCAAAAGCCGACTTTGCCTTCGTGCTGCATGCGCTTAGTTACTTATCAAGCAAAGGCCGTGCGGCGATTGTTTGCTTCCCCGGTATTTTTTACCGTGGTGGTGCTGAGCAAAAAATTCGCCAGTACTTGGTTGATAACAACTACGTTGAAACGGTAATTTCATTGGCACCAAACCTGTTTTTTGGCACCACCATTGCCGTGAATATCTTAGTGCTGTCTAAACACAAAACCGACACTACCACCCAGTTTATTGATGCCAGTGGCCTGTTTAAAAAAGAAACCAATAACAACACCCTAAGCAATGAGCACATTGAGCAGATCATCAAGGTGTTTGCCAGCAAAGAGGACGTGGATCACTTTGCAAAATCCGTTGATTTGGATGTTATCGCAGGCAACAGCTACAACCTTTCGGTGAGCAGTTATGTAGAAGCGAAAGATAATCGCGTCGTCACAAACATTACTGAACTCAATCGGGATTTAAAAACAACAGTCGCCAAAATCGATTCGCTTCGCAGTGATATTGACGCCATTGTGGCGGAAATTGAAGGTGAGGAGATTGAAGCATGAGTCATTTAAGCTACATGGAGAAGCTGCTGGATGGGGTTGATGTGGAGTGGCTGCCATTGAAAGAAGTGCTAGTACGCACTAAAGGAACAAAAATAACAGCCGGTCAGATGAAAGTCCTTCACAAGGATGGAGCACCGTTAAAAATTTTTGCAGGAGGCAAAACAGTTGCCTTCGTGGATTTTAACGACATACCTGAAAAGGATGTAAATCGGGAACCGTCGATTATTGTAAAGTCCAGAGGTGTGATTGAGTTCGAGTATTACGAGAAACCGTTCTCACATAAAAGTGAAATGTGGTCGTATTACTCGGATAACGATGCGATCCATATAAAGTTTATTTACCATTTTTTGAAATTGCATGAACGGCACTTTCAAGGCATCGGTAGCCGAATGCAAATGCCGCAAATTGCAACGCCAGATACTGATAAGTTTCTCGTACCCATCCCATGCCCAGATAACCCAGAAAAATCGCTGGCAATACAAGCTGAAATTGTGCGCATTCTTGACGCATTTACCGCCATGACCGCCGAGCTGACCGCCGAGCTTAACATGCGGAAAAAACAATACAACTACTACCGCGACCAGCTGTTAAGTTTTGAACAGGATGAAGTTGAGTGGAAAATTCTAGAGGATGTCGCTTCATTTAGGCGTGGCTCATTTCCTCAGCCCTATGGAAACAGCGAGTGGTATGACGGAGAGAGCTGCATGCCTTTCGTTCAGGTTGCTGATGTTGCTGATTTCGGCTTTACACTTCATCAAACGACGAAGCAGAAGATTTCCAAGCTTGCACAGCCAAAAAGCGTTTTCGTTGAAAAAGGCACGGTTGTCGTTTCTCTGCAAGGTACTATTGGACGCGTTGCTATCACCCAATACGACAGTTACGTGGATAGAACTTTAGCAATATTTACCAGCTACAAAGAAGATATAAATAAAAAATATTTTGCACATCAGCTAAAGGCTAAATTTGATAAAGAAAAAGAATTCGCCAGAGGAAGTACTTTGAAAACGATTACTAAGGCGGAGTTTTCGAAGTTCCAAATACCTATACCATCAATTGAAAAACAGAACCGCATTGTTTCCATTTTAGATAAATTTGATGTATTGACTCACTCAATTCAAGAGGGGCTTCCACGCGAAATTGAATTGCGTCAAAAGCAATACGAATACTACCGAGACCTGTTGTTGAGCTTCCCGAAATCTCATCCAGATGAGGCAGCTTAATGAGTAAAACGCTAACGGAAATAGCAGAGTTGTTGCAAGCGTCCGATAAAAAGGTGCAGTTGTTCTATGCCTTTAATGGCACGGGTAAAACGCGTTTGTCGCGTGAATTTAAAGAGATCATCGCGCCAAAGGAAGATGGACTGGATGATCTTGATGGTGGAGAGCAAGCGCCACTGTCGCGCCACAAGATTTTATATTACAACGCGTTTACAGAAGACTTGTTTTACTGGGATAACGACTTAGATGCTGATGCAGAGCCGAAGCTAAAAATCCAACCCAATACGTTTACCGATTGGATTTTGCAAGACCAAGGGCAAGACATGAACGTGATCAGCACGTTCCAGCGCTATGCCAACGATAAACTAACGCCACGATTTAATCCGCAATACACGGCTAAAGACAAAGACGGAAAAGATGTTACCGTCAAAGCCTTTTCTGAGGTGACGTTTTCACATCAAGGTGGTGATGATGAACCGGATAGAAAAATTAAAATATCAAAGGGTGAAGAAAGTAACTTTATTTGGAGTATTTTTTATTCATTGCTCGAACAGGTGATTAGCATCTTAAATGTACCTGAAGATGCTGGCCGCGAAACTGACCAGTTTAACCAATTACAATATGTGTTCATTGATGACCCAGTGAGCTCGTTAGATGACAACCATCTAATAGAGTTGGCTGTTGATTTAGCTCGTTTAATTAAGTCGAGTGATTTCGCTATTTCTGGTCTTAAGTTCATCATCACCACTCATAATCCGCTTTTTTATAATGTTTTGCATAACGAGTTTAATCGAGCACCCAAGTTCGTTTTGCGCAAGCTCGATGATGGTAAGCATGACCTGATTGAGCAAGAAAATGATTCTCCCTTCTCGTATCACCTGCATTTAAAGAATGAGTTAATGAAAGCGGCAGACTCAGGCGATATCCACAAATACCATTTTAATTTTTTGCGAAATGTACTCGAAAAAACCTCAACGTTTTTGGGGTACGAAGAGTGGGGGGAGCTGTTGCCCGGTGTCAAAGGTAATAGGGCTACGGGGCAAGTAAACCCCTATGCACGGGTAATTAATTTATATAACCATGCAAAACACGCAGGCCATGAAGTGGCCGAAGTCGAAGAAGATCATAAGCGCGTCTTTAAGTTTCTAGTGAAAGAGATCGACAATATTTATAAAGGCATGCGCACTCAACAAGGGGCACAGGCTTAGGAATAGATATGGCAGAATACAAAGCAATCGCAGAGTCTAAAAATTACATTGTTTTAGATAAATACACACGCCAAGAGCAAGTTGCTGAGGGCTACCAGAGCGAAGGTGATTTAGAACGTGAGTTGATTCAGGATCTAAGCAACCAGGGCTATGAATATTTACCTGCTCTGACGACACCAGACGCCATGCTGGCGAATGTGCGCAAGCAGCTACAAGCCCTCAATAAGGTCCAGTTTACTGATGCCGAGTGGGCTCGCTTTTGCGAGCATTACTTAAACACCCCAAGCGATAATATTCTTGATAAAACTCGCAAGGTGCACAGTGACTATATCTTCGATTTTGTCTTCGATGATGGTCATATCGAAAACATCTACCTGTTCGACAAGAAAACCATTGCTCGCAACAAAGTGCAGGTCATTAAGCAGTTTGAGCAAACGGGAAGCCATGCCAACCGTTACGATGTGACGATTTTGGTCAATGGTTTGCCTTTGGTGCAAATTGAACTGAAAAAGCGTGGTGTGGCGATCCGTGAGGCATTTAATCAAATTCATAGGTACAGCAAAGAGAGCTTTAATGCAGAGAACTCGTTGTACAAGTTCTTGCAGCTTTTCGTGATCTCTAATGGCACCGACACGCGCTATTTTGCCAATACCACTAAACGAGACAAAAACAGCTTCGATTTTACGATGAACTGGGCGAAGTCAGACAATACGCTGATCAAGGATTTAAAAGACTTTACCGCCACTTTTTTCCAGAAAGAGACCTTGCTTGAAGTGATCTTGCGTTACTCGGTGTTTGACGTCAGCAATACCTTACTGGTGATGCGTCCCTACCAGATTGCCGCTACAGAGCGCATTTTATGGAAGATAAAGAGCGCGTTTAATGCTAAGAACTGGAGCAACACCGAGAGCGGTGGATACATTTGGCACACTACCGGTTCAGGAAAAACACTCACCAGCTTTAAAGCGGCACGTTTGGCCACCGATTTAGACTGTATAGATAAAGTCTTTTTTGTGGTGGACAGAAAAGACCTCGACTATCAGACCATGAAAGAGTATCAGCGGTTCTCGCCTGATAGTGTGAACGGTTCAGACAGTACGGCAGGGCTTAAGAGTAACCTGGACAAAGACGATAACAAGATTGTCGTCACCACAATCCAAAAGCTCAATAATTTAATTAAAAGTGAAAGCGATTTAGCTATCTACAACAAGCAGGTTGTCTTTATTTTTGATGAGTGTCATCGAAGCCAATTCGGTGAAGCGCAGAAAAACCTGAAGAAGAAATTCAAAAAGTACTACCAGTTTGGCTTTACCGGTACGCCAATTTTCCCTGAAAACGCCTTGGGTGCTGAAACCACGGGCACCGTGTTTGGCCAGCAGTTGCACACTTATGTGATCACTGATGCCATTCGTGATGAAAAAGTACTCAAGTTCAAAGTGGACTATAACGATGTTCGTCCGCAATTTAAGAGCATTGAGACTGAGCAGGATGAAAAGAAGCTCAGTGCCGCCGAGAATAAGAAAGCGTTCTTACATCCAATGCGCATTCGTGAAATCTCGCAGTATATTCTGAGCCATTTTAACCAGAAAACGCATCGAGCCTATTCTGGCGCGAAAGGGTTTAACGCCATGTTTGCGGTCAGTAGTGTTGATGCGGCTAAAGCATATTGTGAAACCTTTAAAACATTGCAGGCCGAGGCCGAAAATGGACCCACAAGTAAGCCTCTGCGCATAGCGACTATCTTCTCATTTGCTGCCAATGAAGAGCAGGACGCCATTGGTGATATTTTAGATGAGAGTTTTGAAGTCAGTGCCATGAACAGCAGCGCAAAAGAATTTTTGAGCGCCGCGATTAACGATTACAACGCCATGTTTAAATCTAACTATGGCGTGGACAGTAATGGCTTCCAGAACTACTACCGTGACCTTGCCCAGCGTGTTAAGAATCAAGAAATAGATCTGCTCATCGTGGTGGGTATGTTTTTAACTGGCTTTGATGCGCCCACGCTTAACACCTTGTTTGTTGATAAGAATTTGCGCTATCACGGCTTGATGCAGGCATTTTCTCGCACTAATCGCATTTATGATGCGACGAAGACCTTTGGCAATATTGTTACCTTCCGTGATTTGGAGCAGGCAACCATTGATGCCATTACTTTGTTTGGTGACAAAAACACCAAAAACGTGGTGTTGGAGAAGAGCTACAAAGAATACATGGAAGGCTTTAACGATATTGCTACTGGCCAAGCGCGTCGAGGTTTTGTTGATATCGTCAAAGAGCTGCAAGAACGCTTTCCAAACCCAGAAAATATTGAAAAAGAACAAGATAAAAAGGAATTTGCCAAGCTGTTTGGTGAATACCTAAAAGCAGAAAATATTTTGCAAAACTACGATGAGTTTGCTGGATTAAAAGCACTGCAAAGCTTAGATACCAGTGATGAACAAGCTGTTGAAAAGTTCAAGTCAAAGTACTATCTGGACGATGCAGACATCGAGGCAATGCAAACCATTGATATGCCAAGCGAGCGTGCTATTCAAGATTATCGCTCTACCTACAACGATACCCGTGACTGGTTGCGACGCGATAAAGAAGGTCAGGACAAAGATAAGTCAACGGTAGACTGGGACGATGTGGTCTTTGAAGTTGATTTGCTTAAATCTCAGGAAATCAACCTCGACTACATTCTTGAACTGATTTTTGATCACAATAAGAAGAACAAGAGCAAAGAAGGCTTGATTGAAGAAGTCCGCCGTATGATCCGCGGTAGCCTTGGCAATAGAGCGAAAGAGAGCTTGGTGGTTGATTTTATTAACCAGACAAACCTAGATGAGATCAATGACAAAGCCAGCATTATCGACGCTTTCTTCAAGTTCGCCCAGGCGGAGCAGAAGCGCGAAGCCGATGCCATCATTGCCTCTGAAAAGCTCAATGTCGATGCTGCCAAACGCTATATTTCGTCATCACTCAAACGTGAGTACGCCTCTGAAAATGGCACTGCACTTAATGAGGCGCTGCCCAAACTTAGCCCATTGAACCCACAGTACCGGACCCAGAAGCAAACGGTTTTTCAGAAAATAGCCGCTTTTGTTGAAAAATTCAAAGGTGTGGGTGGGCAGATATAAGTGTTATTACGTGCTGTTCAGGAACGAAGTTAAATAGCACAAGCGTCTGAAATTTATTGGTTTCTAGGCTGGTTGTCTTTTACGTGGAAGGTGAATTAAAAAATGGAAAATGAAAACATAGTAAGGTTTTTGTCATCAGACATAAAAAGGAACTCCGCGTCTTCGAAGAGAGAGCCAATCGAAATTGATCTTTCTAATGATGACTTAGATGACGAGCTGGCCACATTTTTTCGTTTTATCAATAAAGTTTTAGATACTGATAACTTAGTCATACTGGCTGGTTCAGGCACGTCTTTAACATTTAATAAGCCTTCTCAGCAGAACCAAGCGCCTATTGCTCCAAGTATGTGGCACCTTTGGGATTATTGTAATAAAGCAGATGAGAATCTTTTCCAATTGGTTTTGAAGGCAACAAATTATGATGCTCTTCAAAAACATCGTGAAGCAAATGGAGATGCAAAGCCAGACATTGAACTATTATTGTCTCTTTGCGATTCCTCTTTAGCCGTTGGGAACCTTTCAAATCAAAGAACTAATCAAGTAAGTAAATTCCTTGAGCAAGCCAAAAACATAATTTTAGCTAAAACCACCTTTACTGAAACGATCCCTGAATCAGACTGGGTTAGTCATGATAAATTTATGCGTGCAGTAGGTAGAAGGAGTGCTCAGCAACAACGACTTAAACTATTCACGACTAATTATGACTTGGCTTTTGAGCACGCTGCATCAAATACTGGTTTTGTTGTTATTGATGGTTTTGAGTTTTCTAACCCCTCTTTTTTTAATCCTATGTGGTTCAAGTATGACATAGTGAACCGTGGGCACTCTCAGAGCAGTGAAGGCGCATACATATCCAATGTGGTTCAGCTATATAAGATGCATGGCTCTGTGGACTGGAGAAAATTTAACGGCAGAGTTAGAAAGCTAGGTGCTGATAGCAAAATTGGTGAACCTGTTTTTATCTATCCAAGCAGTAGCAAATATCAGACATCTTATGATTCTCCTTACTTAGATATGATGACTTCTTTTTTGGAAGTAGTTAAACAACCAAAAACGGCTGTACTGTGCCTAGGTTTTGGTTTTAATGATAAGCATATAAATAATGCGCTGACTATGGCGCTTAGGACTAACCCTGAGTTTATGCTGATGGTTGCAACGAAAGACCCATTCAGTGTAACGGGTTCATTCAATGATGAGATTAGGAATCTGCTAATGGCAGCTATTGACCATGGGGATGGCAGAATCGCAATAATGGATTCAACGTTTAAACAGTTTTCTAGTCTGCTACCTGAACGAAGATCAACAACTCCTGAGGACGAACTCTTCAAAGCATTTGAAAAAATCACTGCGAGTATTAAATAAGGGAGACTATTCATGGAGCGGAAAAAGTGGTTTTCCCCTTACGATCCAACAAGACGGATTGGTAGCGTCATTAGCGTATCTGCAACCGAGCTTATCATTAACTTATCTAAAGCGGGATCTGGTGAGCCCAGTTGGTCATTCGGAAATCGAATAGCCGCTGGAGAAGTAAATGAATTTGTATTCATCGACATAGGTGAAACAGCGATACTTGGGCGCTTAGTGAAAGTGTGGATTGAGGGGGGAGAGAGATTAAGTGTTGACGGTTTGGCTGATAAACCATCCGAAAATCATCCAATTGGACTTGTTCAATTATTGGTGAGTTTGAACCCAGCTAATGGTCGTAACTACAAAGGAATTAAGCAGCATCCGAGATTAGGTAGCCAAATATATTCAGCTCACCCGTATCTGGTATCAATAATCGCTGAAGGTAAACAAGATGAGGAGCCTGGCCAAATCCATTTACCGTTAGCTTCACTTCCGCATGATGAATCCGTAACTGTTCACGTTACCCCTGAGAAATTGTTTTCACGCCATTGCGCTATTTTAGGAGCAACAGGTGGCGGGAAAAGTTACTCGATGACAAACATCATCGAGCAAGTGACTAAGGCCGGAGGAAAAGCAATTATTATTGACCCCACGGGGGAATATGAGTCACTTGGCTGTGATAGTTACTATGTTGGGAATCATGCAAAAGCAACTCCATTTAATCAGTTAACTTTTCCACATTGGCAGTTTACAGACTCGGATATTCGAGCATTTTTAAGGCCTTCAGCGCAAAGCCAAGCGCCTAAACTGGAGGCTGCTATCGAGAGTCAGAAAATAGTGTGGCAATTTTGGCAGAAACAAAATCATGGCCTTGATATCAATGCAAATTATCTTTTGAACAAATCTGGGCAAGCAAAGGCTCCTTACGAAGCTGCTCTATTATCTATGAATAGCTCTATCCAGACAGCTCCATGGATGTTTAAAAACATTGCAGACCAGATTGTAAACGAGTGTGTGTGGCCCAATGGCGGTAATGCTAATAATCCTAACCCCACTATTTGGGGCGGTAGAGCTGATAATGATGTTGGCCACTGTTTAAACCTGATAGCTCGGATTAAAGCCTATTCAAACAACCCCAATTTAAAATGGATGATTGACCCGGATGATAAATTAAAGACATTACCTAATCTTATTGATGATTTCTGTTCGCCAATAAGTAGCAATAATGTGCTGAGATTAGATCTTTCTGAAGTTCCATTTGAAGCAAACTCAAGAGAAATACTTGTTAATGCCATTGGTAGAAAGTTGTTATCTGTAGCCAGGCAAGGTGCAATAAATCATGGTGCACCTCTATTAGTATTTATTGATGAAGCTCATCAATTTCTCAATAAGCGAATTGGTGAAGAAACGAACAGGTTTGAGTTGGATGCCTTTGGAAATATTGCTAAAGAAGGTAGAAAGTATGGTTTAAATACCATCATTGCTACTCAGCGACCACGTGACATTCCTGAAGATGTTTTAAGTCAGATTGGTACACTTATTGTACATAGGTTGACCAATCAGCTGGACCAAGAAATTGTAAAAAAGGCTGTTGGCGCTATTGATCAACGTTCAGCGTCTTTTCTCCCTGTCTTGGGTCAAGGAGAAGCGTTGTTGTTAGGAGTCGATTTCCCATTTCCTATGACTGTGAAAATGAAACGTCCTGCAAATGCGCCAACTTCGAAAAGCGCTGGCTTTTCTAAAAGTTGGAAACCTTTGCAAAATTAGTTTCAATTGAGACAAAACTGCTTCGCCACTTCCTAGTCAAATAGGTGCGGTTCTTTTACATCTAATCCACCGCCGGTGAGTTTATGAACCTTCACACTATCGTGTCGGAGGTTCACTATGTTCAAAAACCTATTTTTTCAAGCCAAAGCACTACCAGAACTGTCATCGCAACTGGATGCAGAAATCCCACGCTACCCGCCATTCCTGAAGGGGTTGCCAGCTGCGTCCCCCGAGGATTTGCAGTCCACACAAGACGAGCTAATTGCCAAACTGCGCCAGGTACTTGGCTTTAATCAGCGTGATTTTCAACGGTTGATTCAGCCCTGTATTGACCATCTGGCTGCTTACGTTCACTTGTTGCCAGCTTCTGAGCATCATCATCACAGTGGTGCTGGTGGTTTATTACGTCATTCGTTGGAAGTTGCTTTCTGGGCGGCACAAGCAGCTGAAGGGATCATCTTTGTTGCCAGTGGCACCCCGGTTGAGAAAAAAGAGCTGGAACCAAGGTGGCGTGTTGCCGCGGCATTAGGCGGTTTGTTCCATGATATTGGTAAGCCTGTTTCAGACCTGTCCATCACGGACGAAGATGGACGCTATCAGTGGAACCCTTTTTTAGAAACATTATCCCAGTGGACCACAAATAACAGTATTGAACGCTATTTCATTCGCTGGCGCGATGGACGGTGCAAGCGACACGAGCAATTTTCAATTCTGGTGTTAAACCGGGTGATGACACCTGAGTTGCTCGCCTGGTTAACTCAACCTGGCCCTGAAATTTTGCAAGCCATGCTGGAAGCAATTGGCAATACCGATCCCGAGCATGTCCTGTCTAAACTGGTCATTGAAGCTGACCAAACCAGTGTCCAGCGAGATCTGAAAGCTCAACGAATTTCCGTTGACGACAATGCCCTTGGAGTCCCAGTCGAACGCTATCTACTTGATGCCATGAGGCGATTGCTTGCCAGTTCCCAGTGGTTAGTTAATCAGCGAGATGCCAGAGTCTGGGTACGAAAATCGAATCAATCAACCAATCTTTACCTGGTCTGGAAAAGTGCAGCTAAGGACATCATTGAGCTATTGGCCAAAGACAAGATACCAGGCATACCAAGAGATCCCGATACCCTTGCGGACATCCTCATTGAGCGAGGATTGGCCACGAAATCCGCCTCAAATGAGCGATATGAAAGCTTTGCCCCTCAAGTGCTGATCAAAGACGGCAAGCCAATCTGGCTACCCATGCTGCATATATCTGAGGCCGATTTATTGTTCAGCTCGAATGTACCAAGTGGTGTGACACTGTTTTACAAATCTGAGTGGGAAGCAACACAGCAAACACGAGCAGAGCCACAGAGTCGCTCCAGTGAGCAGCCAGGCTTGCCTGAAGCGTCATCATCAATCGAACTCAGTAATTCGGCTGAGTCGCCATCGTCAAAATCGTCCGACCAAGATGATGAACTTCGTCATGCCAGTGATGTTAATCACCTTCAGGCAAATGAAAATGCTCCAGGTGATGAATGTGAAAAGCCTAACAACTCATATGATGGCGCTATCTCAAATAACGTAAACCAGCACGATGCAGAAGCATTGAATCTGCCTGAATCTTTGGCATGGCTCCCAGAGGCCAGTAGTGCGTTGGTTATGGTTGATGAACAGATACTGATCCGCTATCCCGATGCCGTAAGACCTTGGTGTGCCCCCCGAAAACTACTTGCTGAACTCAGTCGATTAGATTGGCTTGAACTAGATCCGGCAAACCCGACACGTAAGGCCAGAACGGTGACTACGAATGATGGCGTTCAGGAGCAAGGGTTGCTGCTAAAAGTGTCAGTTTCGAAAGGGCTAACTGCACTGATAGACCTCTCCAAACAAGACGAAGAACCGGCGGCAGCAATTCAGAACGAAGAGGCTTCACAGCGTCCTAGTCGAACTGAGACAGCCAATGCCCAAGCAAAAGAGCCCGCCACAAGAGCGGAACGTAAGCAAAAGCCGATTGCGGCCAATGCGAACTCAAGTACAGACCCCAAACACGCGCAGCGGCAACAGATGGTTAATTTTGTGAAAGATTTGCCCATCTTACTGACCGATGGCGATTACCCAGACGTGGATCATAGTGCCGATGGTATTCGCGTCACGATTCAAACCTTACGCCAAGTCGCCAATGAGCATGGCATTCCAGCCGGACAGCTGCTTCGGGGGATCTCGGCCAGTGACCAATGCCAGTTTGATGAGGGGGAAACGGTTCTGTTTACCGCTCACGCTAAACGTTAATCCATTTGAAGTTAAGCGGATTGTAAACGGTTATTTTGCGGAGCATGAATGAAAGAAAACGCATACGAGATGCCCTGGCGCACGAACTATGAAGCCATGGCAGCAGCAGGTTGGCTGGTTGGGGCAACTGGGGCAATTGCCGCAGAAATGCTGACAGAGTTACCACCTGAGCCATTTTGGTGGATGACAGGGATTTCCTCGGGCATGGCGTTGTATCGCCTTCCTGAGGCTTACCGTCTTTATAAATTACAGAAGGGGCTAAAAGGCAAACCATTGGCATTTATGGAGCTGTCGCATTTGCAAAAGGTGATGGCAAAACATCCTGATGAATTGTGGTTAGGGTATGGCTTTGAGTGGGATCAACGTCATGCCCAACGCGCTTATGAAATCCTAAAGCGGGATAAGCAAACCTTGCTTAACCAAGGTCACGGCAAGCAAATGGGTTCAACCTGGATTCATGGTGTTGAGCCCAAAGAAGAAGATGTGTACCAGCCAGTTGGTCACACTGAGGGGCATACCTTAATAGTTGGTACGACCGGTGCCGGAAAAACCCGATGCTTTGATGCGATGATCACTCAGGCCATTTTGCGTAATGAAGCCGTGATTATTATTGATCCTAAGGGAGACAAGGAACTTAAGGATAATGCGCAACGAGCCTGTATTGCCGCCGGTAGTCCTGAGCGCTTTGTGTATTTTCATCCGGGGTTTCCAGAGCATTCAGTACGACTTAATCCCCTGAGGAACTTTAACCGGGGTACTGAAATCGCCAGCCGAATTGCGGCACTAATCCCATCCGAAACCGGTGCTGATCCATTTAAAGCCTTTGGCCAAATGGCACTGAATAACATCGTGCAAGGTCTGTTGATTACGTCACAACGTCCTGATCTGAAAACACTGAGACGATTCTTGGAAGGTGGCCCAGAAGGCTTGGTAGTAAAAGCCGTCACAGCCTGGGGGGAGCAGGTGTATCCGAACTTTAGTGTGGAGATCAAGCGCTTTACCGAAAAGGCCAATACCTTGGCTAAACAAGCCATGGCGATGCTACTTTTTTACTACGAACGCATTCAGCCCGTTGCCGCCAATACTGATTTAGAGGGGCTATTGAGTATGTTTGAACATGATAGAACCCACTATTCCAAGATGGTGGCCTCACTGATGCCGGTACTCAATATGCTCACATCAAGTGAACTAGGCCCATTGCTATCACCGATTGCAAACGATGTGGATGACAGCCGGTTAATTACGGATTCTGGCCGTATTATCAACAATGCCCAAGTGGCCTATATCGGCTTGGATTCATTGACCGACGCCATGGTTGGCAGCGCCATTGGTTCGTTGCTTTTATCCGATCTCACCGCCGTGGCCGGTGACCGCTATAACTATGGTGTTGAAAATCGTCCCGTAAATATCTTCATCGATGAGGCTGCTGAAGTCGTCAACGATCCCTTCATTCAACTGCTCAACAAAGGCCGTGGCGCAAAAATGCGTTGTGTAATTGCTACTCAGACCTTTGCTGACTTTGCAGCTCGTACAGGCAGTGAAGCTAAGGCTCGCCAGGTGTTAGGTAACATCAACAACCTGATAGCCCTTCGGGTGATGGACGCCGAAACGCAGCAGTACATAACTGACAATCTGCCTAAGACTCGGTTGCAGTACATCATGCAAACTCAAGGTATGTCGTCCAACTCGGACAGCCCCGCGTTATTTACCGGCAATCATGGCGAACGCTTGATGGAGGAAGAAGGCGATATGTTTCCACCGCAGTTATTAGGCCAGCTACCTAACCTGGAGTACATCGCCAAGCTTTCAGGCGGCCGCGTGATCAAAGGTCGAATTCCTATTTTAACCAGCTCTACACAGGCAGCATAAGGAGTCTGTATGCATCATTCTGTCTGTCTGAAAATGACAACACTTACCAGTAAAGAAATGCTCGCTCAGTGGCAGCAACATAACCCCCAGTTCAAGGAAACCTTAAGACTGCTTGAAACCGACTGGCCTCATGCTTTGGCCTCGGTGTATTGCTTGGCGGACTATTTAACAGAGGCGCTCACGTTAGATGGCCATTCCATCTTTGATTTGTGTCTGTGTAATGGCTTGGGCAGTTATGACGAAGTCAGTTGTGATGATGATAGTGTACGCCTTTGGCATTTCATTGAGGCACTGACCTGGACTGCCGCCAGTGCTTTAACAGGGATTCGCCTGCGTGATCCTGACCATTTCGAGTGGGCCGCTGTGGATGGTGTCTATTTCCACTCCTGGATTCGTAATCGTCCAAATCGGATAACGTATTTGGCAGAAGGACGCATCGAGGTGCGTTATGTCAGTGGTCATACGACGACAAAGCGGCTTCAACAAGTGCTTAAAGCCCGGATTATGACGCCAACCGTTGCAGCCATGCTGGCGCGAGTTGAAGAGGATGTTTGGCATGAGCAAGCATAAGTCGGTTTGGCTGCTGTGTCTGGCACTGATGCTGGAGATTATTGCCATTGGCGTGTTAGTGCCCGGTGATTGGACTGGCCGGGTCATCAGTAAAGAGAAGCAGATGATCCAAAACCAATTGGGCGCACAAACAAGCTATTGGATTGGTCAAACTAGCCATCGCTGGTATCAATCATGGGTTGTGGATACGCAGATGGAGCAATCTGTGCGAGATTTTCTAATCCCCACTGAAGAGCAGCGACTGCGCTCTAAAGGGATGGAGAACATGGGAGGCTTTTGGTTTGTCTGGGTAGAAGACCGTATTCAGGCATTTTTTGATGTGTTGTACCAAGTGTTCACTCGATTTGCTTTACTGATGGTCTGGTTGCCCTTTGCGCTTATTCTCATGTTACCGGCGTTGTGGGATGGCTTAATGACCTGGAAGATTAAGAAGACAACCTTTGATTTTTCGAGCCCTATCATTCACCGCTACAGCATGATTATCCTGGGTTCAGGCGTCATCTTGCTGTTTATGGGATTGTTCGCCCCGCTGGCTATTCCACCGGTGGTACTACCGTCGATGATCATCGGCTTGGCATTGATGGCAGGGTTGGCGTTAAGTCACTTGCAGAAGAAGATATGAGGCCAGTTGGGCCTCATCTTGTAGAGCTAAAACCTTACGCCTACGGTATTGCCGTTCTCGTCTTCAGCAGGCAAATGGTAAGTATCAATAAGGTGGCCTTGAAGCCAAATATATTGAGGCATCCAAAACGAGTACTGTCGTATAAGAGCCAATACTTCTTTTAACGGTTTGTTTGCATGAGGCTCGGCAATACGAAAGTACATGAATGAGCAATAATCTCGAAAATACTCATGAAGCTCTGAATCCGATAGCGTTTCTTTTAGCGGCCTGTTTTGTTCGTCGTCCTCATCAGGGGAATTGGCATAAATTTCAAATAGCTGCTTTTCAGTGAGCATCTCCAAGAAGTGGTCTTCAATTAAAACCCCATCACTGGTATCGACGTCCATACCATCTTTGACATCAAAAGCCATGACACATCCAGAAGATAACGCCACTTCTGATGGTTTCAGTAAGTCATTAGCTAGCACAACTTGATGCCAATGATTAAAACCAGCAGATACTGCAACTTCATCGAGTGCTTGAGTGTGTGGAATGGATTTTTCACGTTTAAGCTTTCGTGCTTTTTGCTTTAAACGTTCAACCGAGGCAGAGGAAATGATTTTAGTAATTTGCATTGAGTTTCTCCTATTAGCGAATACGGTGCCCACTGCCGAGGTCGCAGAAAAAACCTAAGCAAAAAATAAATTTGATATGCATGTCGTCCCGTCCGGGTTTGCTAAAGTGGGCAGCTGGTCTCGACACGACCAATAACCCCATCATATCAACCGCATCAAAAAGATCAATTGTTAGTATTGTCTGAGTAGAACCCTCAAAACCTTCAAGAATTCGGCATCTAGCTGACCACTGAAGCTGCCAATCCCGAGGCATCCTTCACTTCTCAATTCAAACAACGAGGAGTGACTATGGAACCTGTGAGTATTCCGTCCTATATCGATGATCCGCCGCACTTCCTGCTTTGGAGTGCCGATGAGATGGCTCCCATTCTGTTGGGGCTAGTGATCGGCATTTTTACCGGTAATGCCTTGGTTTTATGCCTGTTGGGGTTGGTGACAACCAAACTCTATCGGCGTTTTCGTGATGGTCGCCCAGATGGTTTTATTCTTCACGCCATCTACTGGGCCGGACTGTTGCCAACCAAAGCCAAGACGATCCCTAACCCATTTATCAGGAGCTATCTGCCGTGAAGTTCGACGTGTTTTTAAAATCATGGCAAGGCACGCAATTAGAGAACCGATGGCAACGGTTCCTGATTGCGGTGCTGGTGCTATCTAACTTGCTGCTTGCGGTAGCGGCATTTTCTCGCAATACCGTGGTAGCTATTCAACCACCAACCTTGTCTGAAACGGCTGAAGTGTCACGAAACCAAGCCACTCAACCTTACCTTGAATCCTGGGGACTCTACCTGGCTGAGCTTATGGGCAACGTGACGCCGGGTAATGTGTCTTTCATCCGGGTTGCCATTGAGCCGCTGCTTTCACCTGCGGTGTACCAGCAAGTGGTCGATGCACTGGAGATTCAGGCAAGACAAATCCGCGAAGACAGGGTCACGCTCAAATTCCAACCCAGACAAGTGGAGTATGAGTATGAAACCGGCCATGTCTTTGTGACCGGTTATTCCTTGGTCTCTGGACCATCTGGAGATGAACAGCGCCAAACTCGCACCTATGAGTTTGATATCGATATTGAGCAATACCGTCCAAAGCTCAGTTGGATGGATACGTATGAGGGGCAAGCTAGAACGAAGCGAGTTCGTGAAAAGTTGACCCAAGAGCAAAACCGGAGGGTGAATGATGCGAACCAAAATTAGTCGATGGATAACACCAAGCTTAATCGCAATGAGCTTGAGTGGCGTCCTGTTATCTCAAGCGTCGTATGCAGACGTGGAATTGCCGATTGTGCCAGCCAGTGTGATGAAGCAGTCTGCTACTGCAAATCCACCGGTTCAAACCAATACGGTTTCAACGGATGTGCCAACAATGCTACTGATGACACCGGGGGTTAATGAACTGATCCCTGTAGCTCTTGGTCATCTGAATCGGATTGTGACGCCGTTTGAATCGCCTCAGGTGAGAACAACCAGTGATGCTCAGACGCAAATCAAGGGGAATGTTGTATATGTGGCCACGGACAACGAATCACCGGTTTCACTTTACATCACTCCGCCTGGTCAGGAAGCGCCCGCATTATCAGTCACCTTAGTACCTCGTCGTATTCCACCGCGTGAAATCACCTTAGCTATTGATGGTCAGCAGTGGCCTATTAAGGGCGTCGTGAACCGAAAAGCCGCCACTTGGGAAACGGCTCAACCATACGTCGATAGCTTACGTGACTTACTCAGAAGCCTTGCAGTAAATGAGTTACCACAAGGCTATGACATCCGTTTAGCTGACCAAACTGACACAAGCCCGAAATGTTTTCAGCCGGGCTTAAAGTTTGGTTTTAAGCATGGGCAAATTGTGACGGGACATTACTTCACAGTCTATGTAGGACTGGTTGAAAGCTTTGCCGATGAGCCGATAGAAGCCAGTGAAATAGCCTGTCATGCACCAGATATAGTGGCAAGCGCTTACTGGCCTCGCAATATCTTGTTGCCGGGTGAAAAGACTGA
>NZ_JAAEQH010000351.1 GCF_024231755.1 Neptuniibacter sp.
GCCCGTGAAGTTGGTCATCCTCAGTGTGAAAAACCTGCACTGGATATGGATCAGAATATTCTGCACGACAAAAATTAAGTAGAGCGAACGAAACATGATAAAAGTGGCAGTGACTGGCGCGGCTGGTCGTATGGGTAAAGCTAATATCGAAGCGATCCAGATGGCAGAAGGCATTGAACTGGGTGCAGCTATCGTTGAACCTGGTAGCACACTGATTGGTGTTGATGCCGGTGAATTGGCGGGTGTAGGCAAGCTGGGTGTCCCTGTTGTGGGCTCTCTAGATGAAGCAGTAACCAATTTTGATGTTTTGATCGACTTTACTGCACCGGAAGTGACACTGCTGAATGTCGAATTCTGTGCTGCACATGGTAAACATGTGGTGATTGGTACTACAGGTCTGACTGACCAGCAGAAAGGTGTGTTGGAAGAGCAGTCCGCTAAAACAGCGATCGTTTTTGCGCCGAATATGAGTGTAGGTGTAAACCTATGCTTTAAGCTGCTGGAAATAGCAGCCAAAGCACTGGGTAACGATGACTACGACATTGAAGTGATCGAAGCGCATCACCGCCATAAAGTGGACTCTCCATCAGGTACTGCTCTGCGTATGGGTGAAGTGGTTGCTGATGCGCTGGGTCGTGATCTGAAAGAGTGTGCAGTTTACGGCCGTGAAGGTCAGACTGGTGCGCGCCCTCGCGGTGAGATCGGTTTTGAAACAATCCGTGCCGGCGATGTGGTTGGTGATCATACGGTTCTGTTTGGTACTGAGGGTGAGCGTATTGAGATTACCCATAAAGCCAGCAACCGTCTGACCTTTGCTAAGGGTGCTGTTCGTGCCTGTAAATGGCTGGAAGGCAGATCTACAGGTTTATACGATATGCAGGATGTATTGGGTTTGCGTTAAAAGCTTAGTAACTCCTCTTTTAGAAACCGCAGCATAGCCTGCGGTTTTTTTATGTCTGCAAAAAACCAAATACAGTTAATGGGGACAGATTTGAATCTGTCCCCTTTTTTGTTCGCACTTTCTTAAAAAACAAAACACTATTGATCTGGGTGGTATTTGCTGGATCTTATAGTAGGCTAATCTGATATACAGAGCTTGCGCACAAGATCCTCAAATCCAAGGAGTGATGTGATGGATGGTGTAACACCGCTGTTTTTGACCCGTTCTGATCTGCCTGAACTACTCATTCAGCTGCAGCATGCGGGGTATCGATTACATGGCCCTCAGATCAGAGATGGGGCGGTGGTTTATGATCAGCTAACAAGTGTTGATCAGCTGCCACAAGGCTGGCAGGACCAGCAGTCCCCCGGTTCCTATCGTCTTCACCAAACTGACAGCCAACTTTACTTCAATTGGGCCAACGGTCCTCAAGCACTTAAACCTCTCCTTTATCCTGCTAGAGAGACGCTTTGGCAAGCGAAGCGCCAGGCTGATGGCTCACTGCAATTTATTGTCCCTGATGAACAGTTAGAAAAGGTAGCCGTGATTGCGGCCAAAGCCTGCGATATTGCAGCGCTTAAACTGCAGGATCTGCATTTCACTCAGGGAGAATATGTAGATCCAGGCTATAAGGCGCGTCGCGATGGTTTATTTATTGTCGCTGTGAACTGTAGCTATGCGGCAGAAACATGCTTCTGTGTTTCAGCGGGAGATGGCCCACTACATCAAGATGGTTATGATCTATGCCTGACGGAACTAGAACAGGGTTTTCTGATTGAATCCGGGTCGGTTATAGGGGAAGAGATTCTGCAGCTATTGCCGCTGAGTATGGCAACAGAAACGCAACTAAATTCTGCTCGAGATCAGGCCGAAAATGTTGCAGCAATGCAGCAGAGACAGTTGGCCCCGATAGCCCCTGATCAGCTACAAAGTAAGCGTGATCATAAACAGTGGGATGATATTGCTGAGCGTTGTTTAGCCTGCGGTAACTGCACCATGGTATGCCCCACCTGTTTTTGTCACCGCCAGCATGAGGAGCCGGAACTGAATGGCGCAGAGAGTAGCCATGTGCGGGAGTGGGATAGCTGCTTTGGCGAATCTCATGGGCAGTTGGCTGGGTTTCAGGTACGGCAAACGGTCCGTCAGCGTTATCAACAGTGGATGGTCCATAAGCTTGATGCCTGGCAGGAACAATATGGTCGCTCCGGTTGTACTGGTTGTGGACGCTGTATGAGCTGGTGTCCGGCGGAGATCGACTTTGTTGCTGAAGCAAACCTGATAGGGAGTGACAAGGCATGAGTACCGGTTTGGAAATGCCAACGCTTCAGAAAGCTGGGGCTCAAAAGCCAATGGCCGCTGAAGTCGTTGATCTGATTCAGGAATCGAAAACGATCTTTACTCTGCGCCTGCAATTGATCGACCCCGAAGATCGGGTGAACTATCAGTTTATGCCCGGCCAGTTCAATATGCTTTATCTGTTTGGAGTAGGAGAAGTGCCTATCTCCATTGTTTCTGATCCTCTGGATGAAGGTGTTATTGATCACACCATTCGTATTGTAGGCCGAGTGACTAAAGGTTTGGCGCAATTGAAAAAGGGCGATCAGGTTGGTGTGCGAGGCCCCTTTGGCCGAGGGTGGCCTTTAGCGTTGGCCAGAAATAAAGATCTGCTCATCGTTACAGGTGGGTTGGGTTGTGCGCCCGTGGTGGCTGCCATCAACTTTGCCCTCAAGCGTAGAGGGCATTATCGCAAACTCAGTATTGTGCAGGGTGTGAAGCACAGTAATGATCTTATCTGGCAGGAACGTTATGACAGTTGGCGCCAGATTGAAGGTGTGGAAGTATTTCTTGCCGCAGACGAATCTGGCCCCGCCTGGCCTTTCCATACCGGCCGAATCACAGAATTACTGGATAAAGTCAGTGTGGATGCTGAGCATTGCTTGGCAATGATTTGTGGCCCGGAAGGGATGATGTATCGAGCTGCAGATCAGCTCGTCACTATGGGTATTTCACCTTTCGATATTTATCTCAGTCTTGAACGCAATATGCAGTGTGCTGTAGGACATTGCGGCCACTGTCAGTTTGGTTCTGACTTTATCTGCAAGGATGGCCCGGTGTTTGTCTACCCCGAAGTGCGTGACCGTCTATTGATGGAGGGCGTCTGATGAGCAGAAAACCCACAATCGCAGTTCATAAATTCAGCTCCTGTGATGGTTGTCAGCTGGCGCTACTGAATATGGGCGAGGCATTGGTTACTCTTGCTGAGCGTGTTGATATTAAGCATTTTGCTGAAGCCGGTGTGCTGGATGAGATGGCTGAAGTTGATATCGCTTTTATTGAGGGCAGTGTCGTAACTCAACATGACACTCAACGTATCCAGCAGATCCGTAAAAATTCTCGCTATCTGATCACTATGGGAGCATGCGCAACTTCGGGTGGCATCCAGGCGTTAAAAAATCTATCAGATTCTGCTAACAGTTGGACTGGGGCGATTTATCCACAGCCAGAGTTTATCGATAGCCTGGATCGGTCAGAACCAATCAAAAGTCATGTCAAAGTGGATTTTGAAATATGGGGTTGCCCGATAAACAGTGGTCAGATCTCTACTGCGATAAGTCTGATGCTCGAAGGCGTAATGCCCCAAGATGAGCGGGAAAAGCTCTGTATCGAGTGTAAGCGAGAAGGACTGGTCTGTACTCTGGTTACAGCAGGTGAGCCTTGTATGGGGCCGGTTACACGAACCGGTTGTGGAGCGCTTTGTCCGCAATATGGTAGGGCATGTTACGGCTGTTATGGTGATGCAGAACTACCGCACAACTCTGCTTTAGCCCGAAGGTTCTCCGGGCTGGGTTTACTACCGGATCAAGTGCATAAAAGGTTTCAGCTTATTCATCCTGATCAGGCTAAGAGTAATGATCTGGTAAAGGTAGAATCAGGAAAGGGAGGGCAAAATGGCTGAACGCAGAGTGAAAATCGATGTGCCATCACTTGCTCGTGTGGAGGGTGAAGGAGCGTTGCACCTGAAGATTGAGCAGGGAAAACTGCAGCATCTTCAGTTTAAGATCTATGAGCCGCCGCGTTTCTTTGAGATGTTCCTCGAAGGGCGTCACTACAGTGAAGTGCCTGATATTGTCGCAAGGATCTGTGGTATCTGTCCGGTGGCCTATCAGGTGAGTGCGGTAAACGCGCTGGAATCTCTGTTTCAGGTGAAGACCACTCCCTGGATCAACCAGATGCGTCGTTTACTCTATCTAGGGGAGTGGCTGCAAAGTCATAGCCTACATGTTCATCTCCTGGCGTTGCCAGATTACTTTGGCTACAACACAGTCCTAGAACTGGCCGGTGAGCATCCGGAGGAAGTGCGCCGAGGTTTTGCGCTGCAGGATTCGGGTAATCGAATTATGCGCCTGCTAGGTGGCCGATCGGTGCATCCGGTAGGTATCAAGGTAGGTGGCTTCCATAAAGCGCCATCGCATAAAGATGTTGCTGAATTACTAAGCTTTCTTGAAGAGATGTTACCGCAGGCGGTACAGATGACGGAGTGGATCGCTAGTGTTCCTATCCCAGATCAAACGCAGGAGTTTAATTCGGTTGCATTAGTCGATAGTAATTATTCAGTTGAAAAAGGGCGATTACTTAGTAGCTCGGGTTTGGATATCAATGAAGTTCAATATGAAGACTACTTTGAAGAAACCCAGTGCCCACACTCTACCGCTTTGTGGAGTAACCTGCGGGGTAAGGATTATCTGGTAGGTCCTCTGGCTCGACTGAACCTCAACCATCAGGCGCTGCCCGAATTTCTGCAGAAACTGTTGGTTAAGCTGGGGAATCCATTCCCAAGTCAGAATATGTTCCACAGTATGTTAGCCCGTGGCGTAGAGATCTGTTTTGCACTACATGAAGCGATCAGTATTCTTAAGCAATACGAGCTACCTGAAAGGAGTTATGTGGATGTAGATGTGAAAGCTGGAAGTGGTTGTGGCTGGAGTGAGGCTCCTCGAGGCTTGCTTTGGCATCGGTACAAAGTCAGCAAAGAGGGGCTGATTGAAGAGGCTAAGATTGTTCCTCCAACCAGTCAGAATCAGGCGCGTATCGAGCAGGATCTGCATTGGTCATTAGCGCAGATCGGACTGGATCAGCCGGATGAGGTACTTCGTCTGCACAGTGAAAAGGTTATCCGTAACTATGACCCTTGTATCTCTTGCGCCACACACTTTCTGAAACTGACTACGGAGCGTAGTTCTTGAGTTGTGCTGTACTGGGATTGGGCTCTCCCCATGGAGATGATCTGGTCGGTTGGATTCTGATCGACGAACTACACACAGTGGTCTCATCCGAGATTGTGTGTGAAAAACTCTCTACGCCTGCCCACGGACTGGTAAATATTCTGCCGCAGTATGATCGGGTTATAGTGATTGATGCTTGTGAGATGGGTAAACAGGCCGGGGAGTATGTATACCATGAGGATGGATCAGGGTTTCTGCATATTCAAAATGTTCAAGTAAGCAGTCATAGTCTTGGTTTAGCAGAGAGTTGGCAGTTATTGAAGAAACTGGATATGCCTTTGCCTCAAATCAGTTTGCTGTTGATTCAGATAGGTCAGACTGAGGCTATGGCCCCGCTATCGGATGGTGTGGAAAAGAAACTACCTCAGTTGATCGAGCTGTTGAATAAAACTGTAATAAGTGTGAATTGACCTTGATGTATAAACTAAGTTTTTTTGTGCCAGAGCAAGATCTGGAACAGGTGAAAACCGCTGTCTTTGCTACTGGTGCTGGGCGAATAGGTAATTATGATTCCTGCTGTTGGCAGGTGTTGGGGTTAGGTCAGTTTCGTCCGCTTGAAGGCAGTGATCCACATATAGGTCAGCAGGGTGAAGTTGAGACTGTAGCTGAGTGGAAAGTGGAACTTGTGTGCAGTGACGAACTGATTCATCAAGCGGTAGCAGCAATGAAAGAAGCCCACCCCTACGAAGAACCAGCCTATGATGTTTGGAAGCTGGAAGATATTTAAAAACTGTTATTAGTAATAAGAGATTCTGAAAGGGAGAGTTAAGTGACGCAGCTGTTGGTACGTTACTCAAGGATTCTGGAAATAGTTGGCGATATCGTCAAAGTTCATGTGCCTCTATCTGATGAAGGCTCCTCTTCAATCTGTTTTGGTGATCTAGCTCTGATCGAGAATGAGCAGCATCAAGGTCGCCCTGCCTGCTTGGCCCAGGTGATTCTGCTGGATAGAGAAGAGGTTTCTCTACAGGTTTTTACTGGCACTAAAGGGCTATCTACCCACTCGGTTGTACGTTTTCTTGGCCGCTCCATGGAAGTGACCTTCTCGCCCAACATTCTGGGTCGCTCTTTCTCTGGAACGGGGCGAGCTATCGATAATGGTCCGGCGCTTACTGAAGAGCCGAAGATCGAAATCGATGGCCCTACTGTTAATCCTGCGCGCCGTGTTCTCGCATCGCATATGATCCGAACCGATGTGCCGATGATCGATGTCTTTAACTGTCTGGTGGAAAGCCAGAAAATCCCGGTGTTTTCGGTAGCGGGTGAGCCTTATAACCAGTTACTGGCCCAGATAGGGACTCACGCTGATGCGGACGTGGTGGTGTTTGGTGGTATTGGTCTGGTGTTTGATGACTATCACTACTTCCGTCAGGCGTTTGAGGAAGCAGGTGTGCTGGCGCGTACGGTGATGTTTGTGCACCAGGGGTCAGATCCAACTGTTGAAGGTTTGCTGGTGCCAGATATGGCATTAGCAGTAGCGGAACGTTTTGCCGTAGAAGAGGGTAAAAGGGTTCTTGTGCTGCTCACCGATATGACTGCCTATGCCGATGCTCTAAAGGAGGTGGGCATCTCCATGGAGCATGTTCCTTCCAACCGGGGTTATATCGGTGATCTCTATTCTCAGTTAGCGCGGCGTTATGAAAAAGCCTGTGACTACAAAGGTGCTGGGTCGGTAACCATTCTCTCTGTTACTACGATGCCGGGTGATGATGTAACTCATCCGGTGCCGGATAACACCGGCTACATCACAGAGGGGCAGTTCTACCTGCACGATGGGGTGATTGATCCGTTTGGTTCCCTCTCGCGTCTGAAGCAGCATGTAATAGGTAAGGTGACTCGTGAGGATCACAGCCAGATTATGAATACTATGGTGCGTTTCTATGCGGAATCTCAGGATGCAGCACAGAAACAAGCGATGTCTTTTGAGTTGAGTGAATACGATGAGCGTCTGCTGAAATTTGGTGAACTGTTCCGTGATCGCTTTATGGATATTCATGTCACCATGCCGTTGGAGCAGGCACTGGATCGTTGTTGGCTGACATTGGCAGAATGTTTTCAGCCCCATGAACTGTTGATGAAGCAGAACCTGATCGACAAATACTTCCCTACTGATCAGCAAGAGATGGCTTAAGGATAATCTGTGGCAAAGCTGGCACTGAATAAAACCACATTGAACCGGGAAGGACGTCGTTTGAAAGCGTTCCGACAGTTCGTGCCTGCTCTAGATCTGAAACGAAAACAACTGTTGGCGGCACGTCAGGAAACAAATGTCCTGTTGCAGAGTAGTCAGCAGGGTTTGTCTGAACTGCACCAGCAGGTTGCTGAGAAACTGCCAATGTTAGCGGGATCAGATATCGAGATTGGTAACCTGTTGCAGGTAAAGCGGGTAGAGGTTGAGTATATCAATCTGGTGGGGCTGGAACTGCCGCAACTGTCATATTTTGATGTAGAGATTGATCAGTACTCACGTCTGGTACTACCGCACTGGGTGGATAATGTTCTCCTACTGCAGCAGCAGGCTTTGAAGTTACAAGTCGAGATGCAGATTTATCAGCAACGGTTACAGCTGCTCGAAGAGGGTCTGCGCAAAACAACGCAGCGCTTAAACCTGTTTGATAAGGTTCTGATCCCTGAGGCTCAGGCTAATATCCGCAAGATCCGTATCGCACTTTCCGATGCTGAACGTGCTGGCGTTGTTCGCGCCAAGATCGCGAAAAATAAGCGCAGGAGGCTGAACTTGTGAGTGCTGTAAGGACTGAGAGGGGGTGAGGATAGAGCCATGAGTATTCTATCTCTGCAAAAAGCCACGCTGATTGGGCTGACAGAAGAGAAAGCTGTAGTGCTTGATGCTCTGCAGACTCTTGGTGTTATGCACATTATTCCACTGAGTCAGCCGCAAAAAACTTCTCAAAAACCCGAACACGAGGTAAGCCCGGAACAACTGCACGGCGTACTGCACTATCTGCTGAGTTGTAAGCAGAAACGCAAACAGGTGCTGAGTGAGCGCCATTTCAATCTGATAGAAGTAGCCGATCAAGTTGATCAGAATCGGAGCCTTCGCCTGACTCTGGTCGAACGCCATGATTTCCTGAAAAAGCGTATCAAAGACCTACAGCCCTGGGGCAGTTTTATTCTGCCTGAAACAGGTGAGTTATATGGGCAGCGCTTTTGGTTTTATCTGGTACCTAACTACCGAATGAAAGAGGTGGAGAAAACAGAACTGCCCTGGCAGATGGTGCACCGGGATAATCGTTATAGCTATATTGCAGTTATTGCTGAGCAGGAACCCGCTCTGAATGCGATGCCGGTCACCCGGACGCACACCGGAGCAATTCCTCTGGAGCAGCTTAAACGTGAACTGGAAGATATTGAGGTCGAGCTGGAAACGATTGAAGCGGATCGTGAAGCGATGACCCGTTGGCTCTACCATCTTCAGCGCTCCATCGCCGGTACAGAAGATGCTGCGCAGCTGGCAGATGTTTCTGATCAGACTTTGGATCGGGATGAAGTGTTTGCGATTCAGGGCTGGGTTGCCGATGAACAGGTCGAGCGCCTACAGCAGTTTGCTGACCAGCACAGTATGGTGTTGCAGCTACAGCAACCTGAAGCTGATGAACTGCCACCAACGCTGCTAGATAATCCCACCTCAGTGGCCGGTGGTGAAGAAGTGGTGAACTTCTTCCAGATGCCGGGTTACCGCAGTTGGGACCCATCCCGCGTGGTGTTCTTCTCCTTTGTCAGCTTCTTTGCCCTGATTATGTCCGATGCTGGGTATTCACTGTTGCTGGGTCTCTTGCTGTTTATGAACTGGCAGAAGATGGCGCAGTCTGAAACCGGACGGCGTTTACGGGCGATGGGTGTGGCTTTATCGGCAGCGGGTTTTGCATGGGGTGTGGCTGTCGGCAGTTACTTCGGTGCGCAGGCCCCGTTTGCCTGGTTACAAAGCTGGAAACTGATGGATCTGAATGATTTCGATAGCATGATGCTGCTCTCAATTTCGGTAGGGGCAACACATCTGATACTGGCTAACCTGATGATGGCCTGGGTTCGGCGGCATAGTACACAGGCCTTTTCAGCTTTGGGCTGGGCGTTGTCTGTCGCTATTGCGCTATGGGGATGGATTCAGGGCTTCGCTCTGTATCACTGGCTACTGCTCGCGACTGGATTGGTGTTGGTGTTGCTGTTCTCCACTGATAGGCCTGGATGGGGATTTAAACGTTTTCTCGATGGCTTGCTTGCGCTGACTGGCATCACCAAAATCTTCGGTGATGTACTCAGCTATTTGCGCCTTTTTGCATTGGGTTTGGCCAGCGCATCTTTGGCAATGACCTTTAACCAATTGGCAGTGGATGTTGCCGCAGCACTACCTGCAATTGGTCTGCTGTTTAAGGTTTTGATACTGCTGGTTGGGCATCTTTTGAATTTTGTGCTGACGGTGATCAGTGGGGTGATCCACGGTCTGCGTCTTAATCTGATCGAATTTTATAACTGGAGTCTGGCGGATGAAGGCTATGCCTTTCAGCCGTTTGCTAAACGGGAGGTTTCACCTTGGATAACCTGATCATGGCCCTGGGATGGGCGGGTTTGTACGGCCCTATGGCGTTAGGTGCTATCGGAAGTATGATCGGCTGCGCACAGGCAGGACAGGCAGCTTGTGGTGCTTTGCTGGAAACTGAAACCGGACATGGACGGTATATCGGTATTGCCGCGATGCCATCGTCACAGTCGATTTACGGCATTGTGGTGATGTTTGCATTAAACAGGGAGATTACTCCTGAGAATGCGCCTGGGTTGGCGGCTATCGGTCTGCTTTGTGGTCTTGCTCTATTGTTCAGTGCTGCGTGGCAGGGGCGCTGCTGTGCATCAGCGATTAATGTTTCCAAAATTCGCCCGGAGATCTTTGGTATGTCACTGGCTCCAGCGGCAATTGTTGAAGGTTTTGCGGTATTCGCGTTTATCTTTGCGCTGGTGATCAGTGCAGGTGTACCTGCATGAGTGCCTGCATAAGTATCGGCATAAGAATGGTAATGAGCTGTGAGTAAAAGCTTATGAGTAAAGAACAGAAAACCCATGCGTCATCTGGTGTTGAAGAGCTGATTGAAAAACTTCGCCAGCGGGGTGTGGAAAAAGGCCAGCATGAAGCGGAAAAGCTGGTTGAGGAAGCGGAGCGTAGAGCTGATTGGTTACTAGCTCAGGCTAAGCAGGAGGCTGAACAGATTGTCACTAAAGCCAAGGCAGAAGCTGAGAAGCTGTATCAGTCGGGTGAAGATGCACTGAAGATCGCAGCGCGGGATATGCATCTGGAAGTGCGGGAAACCTTGTCGCACTCATTCACCGATCAAGTAGAGCGCTTGGTTGCTCAGCAGATGGATAACGCTGAATTTATGCGCCTGCTGATTTTGGCGCTGGTGGATAAAGCCAGCACTGACCATGGCATCGCTGATGCACAGAAGATAGAGATCCTATTGCCGGATGATTATATCGGTCTGGATGAACTGCGCCGAAATCCAAAAGAGTATCGCGAAGGTAAGTTGAGCCAGTTTGTTCAGTCGCTGGCTGCCGAGCAGATGCGTGAAGGTGTTAGCTTTGATCTGCACGAAGGTAAGGGGATAAGGGTCAGACTGAGCGGTGAAGAGGTTGAGGTGGATCTGAGCAGTGATGCGATCTCCAAGTTGCTACTGAAACATCTACAGCCACGTTTCCGGGCGATAATTGAAGGGGTAATCCGCTAGTGTCTGATTACTATACGCTGATAACCGCTCTGCCCTGGCTGCCAGATCTGCAGCAGTGCAAGCAGTTACCTCTGTCACGTATAGCGTTGGATCAGCGCCTGACCATGCTGAATGAGGCTGATCGCAAGCAGTTAGAGTTAGTTGAAGGTCTTTTTCATCCCAATGATCGGGTGTTGCAAGGATTAACTGATAAAGATGTTGTGTCGAGATGGAAGGCTCAGCTAAACGATCTGCTTTCGGATGTGCTGCGTGAGCGGATTCTGTTTCATATGGAGTTGAGAACCCTGTTGGCAGCTCTGCGCAGTCGGGAAGCGGGTATGGAAAATCCGGCGCTTTTCTTTGGTATTGGGCGTTGGTTGCCGCGTATCAGAAAACACTGGTTTGAACCGGGCTTTGGTCTGGATGAGGTTTGCCCGCAGTTACATCAGCTGCAGCGGATCGTCGCAAAGAATGACCCTATGCTACTGGAGAACAAAATGAACCAGTGGCTTTGGCATGATCTTGTGCTTTGTGAACGCCAGAATCATTTTAGTTTTGAAGCCCTTGCCTGTTTTGTTTTGCGCTGGGGGATTGCGGAGCGACATCTGCAACAGAATGCCAATCTTGCATTGGAAGAGTTTAATCGGGCCAGTGAGCTACTTCTCAGTAGCGCTGGCTTGGAACGACAATTGGAGAGCAATTAGTGGATCAGCAGGTGACCGCACAGGTAGTAGCCGTACGGGATGACATTGTTACCGTTGAGCTTCTCAAAGATGAAGATGATTCCTTTTTCCCGATTCTGAAAAATGAAGTGGTATATATCTGTCCAAGACGAACTGCGCTAGATGACCGGCAGGAATATTTGCAGGCAGAGGTGCTCAGGGTTCGTCATGGTGAAGCGGATGTTCAGGTGTTTGAGAATACCCGCGGTGTTGCAGTTGGTGATGCGGTGCGCCAGAGCGGTAATATGCTCTCGGTTGCATTGGGGCCGGGCCTGCTGGGGCAGGTGTACGATGGATTGCAAAACCCACTGGAGATAATTGCCTCCCAGCATGGATTCTTTCTGCCGCGCGGGCTGGAAGTGGACGGCATCGATCAACAGCAGCATTGGGCATTTCAGCCTACTGTGAAAGTGGGTGATACGGTGAAGGCTGGAGACCTGATTGGTAATGTTCAGGAGGGGCGCTTCAAACACCGCATCATGGCCCCGTTTGATCTTTACGGTGAAGCTGAGATCAGTTGGATTCAAGAGGGGAGTTTTACGGTTACTACCCCTGTAGCCCGTCTAAAAGCCTCTAATCAGCATGAAATCGAAGTCACTATGCAGCAAAACTGGCCAGTGCGTGTGCCGGTAAGTGAGCCGCTTCTGCGTGAAGGTAGTAGTCGACGTCATTATCCACAGGAACCACTGCTGACTTCTATCAGATTAATCGATACTTTTTTCCCGGTAGCCCGTGGTGGAACTGCGTGTATCCCCGGACCTTTTGGAGCGGGGAAGACTGTGCTGCAGAGTTTGATTTCGCGCTTCTCCGATGTGGATATTGTGGTGATTGTGGCCTGTGGTGAGCGTGCCGGTGAGGTGGTGGAAACCATTACCGAATTCCCGAATATGTCTGATCCCAAAGGTGGCACCTTGATGGATCGTACAGTGATTATCTGTAATACCTCATCCATGCCAGTGGCGGCTCGTGAGGCTTCTATCTACACCGGTATCACCATCTCGGAATACTACCGGCAGATGGGGTATAACGTGCTTTTGATTGCAGATTCCACTTCGCGCTGGGCGCAGGCGATGCGTGAGACATCGGGTCGCCTTGAAGAGATCCCCGGTGAAGAAGCGTTTCCTGCCTATCTGGATTCGGCGGTGCGTGCGCTATACGAGCGTGCTGGTCTTATCGAAAACAACGCGGGGGATATGGGTAGTCTGACCCTGATCGGTACAGTATCTCCAGCTGGCGGTAACTTTGAAGAGCCTGTAACTCAATCGACGCTACGTACGGTTAAAACCTTCCTGGGATTGAGCGCCGAACGAGCCTATAAGCGAGCTTATCCAGCGGTAGATCCGTTGATCTCCTGGTCTCGTTATCTGGATCAGCTGTCCGGTTGGTATGCTGAAAATTTAGGTGCTGACTGGGTGCCTCAGGTTAAAGAGATGCAGCAACTGCTTGATCAAGGTGAAGCGGTTCAGCAGATGATGCAAGTGACCGGGGAAGAGGGGGTGACTCTCCAAGACTATATTCTCTATCACAAATCTATCTGCCTGGATCAGGTGTATCTCCAGCAGGATGCATTTGACGATGTGGATATTTCGGTACCTATGGAGCGGCAGAAAGAGATCTTTGCTTTGCTACGGAAATGCCTGATGCAGCCGCCACAGTTCAAAGATAAAGATCAGGTACGAGATCACTTTGTTAAGTTGACCAGCTTGTTCCGTAACCTTAATTACACCCGCAGTGATAGCCCGGATTATCGGCGCTACAAGCAGGAGATCAGAGAGTTGGCACAGCTATGAACTCAGCAATGCCTTGGCGTATTTAGTTTCCTCTGAGAGTCACTTCTCTGAGAGGGAACTGCCCTTCTTTACGATCAGAAAAATAAAACTTCAGCGCATTATGGATAGTTTTGAAGGCCAGATCATCCCAAGGAATCTCCTCTTCACTGAACAGTTTTACTTCCAGTGATTCAGAGCTGGAGCTGAACTTTGGTTCGGGCAGATCTGCCAGATAGATAAACTGAACCTGATTGACATGGGTAATGGATGTCAGAGTGTAGAGACTGAGTAGATTTACTGTGGCATTGGCTTCTTCGAGTGTTTCGCGCAAGGCTGCTTCTTCGGTTGATTCCCCGTTTTCCATATAGCCTGCAGGAAGAGTCCAGTAGCCTACACGTGGTTCAATAGCGCGTTTGCAGAGTAAAACCTTGTCACCGTACACAGGCAGGCAGCCTGCCACTATCTTCGGGTTATGGTAGTAAATGGTATCGCATGCGGGGCAAGTGTGACGTGGAAGTGAATCCCCTTCCGGAATTTTGACCTCTATCTCAGTCGCACAGTTGGAACAAAATTTCATGGTGTGTCCTTCACGTATAAGCCTTTATTCTATCCTGTGAGAATTTGGTTAGACAATGCTGTCTGGTAACTAGGGCACCCATTATTCAGAGGTGCACTAAGCATGTATTATTAGAGTAACGATCTGAAACTGAATATTTATGCTGAAAACAATCCGGCAACGTCTTAATGATTTTGAGCCCAGGAGCTTTCCTTCCAATCAGCCCCAGGCAGGTGTCTTGATTGCGCTAACAGATCACCCCTCTGATCCAGAGGTGGTGCTGACCAAACGTGCAGCGCGTTTATCTACTCATAGCGGTGAGATCGCCTTTCCCGGTGGTAAACATGATGAAACCGATCGGGATCTGTTACATACCGCACTGCGTGAAGCTGAAGAGGAGGTGGGTTTGCCTCCCGATAAGGTTGAGATTGTCGGGCCTTTAGGACAGGTGATGTCTAAACATGGGCTGAAAGTTACACCTTGGGTGGGAATTATTCCTCAGGGGCTTGCGCTTGAACCAAATCCAGATGAATTGGATGAAATATTCAATGTGCCTTTAAGTTTCTTTATGCAGGACGAACGTTACTGTACGGATGAGATCCGCTTTAAAGGTAAAACCATGTATGTGCCGGCCTGGGAATATAGAGGGCATATTATCTGGGGGCTTACAGCTTACATGTTGGTGGAGTTGTTAAACGAAGGGTGTGACGCAGGTATTCCGATGAAACCTCGCCCCGAACATAAGATCAGGAGATGGTGATGTTGTACTCACTGGAAGGTCAGCAGGTTAAATTGCTGGGCGATGAACATTTCGTAGCTGAGAATGCCACGGTAATAGGTAATGTTGAGCTGCATGATAGAAGCAGCATCTGGTTCAATGTGGTTATTCGGGGAGATAACGATCCAATTATCATCGGTGAGGGTAGTAATATTCAGGATGGAGCGGTGCTTCATACCGACCCTGGCTATACGTTGTCGGTTGGTAAGGGTGTTACCGTTGGTCATCAGGCGATGTTACATGGTTGTGAAGTGGGTGATGGCTCACTGATAGGTATCGGAGCAGTCGTGCTTAACGGTGTGAAGATTGGTAAAGGTTGTCTGATCGGCGCTAATGCGCTGGTTCCAGAGGGAATGGAAATACCAGATTACTCACTGGTAGTGGGCTCCCCTGCCAAAGTGAAACGTACTTTAAATGAAGATCAGGTTGCTGGTCTGAAGCAGAACGCAGAACACTACGTTGAAAATATGCGTCGCTTTAACAGTAGCTTTAAGAAACAGAGTGATTGAGATGGAACAAGAACTAAGCCCTGTGCGTAACCCTTGCGTGGGTGTCTGCGCGCTTGATGAAAATGATATCTGTATCGCGTGTCATCGTACTGGTATCGAAATCGGTGAATGGGGCACCTACAGCAACGAAGAGAAAATCGCGGTGTGGAAGAAAGTGGTTCGCCGTGAGAAAGGGGAATTAAAGGAATAGTCTACAGGGTGAATTCATTATGAAAGTAATGATAGATATCTGCATCGTGCCTCTTGGGGTGGGTGTCTCCGTTTCAGAGTATGTGACTGCTTGTCAGAAAGTTCTTGAAGAAGCGGGACTAGAACATCAGATGCACGCCTATGGCACCAATGTTGAGGGTGACTGGGATGAAGTGATGGCGGCAGTGAAGCGTTGTCATGAGGTCGTGCATGAGATGGGAGCCCCAAGGATTACTAGCTCTATGCGATTGGGCACGAGAACGGATAGAGAGCAAAGCATGGCCGATAAAATCCAGAGTGTGACAGATAAGTTGTGATCTGGGACAGCTCTTCCTTCCTTAGTTTGCCTATTCAGACGCAAAAATTGTGCTTAATAACAATTGTGCCTATTGTCTCTTCTAATTAATTTCCTGCTATCTGTTCTGTAATAGGTTCAGTTCGAATTTTTTATGTTGAGAATGTTTATGAATGAGTCACAGAAATCAGGCCGGTCGTCACTCAGTGGAATAAAACCTTTGTTTCGTGTTAATGGTTTTAGATGGGCTTTTTTGTCTAGCCCTTTAGCTCTGTGTTTTCCTTTGTCTTTATCCTTTGGAGCTTCCCCAGCCCAAGCAGAGACTCAAACAGAGACGGCTGCGATGCCGGCTGTAGTTGTCACTGCTACACGTCAGGAAAGTGCTTTAATGAATTTGGCTGGTAATACTGGTCAAGTTTCTGAAGAAGAAGTCGAGTTGCTTAATGCTGATCATATTACAGAGGCTCTAGGTCGTATTTCTGGGGTGAATATTCAGCGTGGTAATGGAGCTGAGTCACTGGTTGCACTGCGTTCACCGGTTTTAACCGGGCCAGGGGCTGCGGGAGCTTTTCTGTTTATGGAAGATAGCATTCCGTTACGAGCGGCGGCTTTTGCTAACAACAATGGTTTGGCAGAACCTCATTTTGAAATGGCTGGTTCTATTGAGGTTGTTAAAGGACCGGGTAGTGCTTTGTATGGCTCCAACGCGGTTCATGGTCTGTTTAACGTCCTTAGCCGTGATCCTTCATCAGAACTTGAGCGTGAGATCGGTCTGACTCTTGGTTCAGATGATCTGTATAAAGTTAGGGGAACGGTTAGCAATTCTTCTGGTGATCATGCTTATCGTATTAGTTTTAGTGGTACTGAGGACAGTGGCTGGCGTGAAGAGTCTGGGTTGGGGCAGCAGAAGTTAACTGTTCGTCATGACTACGATGCGGATGATACGAATAGCTTTAAAACCATCTTTTCCGTATTCAATCTGAATCAGGAGACTGCGGGATTTATTAAGTCTGATGACCCTAAAGCGTATGAAGATTCAGATTTAATGGAAACTAACCCTGATTCGGATGCTTACAGGGATTGGTGGTCTTTGCGCTTATCTACCCGATGGGACCATGATATGGCTGACGGAGGGCTGCTAAGCCTTACGCCTTATCTGCGCAGTAATGAAATGGAATTCAGACAGCATTATCTGCCTTCTCGAGCGATTGAAGAGAACGAGCATCAAAGTGTTGGTCTGCTGGCTGCGTATTATATGGATGTGGATGGTGGTCATGAAGTGATCTGGGGAACTGATGTTGAGTTTACTCAGGGTAGCTTACGTCAGGAACAGGAACGCTCTAGCTACGCCTTCTTCGGAAACAAGCTTCGTCAGCAAGGTGTGCACTATGACTACGAAGTAGATGCTGTAACTATTGCGCCGTATGTTCATGCTGAGTGGCAGCTATCAGAGAAATTGATCGCTACTACTGGTTTGCGTTACGAGCATGTCCGTTATGACTACGACAACAAAGTAGCTTCCGGCACAGGTTTAGCGGACGGCAGTGATTCCCAATGTACGGATTTCCCGCACGCTATCTTGCCAGGGACCTACTCAGGGCCATGCTTATATAAGCGCCCAGAAGATCGTAAGGATCACTTTAGCGATCTAAGTCCAAAGCTGGGTCTTGTTTATCACCTTTCGGATACGCAGGCTGTTTTTGCTAATCTGTCCCGAGGTCATCGCGCTCCGCAAGTGACAGATCTCTATCGCTTACAGAATCAGCAGGAAGTGGGTGAAATGGATTCAGAGAATCTGGATAGCCTTGAGGTGGGCATTCGCGGCGAGAGTGGACTGGTGAGTTACGAACTCTCCGCATTCTTTATGAAAAAGGATAACTTCTTCTTCCGCGATTCTGCTGGTTTGAATGTCACTGACGGTAAAACTAAGCATCGAGGGCTTGAAGCCAGTGTAATGCTTCCTTTTGGGGAGTCCTTTGATCTAGCCGCAAATTACACTTATGCCATCCATAAATATGACTTTGATAATGCATCGAGCGGAGTTGTAAATGGCAACTATGTAGATACTGCGCCAAAACACCTCGCGAATGTCCGAGTTGGCTGGGATTTTAAGGATGATAGCCGCGCTGAACTAGAATGGAACCACGTCAGCCGTTATTTTCTTGATCCTTCCAATGCGCATGAGTATGACGGCCATGATGTTGTTAATCTGAGAGTGAATACACAGATTAATCCTTCGGTGACGCTTAATGCACAGATACGCAACCTTCTGGATGAAGAGTATGCGGATCGTGCGGATTTCGCCTTTGGTGATTATCGTTTCTTCCCGGCTCAGGGGCGTAATATTCAGGTGGGGGCTAGTATTAGCTTCTAAGTGTTATAGCAATAAAAAAGGGCCTTATGGCCCTTTTTTATTGCTTGGAATGATCATTCTTCCTGTTGTTTGGGTAGCACAACCATTCGCACTGTCTTAATCATGTTTTCACTGATCTGCAGGGTTTCCATACGATAGTTATCAATCTGGAGGCAGACGTTGGCATCCGGGATCGACTCGATGGTTTCTGTAATCAGGCCATTCATGGTTTTAGGGCCGTCAGTTGGTAACTCCCAGTCCAGGGCTTTGTTAACGTCGCGAATATAGGCTGTACCATCAACAAAATAGCTACCATCTTCTTGAAGAAAGACGTCCTGATCTTCTTCGCTGTTATTGGACGACAGCTCGCCTACGATCTCTTCCAGAATATCTTCCATGGTAACGATACCCTGAACATCTCCGTACTCGTCTACAACCATACCAATACGGCGATTCTGAGCCTGGAAATGTAACAGCTGAGTCTGTAGCGGTGTGCTTTCAGGAATAAAGTAAGGTTCGCGGATAACTTGCAGAATGGCTGCTTTAGTTACAGATCCTTGGTGGAACACCTGAGCCAGATTACGCATATGAAGCAAGCCGACTACTTTATTCAACTCGCCCTGGAAAACTGGAAGGCGTGTATGTTCCGTGCGGCTCAGTTGTTCGATGATAGTATCTATATCATCGTCCAGGTCGATGCCTATAACCTCATTTCGCGGCACCATTACGTCATTAACGGTCACTTCTGACAGTTCCAGCACGCCAAGCAGCATATCCTGGTTATTCTGTGGAAGCAGTGCGCCAGCTTCATTTACTAGTGTGCGTAGCTCTTCGGTGCTGAGGTGGTGACTGTCATCACCGGTAACCTTTACACCAAACAGGCGTAGGAATGAGTTGGTAATTCCGTTGATTACCCATACTAGTGGGTAGATCAGCTTTAGCAGTGGTGCCAGCACATAGGCTGCGGGAAAGGCAATCTTCTCTGGGTGCATGGCTGCCATGGTTTTTGGCGAAACCTCTGCAAATATGAGGATAACAACCGTCAGGCCGAAAGTTGCGATCATGATCCCGGCGTCACCCCATAGCCTTACAGCGACTACTGTAGCGATAGCCGAAGCAAGAATATTTACAAAGTTATTACCAATCAGGATAACGCCGATCAGGCGGTCAGGGCGTGCAAGTAAGTTGCTGGCCTTGCGGGCTCCGCGATGTTTTTTCTTTACCAGATGTTTCAGCCGATAGCGGTTGAGTGACATCATCCCGGTTTCGGAACTGGAGAAAAAAGCGGAACAGAGGATAAGGAAACAGAGAACTCCGAGGAGAAAACTTATCGACGCGTCTTCCAAGACTGTATGCCTGTGTTATGAATGGAGAGACATTTTCAGATTTGGCTCAGAACCTGTCAAGACGTACAAAAGGATTAAATAGCCTTTAAAAGCCTGTAAAGCAGTTATACAAACCACTCGATAACCATTTTGCTACCGAAGAAGCCTACGGCTAACGTGATAAAACTACTGATTGTCCAGCGCACTGCGGTATTGCTACGCCAGCCAAAGGTGGCGCGCCCGAATAGTAGAGTAGCGTAGAGCAGCCATGCTATCAGGGATAGAACTGTTTTATGCACCAGATGCTGGGCAAACAGATCTTCAAAGAACAGGAATCCTGAGATAAGAGAGCCGGTCAGTAGAATCAGACCTGTTGATATCATCTCAAACAGCAGGCGTTCCATGGTCTGCAGAGGCGGTAAAGAGGAAACAAGGCCACGGGTATGGTGGTGTTTCAGGGCGGACTCCTGACGGGAGAGAAGAATCGCCTGTATAGTGGCTATAGTGAAAATGCTGTAAGCCAGCATGGATAGCAAAATGTGGCTGATCAGGCCGCTATCATAAGCTTTTCCTGCATCGATTCCGGTTGCAAGAGCCAGTAGCGCGGTAATTGCAGCCATTGGGAATACGCCAATAAACAAATTGTTTATGTTTTGGCGCAGACTACTCAATAGAACCAGAGCTACGACCAACCAGGATACCAGGGAGCCAACACTGGTTACGCTTAGGTTAATACCGCCCGGTTGATGCAGAATCAGATAAACGGAAAATGTATGGGCGCCCAGAGCAGACAAGCCCAGGAGCTGGTTGATGCTGCGGGACTGCTTGCGCTTGCCCTGCATTATCTGCCATTGCAGGTATCCTGCAACTGAATAGAGTAATACGGCAACTAATGTAGATAGGGCTAGCATTGTGTCTGTAAATTCCGCGTCTGGGACTGGTTCCTGTTTATGGGAGGCTAGTTTGTCATAGATGGACGGCGGATAAAAGAAGTGGGGGCTGCTATGCAGCTTGCGAGTACTGTATAATGCGCGGTCATAAATTAATCAGTTCCATCTTTCCCTTCAAAAACTGTTCGTTTAGATGGTCGGAACAGAAGGGAGATCGAGGCAGAAGATGTTTGAGAATTTAACAGAACGATTAACGCATACGCTACGCTCAGTAACGGGTCAGGCAAAGCTGACCGAAGACAATATTAAGGGCACGTTGCGTGAAGTACGTATGGCGCTGCTGGAAGCGGATGTGGCGCTGCCAGTTGTTAAAGAGTTTGTTAACAGCGTAAAAGAGCGTGCAGTAGGCACTGAAGTTACGAAGAGTCTGACTCCGGGTCAGGTGTTCGTGAAGATCGTCAATGAAGAGATGATCAAGGTGATGGGTGAGGCGAATGAAAAGCTGAACCTGGCAACGACTCCTCCTGCCGTAGTTCTGATGGCAGGTTTGCAGGGTGCGGGTAAAACCACTTCTGTCGCTAAACTGGGTCGTCACCTGCGTGAACGTGAAAAGAAAAAGGTTCTGGTTGTTTCTGCTGACGTTTATCGTCCAGCGGCGATCAAACAGCTGGAAACACTGGCTGCCGAAGTAGAGGTTGATTTCTTCCCGTCTACTGCTGATCAAGATCCGGTAGATATCGCCAATGCAGCGATCGCTCATGCGCGTATTCAACATCATGATGTACTGCTGGTGGATACGGCGGGTCGTTTGCACGTAGACGACGATATGATGGGCGAGATTAAACGCCTGCATGAAGCGGTGAATCCGATTGAAACCTTGTTCGTGGTTGACTCCATGACAGGTCAGGATGCGGCAAATACAGCACGCGCCTTCAATGAAGTGCTACCGCTGACCGGTGTGGTTCTGACTAAAACCGATGGTGATGCCCGTGGTGGTGCGGCGCTATCTGTTCGCCATATCACTGGTAAGCCGATCAAATTCCTCGGTGTGGGTGAAAAGGTTGATGCTCTTGAACCGTTCCATCCTGACCGTGTTGCTTCCCGAATCCTGGGTATGGGTGACGTTCTCTCCCTGATTGAGGAAGCAGAACAGAAGATCGATAAGGCCAAAGCGGAAAAGTTCGCTAAGAAGATCAAAAAAGGTAAAGGTTTTGATCTGGAAGACTTCCGAGAGCAGATCGCCCAGATGAAAAATATGGGTGGCATGGCCGGTATGCTGGATAAACTTCCTGGCATGGGGCAGTTGTCTCAGGCTGCTGATGCAGCTAATGCTGAAAAAGGCATGCACCAGATGGAGGCGATCATTAACTCAATGACGCCAATGGAACGTCGTAAGCCTGAGATTATCTCCGGTTCACGTAAGAAACGTATCGCCAAAGGTTCTGGTACTCAGATTCAGGATGTTAACCGTCTGCTGAAACAGCATAAACAGATGTCGAAGATGATGAAGAAATTCAGCGGCAAAGGCGGCATGGCGAAGATGATGCGCGGTATGAAAGGCATGCTTCCACCAGGCATGGGTGGTGGCCCAGGCGGTATGGGTGGTATGGGTGGTCCAGGCGGCTTCCCACGTATGTGATTAACTAGCGGCCTCAATGCTCCAATGCGGCGTTAAAAATCTGTTCAAAATGCTCACTTACAAGTAGTAAGTTCCGCTTTTTCACAGTTTTTTGCCTTGCCCTGAAACATTGATACTCGCTAGGGGTTCTGGCGAGAGGCCAAATAAGTAAAAAGACTTTATTAGGGCGGTAAATTCGCGTAGAATTGCCGCCCTGATTTTTTAATGGTCCGGTCTGCCTGAAAAACAGTCTGGTAAATCAAACAGTGGGCGATATTAAAACCCACTCAATAAAAGGGTCTAACGCATGGTAATAATTCGTTTGTCTCGTGGTGGCGCTAAGAAGCGTCCTTTCTATCACATCTCAGTAGCGGACTCGCGTAATGCGCGTGA
>NZ_JAAEQH010000352.1 GCF_024231755.1 Neptuniibacter sp.
CTACGCAGCAATGAGTGCGATTGATACTGCGCTTTGGGATATCAAAGGCAAAGCGCTTGGCTTGCCGGTTTATCAGTTATTGGGCGGTAAGGTGAACGATAAGTTACGCACTTACGCCAGCCAGTTACAGTTTGACTGGGATGATGATTTTGCAGCGTTGGTTGATCCGGAAGACTATGCCAAAGCAGCTGAAAAGGCGATGGCTGAAGGATATGATGCAGTCAAAGTTGACCCGATCATGTACAACGATAAAGGCGAAACCTTCTTCGACCGCACCAAACTCTTCACCAATAAAGAGATGAAAATGTTCCGCGACCGTCTAATGGCGATCCGCGAAGCGATGGGGGAAGATGGCGACATCATCTTTGAATGTCACAGTTTACCGGGCGCATCTACTGCCATTCAGCTAGGAGAACTGGTTGAAGAAGCTCGCTGCATGTACTTCGAAGAGCCGGTTAACTACCTCAACTCAGAACTACACAAACGGGTCGCTGATAAAGTGAATGTTCCCATAGCAGGCGGTGAACGCCTTTATAACCGCTGGGGAGTACGTCCTTATCTGGAAGATCAGAGCCTTGATGTACTGCAGCCTGATATCGGCCTGTGTGGTGGTTTCACTGAAACCAAGAAAGTGTGTGACTACGCAGATGTCTACGATGTTCGCATTCAGGCACATGTATGTGGTGGCCCTGTGGCTACAGCCGCTTCATTACATCTTGAAACAGCCATTCCAAACTTCCTGATCCATGAGCACCACACTTATGCGATCAAAAAGTGGAACCGTGAGCTTTGTATTCAAGATCCACAACCTGTAAATGGTTTCTTCCAGGTATCAGAAGAACCAGGCATCGGTATTGAGCTGAACGATGAAGTCGTAATGCGCTCACCACGTATAGAAGTTAAATAGCTTTACAGAAGAAAAACAAAAGGCTCCATAAGGAGCCTTTTTTACAAATCTAACTTATAGATGCGCTTGGCATTCTCATATACCAGCATCTCTTTCTCAAAACCTTTCCATTCCATCTCATTCAAGTAGCGCTGCCAAATTTCCGCATAACTATAGGAAAGTTCGCTGACGGGAAAATTACTCGCCAACATAACCCTGGTCAGCCCAAACTGACGAATAGCAAAGTTAATAAAGGGCTTTACCTGATCTGCAGTCCAGTTCCGATCTAGCATCTCCCACCCCGAACATTTGATACTGCATTCAGGTAGATGCGCTAAACGAGTTATTGAGTCTATCCACTCGTCAGACAAGTTTTGTGGAAAGCCACAATGATTAATAACTACTTTAAGCTTCGGTATCCCTTGAACAACTTCTGCAAGAAGCTTTACCGCTGGAAGGTCATCCAAGATTAACTGAGCTTCAAAAACCAGTCCATTATCTGCCAGCAGCCTTAGATTTTTCTGAAAGGTTTCTTGAGATAGCAGATCAATGGTCTGTTCATCAAGAATGTGTCTAACTCCTACAACTGATTTAAAAGGCTTTAACTGTTCCAGCTTTTTAATACATTGAGGAGAAGTAAGATCAGCGAATGCTATGGATCTAAAAGGTAGTGAGCAATGCTCTTCCAGCCAAGCAATCTCACGGTGTGGTTGTTCATTATCAAAACCAGCTTCAATGTGCACAAAGCCAGCTAAGTGATGAGAGGGGGATAGAATCAGATCTGATTCAA
>NZ_JAAEQH010000353.1 GCF_024231755.1 Neptuniibacter sp.
AGCTGATTATCTTGCTCAACTAGGCTATCATATAGGTGTGAAAATTTTAAGAGAGTGGCTAATTGGGGAACTCGAAGAATACCTAGCTTCGTCGCCAAATGATAGTACTGGTCTGAAAAATATTAGGGGATGCGCACGTACAGTAGCAGAATACGGAGACGAATTATGGATTAATAAGCTATACGAGCTTTCCAAGGTAGAAGGGTTCTATGCTTATTGCAGAGAGATATTAGTAAATGCTGAAACCGAAATAGGTTTTGACATGCTTTACCAAGAGATAAATGGTGAAGCAAATGTTAACACGAAATTTTTGCCAATGGTTTTAGCTATGCGTCGCTATCCCAGCAAATCGGGAAATATCATAAAAGCTGTTTTAGAGATTGGTGATCCCCGATTAACAAAACGATTAAGTGAACTGTTACCTCCTGAGTACAAAGGGAAATCCTGGACAAACATTATTTGATCAGCGACAATTATTTTTACCGTTCAACGACAATTAAAATTACCGGATAAGGTAATGTTGTCGACTGTTTGATATCGGACTTATGTTTAAACATAAAGGTATCAAATGGTCACAGATGAACAGGTGAAAATGCTTATGACATTAATCAACAAAGAGAAGACCCTTGCGGTGGCAGCAGCCAAAGCAGGAATGACCGAGAAGACTGCCAGGAAGTATAGGGACCTGGAACAGTTGCCAAATCAACTGGCTCCACAGCATACATGGCGGACTCGTAAAGATCCATTTGAGGATGACTGGCCTTGGGTCCAGGCCCAGATAGAGATTAACCCTGGCTTGGAGGCCAAGACCTTATTCGAGGCTCTACAACGCGATTATCCGGGCCGATACCAGGACGGACAGCTTCGAACACTGCAACGTCGTGTTAAGATCTGGAGAGCTACTGAGGGCCCGGCCCGAGAAGTCTTCTTTCCACAGGTACATAAACCAGGCGTGCTGTGTGAATCCGATTTTACTCATATGAATGATCTTGGTGTGATGGTCGAAGGAATCCCTTTCGATCACATGATCTATCATTTTGTGTTAACCTATTCGAACTGGGAAACCGGGACGATCTGTTTCTCAGAGAGCTTTGGCAGCCTCAGTGAAGGGCTCCAGAATGCTCTGTGGCAATTAGGGGGCGTTCCCAAGCAACACCGAACAGACCGCTTGTCGGCAGCCGTTAACAAACCCAGTCATCCAGAGGAATTTACCCAGCACTATCAAGCCCTTCAAAATTATTACGGATTTGAAGGCTGCAAGATCCAAGCCAGATGTCCGAATGAAAATGGGGATGTCGAACAGAGTCACCATCGATTCAAACGGGCCTTAGATCAAGCGCTCATGCTGCGAGGCAGCCGTAACTTTGACACGGCAGACGACTATAAGATATTTCTGCAGCAACTGTTTGACCAGCTCAATGCTGGCAGAACCAAACGATTCAATGAGGAGCTGCCGCTATTGAAGTCTCTGCCGCAGAAGCGGCTTGATGACAAACGTGTGTATAAAGTCCGTGTGGGTCGCTCCAGTACTATCAACGTCTTGAACAATACCTACTCAGTGCATAGCCGTCTCATCAAAGAGAACATTGAAGTACGCGTGGGTGCCGAGCATCTGGAGATCTGGTATGCCCAGAAGCAGGTCGATCGCATGCCCAGGCTCCATGGAGACGGCAAGCATCGGATCAATTACCGTCACGTTATTGATTGGCTGGTTCGAAAGCCAGGGGCGTTTGAGAACTATCGGTATAAGAGCAGCATGTTCCCGACCAGCAACTTTCGTGTTGCGTATGACCAATTAGCAAAACAGCACAGTATTCGCCAGGCCTCCAAGGAATACTTACGAATCCTCCATTTGGCTGCCACAGAGTCTGAGACACACGTAAATCGCATTCTGTTGCTCTTCTGTCACAATGATCAACCGATCAGCCACGAAACCGTCAAAGAGCAACTGACATCGGCTCAACGGCTACCTTCAGCGACTGAAGTCACGGTCGATGCCATTGATCTGAGAGACTATGACGTGTTGTTGGAAAGGGTGATCTAATGGTATCCAAAAAGAAACAACCATCCCCTTGTCTGGATGATTTACTGACAGAGTTGCGACTATCCACCATACGGCAGCATTATGCGGATGATGCTCAGCAGGCCGCTACCGAAACACTCAGTTACCAAGCCTATCTTCAAGGGCTTGTTGAACGTGAAGTTGAGTCTCGTAAACATAACAGGATTAGTCGCTTATTACGACAATCACGTCTACCTTTGGAAAAAAGCCTGAGTGCCTTCGAACTGACGCGTCTGCCCAACAAGATAGTTCAACAGATCCGCAGCCTTCTTGACGGTCAGTTCTTGGCTCGCACAGAGAACATCTTGGCCTTTGGTAATCCCGGTAGCGGCAAAACACATTTATTGTGTGCTATTGGCCAGGAGCTCATTCAGCTAGGCCATACCGTTTACTTCAGTACCTGCAGTTTGTTAGTACAGGATCTATTGCGTGCCAAACGCGATCTGGTCCTGGACAAAGCCCTCAAGAAGCTCTCAAAGTATGAGGTGCTGATCATTGATGATATTGGCTATGTCCAGCAAAACCGTGCAGAGATGGAGGTGCTGTTTAGTTTACTGGCGTATCGTTACGAACGCGGTAGTGTGATGATCACTAGCAATCTTCCGTTCTCTCAGTGGGAATCCATCTTTAAAGATCCCATGACGACCGCGGCCGCGATAGACCGTCTTGTTCATCACAGTGTGATCTTGGAACTGAACATGAAAAGCTATCGGATAGAGGAAGCCAAGAAGCAGAAGAGAAAGGTCCGATAAGCCGCGGACCCCATGGGGTCCCTCCCAGAGGGAAAAACCTATGCGAACTGTCGTCGGTAAAAATAATTGTCGTTGGTAGGAAAGAATAGTTGACGCTGGTCACACCTGCGTTATCCGAGGAAACACATTCATGAATACTATAAAATTCTACGGCCATTTCGCTGCAGCGTATGGCAGTTGCTGGCTACTACTCTTCTTATGTGCTTTGGTTACGCAGAGCAAAATAAATCTAGGTGAACTAGGCTTCTTTGGGTTTCCTGCA
>NZ_JAAEQH010000354.1 GCF_024231755.1 Neptuniibacter sp.
CTCATGGACGGTAATGGCTGTAATTTACTATGCAGCTATGATCTCACATCGGGGACTTATTCGCATCTTCCTTAGTTGTTGACCAAGGTTATACAATCCGAGAAGCCGCTGAAGCCATGAATGTGAGTAAAACCACCCTGGAAAATTGGATTAGGCAACTGAAGAGTGAACGTTCTGGTAAAACACCGGCGTCTAAGGCTCTGACGCCTGAACAGAAGCGTATTCAGGAACTTGAAAAGTAGCTTAGAAAAGTTGAGCAAGAGAAAGAAATATTAAAAAAGGCTACCGCTCTCTTGATGTCAGACTCGCTGAACAATTCCAGATAATTAAGCGACTTGAAGGGAGCTTTCCGGCTAAGATATTGTGTGACACGTTTGAGGTCCACAGAAGCAGTTATCGCTACTGGCGAAACAGGCCTGGTCGCTTGTCATCAAAAGAGCTTCGAACAAGGCACTTAATTAAAACGGCACATCGATTAAGTAATGGGTCTGCAGGGGCGCGCTCCATTGCGAAAATCGTGACCACGATGGGCGAAGACCTTTCTCGTTATCGCGCAAGTCGAAGAATGAAGCTGCTGGGTTTAGTTAGCTCACAGCTTCCTAAACATCGCTATAGAAAGGCAGAACAGGCACATATAGCCGTCCCAAATGTGCTGGACCGCTGTTTTGATGTGAAGCGCCCAAACCAGGTATGGGTTGGAGATATCACCTATGTTTGGGCTGGTAAACGCTGGGCATACCTTGCTGTTGTCATGGACCTTTATGCCCGAAAACCTGTTGGGTGGTCATTATCACTGTCGCCTGATAGTGTGCTAACAAAAAGCGCGCTGGAAATGGCCTATGAGTCCAGGAAACAGCCAAACGAACTGTTGTTCCACTCTGACCAGGGATGCCAATATACCAGCATTCAATTTAGGCAAGTGCTGTGGCGATATCAGATAAAGCAGAGCTTAAGTCGTAAAGGAAACTGTTGGGATAATTCGCCAATGGAAAGGTTTTTTAGAAGCCTGAAAACAGAATGGATACCAGAAACCGGTTATCGCTCATTCACTGAAGCGAAAGAGCAAATTACAAATTATATTGTTGGTTATTACAGTCGTTATCGACCGCATTCGAAGAATGGTGGATTATCACCTAACGATAAGGAAATAATGTACTGGAAAACCTATAAAACCGTGGCCAAAAATACTTGACCACTACAATTCTCACCGTAGCTGATAGCAATGTGTTCACCATACCGGTTATTTGCTTTAAATATTTCACCTTGTTTGATGAAGTTGATTTGTAATGTTTTGGCGTCCGGTTGCCATGACATAGTTGGCTTTACAATTTTTGGGGGACTATCAGTAATAAATATATTACCGGGTTCTGAGGGATCCCCACGAATTTAGCATGTAATCTTGCTCATGCAAGCTTCAGCGGTGAGTTCATCAAGCCAGCGGATCGTCTTTTTCCACTGATGCAGGGTAAATCGCATTGAGGTGTTAAAAGCTCTCAAGCCAAGAAAG
>NZ_JAAEQH010000355.1 GCF_024231755.1 Neptuniibacter sp.
AGAAAACCGGTTTTAGGGGCTCTGAACCCATGATTGGCAATAATATTCTAATTGTCTGCAAAAACCCTCAATAACAATAGCCGCCAATATTATTAACAAAATTGTTCTTGTGGGCTTGATTAATGTGACAAATCCGTTCAAGAATAAAAGAGGGAAATGCGTTTCATCGACTAAATAACATCAGGAAACTGAATTATGGAACGTAGAATTACAGTGCCGGCCGGTTATGTCCGTCACCTATTACAACTTGTTGAAGAGCAAGGTTACAGCGTTGATGAGCTGCTTCACTACGTTGGAATCGACCCAGCTGAGATTGATACTCAGACGGAGTTTCCGGCAGATAAGTTTGGTTTGCTTTATCAGCGTATCTATTACATCGCTCAGGATGAATACTTCGGCATGCTGAGTGGTGGCAAGGTGCCTAATGGTACCTTCCGCATGATGTGCCACTGCCTGATTCACTGCACTACGCTGGAGAAGGCGATCTATCGCGCTAGTGATTTTCATGAAATTTGCCGTGGAACTCAGGTTAAGCCGTTTCTGGTGCGTAAGGGGCGCTATGCAAAAGTTTCCTTTACCACTACCGATGCATCCGGTGTATCTATGGATGAGCTGCTAGAGGGTGAGTCTCCTGCCAGAATCAGAACCTCGCTTTCGATGTGGCACCATTTCCTTTGCTGGTTATTGGGTACGCGCCTTGATTTGAAAGCTGCTTATTTCTCATTTTCAGAGCCGGATGATGTAGCGCAGTATAAAACACTGTTTCAGTCTGAAGTTAAGTTTGATCAGCATGACAACGCTATGATTTTTCCTGCCCGTTATCTGGACTATCCCATCGTTCAGACGCCAGAAACGTTACGTAGCTTCCTGAAGACAGCTCCTTATCAGCTGATTGTTATGGTGGATGACGATACTAGCCTTAAATCACAGGTGGTTGCCCTGATTGGTAAAGACTTCAGTCAGGAACTGCCGAGTGCCGAGGACGTGGCGTTCAGACTGCATATGTCAGTATCTACACTGCGTAGGCGCTTGTTGGAGGAAGATACTTCCTACCAGAAAATCAAGGATGAATGCCGCAAGATGGCTGCATTGAATTATATGAACTCGCCACAGTTGTCGATCAACGATGTGGCAGGTTTGATGGGCTTTGATGAGCCCTCTGCATTCTTCCGATCTTTCAAAAAATGGACCGGGATGACACCAGGTGAATACCGTCGTAGTGACACCTATTGCCAGCAACTTGCAAACTCTTAATGCTCTGCTAAGCCTTTAGATATGGTGGTGTGCTGCTTTCGTGATTTTTTTTGTCATTGATTGAGGTTTGAATTGTTATTGTTTGGAGGGCGCTCTGAATGGATTATGTTTGGAGCATTTCCCAAATGTTCTAAAAATAAGAAAACGCAAAGCCTGTAGTTATTTGAGAGTTATCTTGTAGTTAATAGCAGTTTTAGGCCTTGCCGAGTAAGGAGCAACAATAGCGATGAGTGAGTATCGTTTTCCCTATCAGGACGCGCTGTTTGTCCTGAATGAATTAGTAGACCTTGAACAGATCTGTCATAACGCAGGCCTGGATGAGTTTGCTGAAGGTCTTGGCGAAGCAGTGTTGGATGAGGCCGCCAAACTAGGTGGAGAACAGCTGGCGCCGCTGAACCGGATTGGTGATCAGCAGGGTGCGACGATTTCTGACAACACTGTGCAGCAAACCGAAGGCTTTTCTGAGGTTTATCAACAGTTCTGTGAAGGTGGTTGGCCTTCCTTAGCTGGTAATCCTGAATTTGGTGGTCAGGGGCTACCTGTTTCGCTTGCAGTGGCTGTTAATGAGGTTTGGCAATCTGCAAATATGGGGTGGTCACTTTGCCCGCTTTTAACTCAGGGCTCTATCGAAGCGATCGAAACTCATGGTTCAGAACAGCTTCAGCAAACCTATCTGCCTAAACTGATTAGTGGTGAGTGGACCGGTACCATGAACCTTACCGAGCCCGATGCAGGAACTGATCTAGCTGCACTGAAGACCAGAGCTGTCCCAGAAGGTGATCACTACCGTATTACCGGTCAGAAGATCTTTATTACCTGGGGTGATCATCAGATGACGGAAAATATCGTTCATCTTGTACTGGCCCGTTTGCCAGATGCACCTGCTGGTGTGAAAGGCATCTCCCTGTTTGTTGTTCCCAAGTTCCTGCTGGATGAAAACGGCAATACTACCGATCAGCGTAATGATGCATTCCCCGTGGCGCTTGAACATAAGCTGGGTATCCACGGCAGTCCAACTTGTGTAATGAGTTTTGGTGATAACGAGGGTGCTATTGGTTATCTGGTAGGTGAAGAGAACAACGGTCTGGCTTGCATGTTCACTATGATGAACGATGCGCGTCAGGGGGTAGGTCTGCAAGGGTTATCGATCTCTGAACGTGCTTATCAGCAGGCGCTGGAGTACGCCAAAGAGCGTATTCAGGGGACTCTGCGTGATGGCTCCCGTATCAGCATTATCAAACACCCCGATGTACGTCGCATGTTGCTGCAGATGAAGTCTGCAACTCAGGCAATGCGCGCATTAACCTATGTCGCCCGTGCTGAAGTTGATCATATACACAACACCACAGATGAGGCTGCGAAAGCCAAGCATAAAGCGCGTACAGACTTATACACACCTATTGTTAAAGGTTGGATCACTGAGCTTGCGCAAGAAGTTACTTATCTTGCGGTGCAGGTTCATGGTGGTATGGGCTTTATCGAAGAAACGGGGGTTGCGCAGCATTATCGTGACGCTCGAATTCTGACTATCTATGAAGGCACAACAGGTATTCAGGCCTTGGATCTGATCGGTCGTAAGACACTGTCTGATAGTGGGGCTGCCCTGACAGATCTGCTAGCTGAAATAGAGACCGATCTAAATGGCATTACCGCAGTTGAGCTGCAGGATATCGTTTCTGCAAATCGTACTGCGTTGAATACTGCAAACAGTGCTAAACAATGGGTGCTCGAAACAGGCTCTCAGGATATGTCCGCAGCTGGAAGTGCCAGTGTCAATTATATGATGTTGCTGGGTTATCTATGTGGTGGCTGGCTAATGGCTAAATCTGCAGATATTGCATATAAGCAGTTGGGCGAGTCCGATGCTGATGCTGAATATCTGAACGCTAAGATCACCTGTGCCCGTTTCTTTGCAGAGCAACTGCTGCCACGTACCGTATCACTTTTGAAAGCGATGCAGGCGGGCGGTGAGACCGTAATGGCACTGTCCGAAGAGCAGTTCTGATAACGATAGCAATAAGCTTGTGACGGTAAGGTGGGTCTAAGGTGAGTCTAGGTGAGAGTAAGGTGAGATTATGAGTGATATGGCTCGTGAATCGATGGAATTTGATGTTGTTATCGTTGGTGCAGGCCCGGCAGGACTTTCTGCGGCCTGCCGTCTGATGCAGCAGGCTAATGACGCAGAGCAGGAGTTGACTGTCTGCGTGGTAGAAAAAGGCTCCGAAGTTGGCGCGCATATATTGTCTGGTGCGGTTATTGAGAGCCGTGCGCTGGATGAGTTGTTTCCAGACTGGAAAGAGATGGGCGCACCACTGAATACCCCAGTGACGGAAGACCAGATCTTCATGCTGAAAAATGAAGAGAAGTCGATCAAAGTGCCAAACGTATTTGTGCCAAAAACCATGCATAACCATGGCAACTATATCGTTAGCCTGGGTAATGTTTGCCGTTGGTTGGCAGAGCAGGCTGAGCAGTTGGGTGTAGAGATCTTCCCCGGCTTTGCAGCAGCAGAAGTTTTGTACAATGAAGATGGTAGTGTAAAAGGTATCGCTACCGGTGATATGGGCATCAGTGAATCTGGTGAACAGAAAGACAGTTATATGCCGGGCATGGAGCTACATGCCAAATACACTATCTTCTCTGAAGGTTGCCGTGGTCATCTGGGTAAAGAGCTGATCGAACGTTTTGATTTGGCTGCTGAAGCGGATGCGCAGCACTATGGTGTTGGCATCAAAGAGCTATGGGACATTGAACCTGATAAGCATCAGCCAGGTCTGGTTCTGCATGGCTCCGGCTGGCCACTAAGCGATGGCGCAAGTGGTGGTTTCTTCCTCTATCACACTGATGATAATCAAGTAGTTGTTGGTCTGATCGTAGACCTGAACTACAGCAACCCGCATATGAGCCCGTTCGATGAGTTTCAGCGCATGAAACATCATCCGGTACTGAAACAATATCTGGAAGGGGGCAAGCGTGTTTCTTACGGTGCCCGAGCAATCACCAAAGGTGGTTTTAATGCACTGCCTAAGATGGCCTTTCCAGGTGGTATTGTCGCAGGTTGTAATGCCGGTATGCTGAACTTCTCTAAGATTAAAGGCACACATACTGCAATGAAGTCCGGCATGATCGCGGCTGAAGCTATCTTTGAAGCCGTTCAGTCGGGCTGTGAAGGCGGTAAAGAGCTACAGAGCTTTACGGATAAGTTTGAGGACTCATGGCTGTACGATGAACTGTTCCGCTCACGTAACTTTGGTCCGGCGCTGCATAAGTTCGGTCCGATCATGGGTGGTGCGTTCAACTATATCGATCAGAATATCTTCGGAGGCAAGATCCCGGTCACTTTGCATGATGACAAAGAAGACTTTGCTCAGATGCGACCCGCTAGTGAGTGTAAGCAGATCGAGTATCCGAAACCAGACGGTGTGCTGAGCTTTGATAAGCTGGGTTCGGTATTCCTGTCTAACACCAATCATGAAGAAGATCAGCCGTGTCATCTGCAGTTGAAAGATAGCTCTATTCCGCTTGAGCAGAATCTGCCTAAGTTTGCAGAGCCAGCGCAGCGTTATTGCCCTGCGGGTGTATATGAGGTTGTAGAAGATGAAGGCGGCCAGCGCTTCCAGATCAACTCTCAGAACTGTTTGCACTGTAAAACCTGTGACATTAAAGACCCGGCTCAAAATATCCGCTGGGTAGTCCCAGAGGGGGCAGGCGGACCGAACTATCCAAACATGTAGCAATAGTGTGATAACACTAGTTCGTGCTCATCACGTTCTACATTACCTAAATCTTCTAAATAACCCGGCTTGCCGGGTTATTTTTTAATCGTTTCTGGTCAAAGCTTAACCGCTTGTTTCGGCTTGAAAAAAACAATGAAAAATAATCGTTATTTTTATGAAAAAGCGCTTGGATTTAGTTGACAGGAAAAATGATTGAGGTAACATACGCGCCCACCTACGGAGGGATGGCTGAGTGGTCGAAAGCACTGGTCTTGAAAACCAGCGGTCCGAGAGGGCCCTAGGGTTCGAATCCCTATCCCTCCGCCATTAGGTGTCAGAGTTCCCTGATAGCTCAGTTGGTAGAGCAGTAGACTGTTAATCTATTGGTCGCTGGTTCGAGTCCAGCTCAGGGAGCCATCTTAAG
>NZ_JAAEQH010000356.1 GCF_024231755.1 Neptuniibacter sp.
AGCGACTATGGTACCGGTGCATCACGATGCGATTAATAGGATAGCGAGCTGGTGAAGATCTGAATGTGCTCAAAAGATGAATGTGAAGACCGGCGTTCAAAGTCACTCGCTTGCACATCAAACGAACCGACTCTACCAAATAAACCAATCATTATGTGCATACCTACATACCTATGTCTATTGGGTACATACATACCTAACACTATTTTCTGAGTGCGTTGGGCTAGGACCATTGTGCTCCTAACCCTGAAGTCTTCCGGAGAGGGATGCAAGGATACTAGGATGGTGGTAAGGGGCGGAAACAGTTTGTTTTGTTGAAAAATATCACAGTGTAGCGGGGCTATCATGTGCATCATACCCGAACCTGCGCAAAGAGTCTGCCGTTCAGCAAAACCCTTATTTTCGGCCCGTACGAATGAATCCTGATAACCGCTGGTATCGTGGTGAAGAATTTCTGAAAAGAAAAAAATGCATATTCTAAACACAAGTGGCGGCAGCAGCAGCAGAAACCACACCTGTCCCAACTAGCCAAGTATTGTTGGCTTGATCGCTGGTCAAGTAAGCATTTTCGAAATAGGCTCTATAAGGATAGAGTCGCGTTCACCCGCTAATCAGAGTGCCATTAATAATGACTTCCACATCTTGCCACATGCTGTGCGTGAAGTTTGCTGTCGGAGCTATATCATCGGTTGGAGGATCGCCCCCGGCGATATTTGAATTGTCTCCA
>NZ_JAAEQH010000357.1 GCF_024231755.1 Neptuniibacter sp.
CCGCTCGAATCGAATTTTGTCGCCCACCTTGCCAATCAATTCAATAAGGTGCAACGGGACCCTCAGCGTGTCGGCAGGGATGACCGTCGGGACCCTGCACCCACGCACCCTCGCACCCGAATGCGCCATTCAAGCCACGCCGAAGGAGGAGGAAGGAATGGATGGGGACGGAGGCTCTGTTGGTTCTTTTGGCCACCAGCCCCAGTATGGGGCTCCGCGTGGCCTGGTCCTGTCGCCATGGGGCCAGTTCAGAAATCCATTTCTGGGCACTCGCCTGTATCACTTTGGTCCAACATGCTTACTGGCCCCACCCTCAAAATACCTCAGTTTGGTAGCTTAGACAACCAAGCTAACAGCTAATAATGTTAGCTTGTCATGATATATCTGAAATAAGCTTTCCCAGTGGCTGGGAAAGATCCATTTTGGATTTAGACTGGGATGAAATGCAGGGTGTACATGCTTACCGGCCCCAAAATACCTCAGTTTGGTAGCTTAGACTACCAAGCTAACAGCTAATAATGTTAGCTTGTCATGATATATCTGAAATAAGCTTTCCCAATGGCTGGGAAAGATCCATTTTGGATTTAGACTGGGATGAAATGCAGGGTGTACATGCTTACTGTAATGTTTGTAATTAGAGAGAGTGGTTTACAAAGCAGCCGGTTAGGAGCAAGCCAAAGTTCAAGAATAGATCACGCCACCAGAACAGTTATACAGAACGGAAAGTGAGGGACAATATTCAGATTTCATAATCCTAGTCACGGTGCACGAAAACAGGGATTAGTATCTGA
>NZ_JAAEQH010000358.1 GCF_024231755.1 Neptuniibacter sp.
TGATCACCAATATGGTGAAATCTTATCAGAATCTATCAGAATTTACTGTGATGCGAACATGTCCATTCACAATGGAACCTTCTTTCACTGATAGTTACCAAGTTTTTAAAGTCTTCATATCTTGGACTGAAGTCCACCCCACCCCACCCCATCCCAATGTCTTCATACACCTTAATATTGTTCACCCTAAGATTGTAGACTGTATAAGATCCGTTTTCGGTCTTACACGATTTCTGGGTAGACTGACCACGATCTGGAAACCCTGAAACAATCTCTCCGCCACTCCACAACACGATAACACTGACCTAAGTGCCACTCTGAGGGTTTCCTACTACGGGGTACAGAAGCCTACCTATAAAAGTTCTACGCTTTACTATTTCCCATTATTTAAACTACAAAAGCTTTCTTAGCCTACTAGAACTACCTAATCCTAGACTGTCTGGCCTAAAGCCCCAGCCTAGGTAAGCGGGTGGGCCAAGGAAAAGCAGTCCAAATGCTTAACATGCACGCGGTCGCAAACGTGACGTCCGTCAAAAACACCTGCGGAGCACAATGCTAAAAGCAGCCGCCTCCCGCACAGTTTACTGACAGACTGCTCGGCACCTGAGACAACGGCGCCCAGATGCAACAAAA
>NZ_JAAEQH010000359.1 GCF_024231755.1 Neptuniibacter sp.
TCAACTACTGTAATACCATGCGGGCGTCAGTTTCCAATCACCTTTTCAAAGAATACTGAACTGAAATTTTCAATTCCTGCGACGCCGCAGTTTATCGATGCTTCAGGTTTGCAATTCAGGTAAGTAGTTTGTTCAAAATTCTACCCTTAAGCTAATGATGCAAATTAACTTTACAGGCTGCAAATGCAGATTGTCGATAAGAGCACTGGAAAGCCATTTAGGGGTCTTGATCACAAGATGGCCGTAATTTGTGGCGTGGGTGGTTACACCTGCTGGTCTAGAATTCGCCTGACAGCTCGAGGAAAGCCGATTAAAGATTATCCGTATGCGGCCTACATGGCTCATGTTCCTATGGTCGTCGGCATCGATGCGGGTTACATGAACAGCGTTCTTGCTTCTACTGCCACTTTTTCAATTGACACAGATCCTGTACAAGATGAGTCTTTTGTAGCAAATACCAGTCTAGATAATAGGCGAATCCTCATGCAGAGAAGTAAGATTCTCGAATGTATCGCTAGACCATTTCTTCCGCTGTTCATGATCGATAGCTTTATACCAGCTTTATGTAATTGGACGATTGAGTGCACATTGAATTCGA
>NZ_JAAEQH010000360.1 GCF_024231755.1 Neptuniibacter sp.
CTCTGCGTTCTGCAGCTGTTGCATTGGCGGCGGTGGCTTCTTTCTTACCGTTTCCTATCAGCGTATCCACAATAGCTTTCTTACCATTACCATAAGCATTGCTCAGAATTGCAGATACATGAATGATTCTTACAAAATCCATAAGGTCGAAAGGGCGCATTTGCCTTTTATTCGGAGGCAGCAGTGTGATCAAATAATGTATCAGTGCAATAATGCTGCTTCCCTGAAACTCGGAACCATCATCAGTCTTGTAAACGACTCGTTTGTCTTCATTCATTTTCACACGATTCCTGATACTCAGAAGAATAAGTCTTGCTCGATTCCTCAAACTTTTTGGAAAAAATTCCAATAATTCTGATACTTTATCCGACCAATCGTCAGCAGCATCAGCAGCAGCAGCAGCATCTGATGGCCTAGTAGCTACACTTGCTGATGGCACAGGAGACTCCGAAGATTCCGTTGATGCGAACGGTTCATTTGCAGGTGCGCGTGGAGTGATAAATGTTGGGCGTCCATTGTTTGTGGCTGACTGCGACGGATCAACGATGTTAGTCGGCCTTTGTTCAGCGGGGGTTAATCGGAACTTCAACATATTGCTGCGATCGCTCGCTACCGTACCTACTCAGTCAGAGTCGGTCAG
>NZ_JAAEQH010000361.1 GCF_024231755.1 Neptuniibacter sp.
GGGTGTAGAACAAGGTGCTCAAGGCGCACAGACAAAACAAATTGATCAACAAACAGTACAACGTGCAGTAATTAACGATGCACCTAATCAGTTAGCAGGTGCTTACATGCCTGACACATTATTACAAAATATTGGTTTACCTTCTAATAATGCCTTGATGGAACAGATTCAAAATGATCAAGGTCCAACTATCCAAATGGATGAACGGGCCATGGCTAGAATTATGGGGCTTTGATCATGTTTAACAGAGTTAGAGAAGTTGGCCGGAATATTAAACAGGGTTTTAAGACCGGTGTGGAAACACAAGACGAATTAGCCGATATAAAATTTGGCAAGAAAACAGCTGGCAAGCAAGTAAAGAAACGCTATAGCCATAGTGTGATCCCTGGACTAGCAGGTGGTTACTATGATGCCCTGTCGCAGAAGGGTGTCACAGCACGAACACCAGCTCAGATGGCAGGCGCTCTCGGTGCTCGTCTTCTCACTGATGTAGCTGATGATGCAACACGTCATAACTACTGGCGTTACAACCATCCACAGGCAATTGCTGATGTATTTGCTGAGCAAGTCATGGGGGACAATATTTATAATTACAATTCAGCACAACGTGCTGCAATTGAACTGGCAGGTGTGGGTATTCCTGTAGCCGCAACTTTAGGCGTAGCTGATTATACAAATTTAGGTGAATTTGGACGTGCAAAAGGTTTTCAGCAAAATTATTCAGCACCAGGCTCAGAAGACAGAAGAGAGACTAGTAATCCTGCAGGTGAAGTAATTGATCGCTTTGCATTGGGTAGGCGAGGAAAACCTTTAAAGTTTGCCACTGCACAAGAAGACATACCTGATCTGACAAAAGAACGGTATGCAAATTATATGAATATGTTGTATAGCGATAAAACATCTGGTATTGCACCAGGCGCTGCTATTGCAGGAGCAGGTACAGCAGCAGCTTTACTAGCAGGTAAGAATAAATTAAAAACAGTTATCGGTGGAAGTGTAGCAGCAGCAGGAGCAGGTGCTTTACTTGGAAGTACAGGCGCATTGAAATATACATCAGAAAATTTAGAAGGTAAACCAGAAGCTCTTGTTGCAGGTTTTCCTGTCGGCTTTGAAGCAGCGGGTGCTTTATTAGGAGGAGCAACAGCTATTCGAGGAGGCTTACTTCGTGATGTAGGCGAAGAAAGAGTACCAGGAGGCATGGGACCATACCAACAAAAAGTAGGGAATGTAAATGACATGTCTGAAGATATCCCTGGCCCAATGCCTAAAGATAAAACAGTTTATCGTGAAGGACAAACAAAGGTTAAACGTAATGCAGGTTCCGCTGGAAGAACAGGTGAACGTGTTGACAAGTATCGTCCACGTGCTCGTACTGTTGCTGCATTAGGTGCAGCGGGTGCTTTAGGTGGAGCTTTAGCTGGTAAGTTTGTTAATACAATGATTGCTTCTGCAGGACAATCTGATTTACCAACTACACAAGAGTATGGTGTTACTCGTCCTATGGTTTAGTTGATATAGAATTTGTTTAACAGACAACAAATTAAAAACTAGGTAAAATATGGAGTACTACTACAACCCAAATAGCCCTGGTTATAATGCAGCAGCTGATCCAACGGTAGGATCTTTTAAGCAAAATGTTCGGAACATGGCTTCCAACCTGGGCAATAAAGCAACAGCAGCTAGTCAAAGGGCAGGAGCTTTATTTCCAAGAGGGCAGTTGATGGGAGGTGCTTTAGCTCTTCCAACAATTGGTTTAGTCGCAACAGATCTTACTCAGGGTAGGACTTTAGATGCAGCAGGCACTGCTGTCGGTGGCGCTGCAACACTAGCCGCAACTGAAGCAATAGGCCGTAGAGTTGGAGGTAAATATGGAGCAGCGATCCGTGGAATTGGTGCTCTTGCAGCACCTGCAGTTGGTAATTTATTAGGTAATACACTTGAAGGCAAA
>NZ_JAAEQH010000362.1 GCF_024231755.1 Neptuniibacter sp.
ATACGACCAGCCGCGCCAGTCACTGCCACTTTTATCATGTTTCGTTCGCTCTACTTAATTTTTGTCGTGCAGAATATTCTGATCCATATCCAGTGCAGGTTTTTCACACTGAGGATGACCAACTTCACGGGCAGGAACACCTACCACTGTCGTATGTGCAGGCACTGCATCAAGCACCACACTACCACCGCCGATTTTAGCACCGGTTCCGATCTCGATATTACCGAATATCTTAGCACCCGCAGCGATCATCACACCTTCACGAATCTTAGGATGGCGATCACCGCACTCTTTACCTGTACCACCCAGTGTCACCGACTGCAGGATGGAAACATCATTCTCAATGATCGAAGTCTCGCCCACGACGATGCCGGTTGCATGGTCAAACATAACGCCATGACCGATCTTGGCTGCCGGATGGATATCTACTTGAAGCACACTGCTGACACGGCTCTGGATATACAGGGCCATACTTTTGCGGCCTTTATTCCACATATGGTGCGCTACACGATAGGCCTGAATAGCATGAAAGCCTTTCAGATACAGTAAAACCGTGGAGTGCTTATCAATAGCAGGGTCACGAGTGCGTACAGCGGCAATATCAGCACATACTGCTGCCAGGATCTCTGGTGCTTCGCGGAAAACTTCCTCAATCACCAGACGAAAAGTTACCGCAGGCACTGCATCGTCATAGAGTTTTCGGCTCAACAGGTAGGCCAGAGCCGAACACAAACTCTGATGACCAAGAATATTGGCGTGATAGAAACCTGCCAACACAGGCTCCTGCAATACTTCCTGCTCAGCTTCTGCTGTAATCTCATCCCAAAGCCAGGTTGGGCATTCTGGATTCTGGCTCATGCCATCTCCGCTCTCAAATAGTTAAGGGGCTAAATAAGCCCCTTAACCTTAGGTCATATCTTCAAAAAACTTTTTCACAGAATCGAAAAAGCCATGCTTTTTCGGGCTGTGTTTATGCGTACCCTGTTCCATCTCATCCTGAAACTCACGCAGTAACTCTTTTTGTCGGCTGCTAAGTTTTACCGGTGTTTCAACCACCACTTTAACTAACAGGTCACCGGTAGAACCGCCTCGAACAGGCGCTACACCTTTACCACGCAGACGGAACATTTTGCCAGTTTGCGTCTCGGAAGGCACTTTCAGTTTCACACGGCCATCCAGTGTCGGCACTTCCAGTTCACCACCCAGCGCAGCATCAACAAAGCTAATTGGTACTTCGCAGTAAAGATGTTTGCCATCACGCTCGAAGATCGGATGGTCCTTAACATGTACCTGAACATATAGATCACCAGCCGGGCCACCATGGGTTCCCGCTTCACCTTCACCCGCCAGACGGATACGGTCACCGGTATCAACACCCGCAGGGATCTTAACGTTAAGCGTCTTGGTTTTCTCTTTACGGCCATGACCATGACAGTCACCACATGGATCAGAGATTACCTTGCCTTCACCGTGACAGGTTGGACAAGTCTGCTGAACAGAGAAGAAGCCCTGCTGCATACGAACCTGGCCTTGACCACCACAAGTGCCACAAACCTTGGCAGAAGTACCTGGTTTAGCACCAGTTCCATCACAGGTTTCACAAGCCACCAGCGTAGGAACCTGAATACTTTTCTCTACACCACGAACCGCTTCTTCCAGCGACATTTCCATGTTGTAGCGAAGATCAGCACCACGCTGTACAGAGCTGCGACCACCACGACCGCCACCGCCGCCGAAGATATCACCGAAAACATCGCCGAAGATATCCGAGAAGTTACCTTCGAAGCCGCCACCATGACCGCCGCGCATATTTGGATCAACACCGGCATGACCGTACTGATCATACGCAGCCTTTTTCTGTGCATCAGACAGCACTTCATAGGCTTCGTTAACTTCTTTGAATTTATCTTCTGCTTCCGTATCGTCCGGATTACGGTCCGGATGATATTTCATAGCCATACGGCGGAAAGCTTTTTTGATATCGCGATTAGATGAATCTTTGGAAACACCTAATACTTCGTAATAATCTCGTTTCGACATGCTCAATACTCAAATAGAGTCACTACTCTATTACAGTCATAACACTGATTTCAGCGTTGTGCCGGATATGACAACGCGGGCATAAAGCCCGCGGTGCCGAATTTATAGGCCTCTGCACCGTTTTACACTGCACAGAGGCTACGCTTGTTTAGCTCGCTTAAGCTAAGACAACTTATTTTTTGTCGTCTTTAACTTCTTCGAACTCAGCGTCTACTGCATCGTCGTTACCGCCAGCCTGCTGCTGTTCAGCACCGCCTGCAGCCTGTTCTGCTTCAGCCTGCTGTGCAGCTTCAGCATACATCTTCTGAGCAACGCCAGAGATTGCTTCTGTCAGCGCAGTAGTTTTAGCTTCGATAGCGTCTTTGTCGTCGCCTTTCAGCTCTTCTTCCAACTCAGCAGTAGCAGCTTCGATCGCAGCTTTCTCTTCGTCCGTCGCTTTATCACCCGCTTCTTCCATAGTTTTCTTAGCGGAGTGAACCATTGCATCACCCTGGTTACGGGCAGCAGTCAGTTCTTCGAACTTCTTATCTTCTTCAGCGTGCGCTTCAGCATCAGTAACCATCTGCTCGATCTCGTCATCGCTCAGACCAGAAGATGCTTTGATTACGATAGACTGCTGTTTGCCAGTCGCTTTGTCCTGAGCAGAGACGTTCAGAATACCGTTAGCGTCCAGGTCGAAAGTAACTTCGATCTGTGGCACACCTCGTGGCGCAGGAGGAATATCTGCCAGGTCGAAACGACCCAGAGATTTGTTAGATGTAGCCTGCTTACGCTCACCCTGTACTACGTGAATAGTTACAGCGTTCTGGTTGTCATCCGCAGTAGAGAAGATCTGTGACTTCTTAGTTGGGATAGTCGTGTTCTTCTCGATAACTGGAGTAGCAACGCCACCCATAGTTTCGATACCCAGTGTCAGAGGTGTTACGTCTAGCAGCAGAACGTCTTTAACGTCACCCGCCAGTACCGCACCCTGGATCGCAGCACCCATAGCTACCGCTTCGTCTGGGTTAACGTCTTTACGTGCTTCTTTACCGAAGAACTCAGCAACCTTCTCCTGAACCATTGGCATACGCGTCTGACCACCAACCAGGATAACCTCGTCGATTTCAGAAGCGCTCAGGTCAGAATCCTGCAGAGCAATTTTACATGGTGTCAGAGAGCGAGTTACCAGTTCTTCAACCAGAGATTCCAGCTTGGCACGAGTAATCTTAACGTTCAGGTGCTTAGGACCTGTTGCATCTGCAGTGATGTAAGGCAGGTTAACGTCAGTCTGCTGTGCAGAAGACAGCTCAACCTTAGCTTTCTCAGCAGCTTCTTTCAGACGCTGCAGTGCCAGTGGATCGTTGTGCAGATCGATACCAGATTCTTTCTTGAATTCGTCTGCTAAATATTCGATCAGGCGCAGGTCAAAGTCTTCACCACCCAGGAACGTGTCACCGTTAGTGGACAGTACTTCGAACTGGTGTTCACCATCAACTTCAGCAATCTCGATGATAGAGATATCGAAAGTACCACCACCCAGGTCGTATACAGCGATAGTTTTGTCGCCTTTAGACTTGTCCATGCCGTAAGCCAGTGCCGCAGCTGTTGGCTCGTTGATGATACGCTTAACGTCCAGGCCTGCGATCTTACCCGCATCTTTAGTCGCCTGACGCTGAGAGTCGTTGAAGTATGCTGGAACAGTGACTACTGCTTCTGAGATCTCTTCACCCAGGTAGTCTTCTGCAGTTTTCTTCATCTTCTTCAGAATCTCTGCAGAGATCTGAGGTGCAGCCAGCTTGTCGCCTTTTACTTCTACCCAAGCGTCACCGTTGTCCGCTTCGATAATTTTGTAAGGCACCATTTTGATGTCTTTCTGTACAACGTCATCTTTAAAACGACGACCGATCAGACGCTTGATCGCAAACAGAGTGTTGTCTGGGTTAGTTACTGCCTGACGCTTTGCAGGCTGGCCTACCAGAATTTCACCTTCATCAGCGTACGCGATGATAGATGGCGTTGTGCGATCGCCTTCAGCGTTTTCAATTACTTTAGCGCTGTCACCGTCCAGGATAGAAACACAAGAGTTTGTGGTTCCCAGGTCAATACCGATGATTTTACCCATTTGTATCTGCTCCAATATTCTTGCTGCCCGGTTCGACGGACAGTTAATCAATCTCTTTTGACTTTTCAGTCAGCTTGAAACCTATATAAGTACGATTTATGCGGTTTCAAGGCTGCTTAATAAAAAATCTTAACCTTTAGCTACGATAACCATAGCTGGACGTACTAGACGGCCATGCAGGGTGTACCCCTTCTGCATAACTTCTACTACGGTGTTTGCTGCTGTATCTGGCACTGGGATCATAGACATTGCCTGATGCAGTGCTGGATCAAACATTTCACCTTTCGGGTTTACCTGTTCCATCTGGAATTTAGCCAGACCTGAGATAAACATATTCATGGTCATCTCTACGCCTTCGCGCATTGGTTTCAATGCTTCATCGTCGCCAAAGGCTTCGATCGCACGTTCCAAACTATCCAGGATAGGCAGCATTTCATTGGCAAACTTCTCAACACCATATTTATGCGCCTTCTCAACATCCGCTTCCGCACGACGACGTACATTTTGAGCATCCGCTTGAATGCGCAACATCTGATCTTTCAAGCTTTCGATTTCTGCCTGCGCAGCAGACAGATCCGATGCCAACTGGACCATTTCAGCCATCTCAGGAGCAATACCAGCATCAATTCCTTCAACTGCGTCTGCTGCTTCAGCCACTGTTTCAGTTTCAGCTGCAGTTTCTGCAGCCTGATCTGCTGCAGATTCAGTTTTTTGCTCTTGATCTACCGGGTTCAGTTCTTCGTTTGCCATTTTCTAATCTCCAACCCGCCCTTACGAAATATTGGGCGCCTGTTAGGGTGAAATACTGTTGACCTGTATATGGGGACATAGAAAGCGGTTTCAACACTTAGAATATGGTTTTTTTGCCCCATTTTTAGATAAAGATTGCAACCAATCGAAATATGGCTTATACAGAAAACACTGTATAAAAACACATGTATTTTATTATGCTAAATCAGTTAACCATTCGTGACTTTGCAATCGTTGAACATCTGGATCTGGAACTTAACCAGGGCATGACCGTGGTGAGCGGGGAAACCGGTGCAGGTAAATCCATCATGCTAGACGCTTTAGGGCTAACCCTGGGTGATCGAACCGAAAGCGGAGCAGTAAGGCACGGCGCAGATAAAGCCGATATCAGTGCAAGCTTTAACATAGCCAGCATTCCTGAAGCCCATAGTTGGTTAACTGAGCATGACCTGGATAACGATGGTGAGTGCATACTTCGCCGAGTGATCACTAAAGAGGGGCGCTCCCGTTGTTATATCAATGGTCGCCCGACTCCTGCTGCACAGGTAAAAGCATTGGGCGAGCACCTGATCGCTATCCACGGCCAACATGAACATCAGCGCCTGCTGAAAAAAGACCACCACCGCAACCTGCTGGATGACTTTGCCGGTGAAAGCAAACTGGCAACTCAGGTTCGCGAAGCCTTTCAGCATTGGCACAAATTGGATTCTGAACTTAAACAGCTATCAGAACAGAGCGCCGAGCAGACGGCCCGCGTACAACTGCTTAGCTACCAAATAGAAGAACTGGATCAACTTGATCTACAGGATGGCGAGCTTAAACAGCTTGAAGAGGAGCAGAAAACCCTGGCGAATGCTGGAGAGATCCTCAATACCGGACACCAGTTGATCAATCTCACCAGTGACGGAGAAGACAACAACTGTGCACAACTGCTTAACCACTGTTTGCAGATGCTATCCGATATGCAATCAGAATCACCGTCTGTTCGCCAAGCCAGCGAAATGCTCAACACAGCCCTGATTCAGGTAGAGGAAGCCAGCAGCGAAATCCGCCATTATATGGATCGCGTTGAGATAAACCCTGAGCGCCAACAGGAAGTAGAAGAACGCTTATCAACCATCTTTGAAATCGCGCGCAAACACCGCATTCAGGCAGATCAACTCCCTGAATTTCATGCAGGATTATCCGCAGAGCTTTCTGGCCTGAACCGCTCTGATGAAGAACTGGAACAGCTGGCCGCCGATGTTGAAACTGCCCGTAATACCTTTCAGGATCTCGCTGCGAAGCTAAGCGCAAAACGCGATAAAGCAGCAAAAAAACTCAGCAAGCTGGTTGACCAGCAACTACACAGCCTGGGCATGCCATCTGCTCAGATCTCTGTTGCTCTCAATCCATTGGCTCAACCAAACGCTCAAGGCCTGGAAGAAGTTGAATTCCTAATCATCACTAACAAAGGACAACCCGCTAAACCACTGGCAAAAATCGCTTCAGGCGGTGAGCTTTCCCGAATCAGTCTGGCTATTCAGGTAATCACGGCACAAACTTCTACAACGCCTACCCTGATTTTCGATGAAGTTGATGTGGGTATAGGCGGAGCTATAGCCGAAGTCGTCGGCAAGCTATTACGCCAGTTAGGAGAAACTGCACAGATTCTTTGTGTCACCCATCAACCCCAAGTGGCTTCTCAAGGCCATCAACACCTGTTTGTCAGCAAAAGTAGTGACCACAGTCATACCCACACGCAGATTAATACGCTGGATGATGAAAACCGCATACAGGAAGTGGCTCGCATGCTCGGTGGTATTGATATCACCGAACGTTCCTTGGAACACGCCCGAGAGATGCTTAGTCTGGCTTAAGAGGGTCGTTGATTCACACACAACAGGTATGAATATAAAAAGAAGGGATATAGCAGATACTAAAAGGCCAGCATCTAAGCTGGCCTTTTAGTTATCACCGTAGAGAGAGGAGCTTATTTTTCGTCAGCATCCTTATGCACACCGTACAGATAAATCGTACGATCGGTCACGGTAAAGCCCATAGATTCGGCAATCTCATTCAACAGCTCGTTCAAACGAGGGTCATTAAACTCTTTTACGATGCCACTTTTAACACAAACAATGTGATCATGCTCTTCGTCACGCGCCAGCTCAAATACAGAGTGGCCACCTTCGAAGTGATGACGTGTTACCAGACCAGCTGCTTCGAACTGAGTCAAAACACGGTAAACAGTCGCCAGACCTACATCTTCACCTCTTTCCATCAGCAACTTGTAGATATCTTCAGCGCTGAAATGATCACCTTCTCCAGCCTGTTCCAGAATCTGGTAAATTTTTACGCGCGGCAAAGTTACCTTGAGACCGGCTTTTCGAAGTTCCTGATTTTCAACTGACATAAATTAATCTCTAGAGCTATTGGTGATGACATATTAGGCGCAAACTGCTTATTCGCTTGTTCAAATGCGCATGAATCTTTATTATCCGCATTTACGCACAATAGTGGAAGCAAAAATCAGATGCAAAAAGTTCTTATTGCTTCAGTACTTACTTTAGTACTAAGCGGCTGCTCAGGTTTCCCAGGGGTTTATAAAATTGATATTCCTCAGGGCAACGTGGTTACTCAGGATATGGTTGACCAGCTGCGTCCAGGCATGACTGAAAGCCAGGTTCGTTACATCATGGGCACCCCACTAATTACCGATACCTTCCACCAAGGACGCTGGGATTATCTTTATTCCAAGAAAAGCGGCACCGATGGTAGCCTGGTTCGCGAACGCCTGACACTCATGTTCAGCAACGGGAAACTAAGCGGCCTGAGCGGTGACTTCCGCCCAGGTGGTGGCAAAGAGAGCTAAGCTTTAGCTCTCAATAAACCTGCCTATTTATTGCGCGCAGCCTCTTCAGCCTCTTTCTGAGCTTTCATCTTAGCTGCGCGTTTAGCTCTCGCCTCTTTTGGGTCAGCGATAAGCGGTCGATAGATCTCGACCCTCTGTCCTTCGCGCAAAATTGTTTCCTTTGGATCTTTAATCGCTTTAGAGAAAATCCCCATAGGATCATTTTCCGGATCGATCTGCGGATACAGTTCAGTAATGCCTGATTTGATGACAGCCTCGTATGCCGTGCAGTCTTCATCAACATTCAGCGATATGATTTTCTGCTCAGTAGGTAGAGCGTATGCAACTTCTACAATCATAATTTTCTCTTAGAGCCCGTTCACGCTAAATTGACCTTCCTAGTCATAAACAACATCAGCGCGGCTAACAAACGCATCCACAAGGGTAGTCGCAACCTGATTAAATACTTTACTCATCGCCAAAGATGCCAGCTTCCCAGAAAACTCAAACTGCAGATTCAGGCTGACTTTGCAGGCCTCATCACTCAACACTTTGAAATCCCAAACACCGGATAGAGAAGAGAAAGGCCCCTCTTCTAATTCCAGCGTCATACGCGTTGGCCGGGAAAGTTGATTACGGGTGGTGAAGCTATATTTCAAACCACCCTTCGACAAATAGAGTGTAGCGACCAGCTCGTCATCCGTACGGCTGATCACCTCTGTTTTAGAACACCAGGGCAGAAACTCAGGGTAACGCTCAACATCATTAATTAAATCAAACATCTGCTCTGCAGTATGCAAAACCAGTGCACTGCGATCTACCTGAGTCATTCTTTGCGGGCTTCTCTTACTTCAGTTTCTCAATCAAATTGAGAATAAAAATTGCGGCAACCGCCACCGGGGCGACAAAACGGAGCACAATATACCACGCATTAAACAAAGTTGGAGATTTCATAGCCAATTCGCTCTCTGTAGCATGGCGCTTCATAAACCAGCCCGCAAACAGCGCAATAAACAATCCACCCAACGGCAACATTACATTCGCTGTAACAAAATCGAGGAAGTCGAATATATTAAATCCAGCTAGTTTCACATCCGAGAGGAAGTTGAACGAACCGAGCGCGGCCACACCCAATGCCCAGACGATAAAACCAAGAACCGCACAGGATGGCACTCGGTTCCAGCCAAATTTCTCAACCAACCACGCAGTTGCGGGTTCCATTAGAGAGATAGCCGAAGTCCAAGCAGCAATACCCACCAGCAAGAAGAAGACAAAACCAAAGATCTGGCCACCCGGCATCTGTCCAAATGCCACCGGTAGCGTCACAAACATCAGGCCCGGACCTGCACCAGGGTCCATACCATTGGCAAATACGATTGGGAAAATAGCCAGACCCGCAATCAGAGCCACCAGAGTATCCATAAACGCGATCATGAGTACAGAGCTGCCGATGGAGGTTTTCTTAGGAAGGTAGGAACCATAGGCCATAATTGCACCCATACCCAAAGACAAGGTGAAGAACGAATGCCCCAGAGCCACCAATACGGCATCCCAACTCAACTGCTCCGGATCGAAATGGAACATGAAGTCCCAGCCCTGAGCAAAAGCGCCCGTCTGAGTTGAATAACCCAGCAGTAACAGCAACAGCACAAACAGCGCCGGCATCAGGAAACGTACGGCATTCTCCAGACCTTTCTTAACGCCACCCGCAATAACCAGCATCACCATCACAACAAAGATCGTATGCCAGATCAGCAGCGTTTGCTCATCTGCAAGCAGGTCATTAAAGACCTTACCGGCATCATCACCGCCAATTGCGATAAAGTCGCCAACTCCCATACCCGCTATGTAGTAGAGCACCCAACCAGCAACTACAGAGTAGAAGGAGAAGATCATGAAGCCTGCCAGCACACCCATCCAGCCAAGAAGTGACCAACTTCCAGAATGCCCCGACTCGATAGCTACATCTTTCATTGAGTTGATAGGACTCTGACGACCACGACGACCAATCAGCACCTCGGCCATCATGATTGGTACACCTACCAACAAAATACAGAACAGGTAAACCAGTACAAACGCCCCACCACCGTTTTCACCGGTTATATATGGGAACTTCCAGATATTACCTAAGCCAACAGCAGAACCTGTAGCCGCCAGAATAAAGATCCAGCGTGAGGCCCACGCGCCATGAATTGATGTTTTTTCCTGCATACCCTGCTCTTCTTTTAATTAACGAGTGTTGGAAATTATAGACACTGATTTTTTCATCTTTCTTGCTCTATGTACAATTCGATTTTCTCATATAGGAAATTTTATAGACTATAAGAAACACCAATCCAATCTATTAGCGATAAGCGCTTTTCTTGCCGTATACAGGTCTATATAATCGCCCGCCATGGCTAAAAAGAAGAAAGCGCCTTCAGGCAACAGTATCTGTCAAAACAAAAAAGCTCGTCACGATTATCTTATTGAAGATAAATTCGAGGCTGGCCTGGTTCTGACTGGCTGGGAAGTTAAAAGCTTACGCGAAGGCCGTGCACAACTAGTTGACTCCTACGTGGTTATCCACAAGGGCGAAGCTTGGCTGGTTGGTGCCCATTTCACACCTTTGAAAACTGCCTGCACCCATGTTGTAGCCGATCCCACACGGGACCGTAAACTACTGCTTAACCACCGTGAGCTGGTCAAAATCATCAGTGCCACGGAAGCTAAAGGTTTCACCTGCGTAGCCCTCGCCCTGTACTGGAAAGGCAACCGCGTTAAATGTGAGATCGCTTTGGCGAAAGGTAAGAAACAACATGACAAACGCGCAGCAGACAAAGACAAAGACTGGGCACGCCAGAAACAACGTTTGATGGCAGCAAAATAAACCTTCTTCTTAATTGATGGTCATAGAGCTATAATGGCTCACTATCTGGGGATGACTTGGCTTCGACGCTGATTACAAAACCTTAGGTGCATGTCGAGAACGTAGTGAATCTCGTAAATCCCTCACTACACAGTTATAGTTGCTAACGACGATAACTACGCTCTAGCTGCATAAGTCAGCTTGTGCCGCTCCTTCAGGTGTCTGTAACTAGAGGATTTTGCGGTATCATTCGAGACAGAATCGCCCGGATGCTTCGCCTTAAGCTGAACGGCTAAAACTAAAAAGGCTCGCCCATAACACCCTGGCTCTCGGGTCGTGACGGGTTAACTCAATAGAGAAGCCTAAACATGTAGATCTTGAGGCGGAGGATTGACGGACGCGGGTTCGACCCCCGCCATCTCCACCAC
>NZ_JAAEQH010000363.1 GCF_024231755.1 Neptuniibacter sp.
GGTAAACCAATATTTTGTAATAATGTGTCAGGCATGTAAGCACCTGCTAACTGATTAGGTGCATCGTTAATTACTGCACGTTGTACTGTTTGTTGATCAATTTGTTTTGTCTGTGCGCCTTGAGCACCTTGTTCTACACCCAGTATCATGCCTACAGGAATAGTAGAAGCAATAGACGCAGCAAGATTAACTGGTAACTCTAACTTAGAGCGTACAGGTGAAGTCGTGAGTTTGCCACCCTTATTAATTGTTTGTGTGCCTAGTGGTCCAAGTAGTTTTGTGACAGCGCGACTACCACGTAATTTACGTACTGCACCAAGAGAAGCCCCAGATGCTATAGCATCAGCCCCACCATACAAAAGTGCTTCCGCTGGATTAGCACCCGCCATTAAAGACAAGCCTGTATTTAAACCACCACTCATTAATGCCTCACCTACGACAGGCTTTTTAAAGAGACCGCCTAACTTACTAAGTAACGTACCTGCTAGCTTTGCCTTCGCCATAACGCTCTTTCTTATCTACTAAGTCTAAACTGTTTTATCTTGATTATTTTCTTCTTTATTTTCAGAGTCACTTAAAGTTGGATCAGGATCTCTCAAGAGACGTGCAACAGAATACTTCTCTTCATATTCATTCTCAGCTTGACGTTCTGCAGAAGCCATGATGTAACCCTTAGGATCAGGATTCTTAAGCCGAGGAAAAGGATTAGTAATTCGA
>NZ_JAAEQH010000364.1 GCF_024231755.1 Neptuniibacter sp.
ACCTTCCCTAACCATCACCCCGATCCTGGTAAACCTAAAAACCTAATCGACGCAATTGCCAAAGTAAAAGAAACCGGTGCGGATCTTGGTCTTGCATTCGATGGCGATGGCGACCGCGTGGGCGTCATTACCAACAAAGGTGAAATTATTTACCCTGATCGCATTATGATGTTGTTCAGCGAAGAGATTCTGCAGCGCAACCCTGGCGCAGAGATCATCTACGACGTTAAATGCTCCCGCCTGCTGGCAAACGTGATTCGTGACGCTGGCGGCAAACCAACCATGTGGCGTACAGGCCACTCTCTGATTAAACAGAAAATCAAGGAAAGCGGTGCCCTTCTTGGTGGTGAGATGAGCGGCCATATTTTCTTTAAAGAACGTTGGTACGGCTTTGATGACGCTCTATACAGCGCAGCCCGCCTGTTAGAAATTCTGGCTAGAACTGATAAAACAGTATCTGACCTATTCTCCCAATACCCTGAAGACGTCAGCACTCCGGAGCTGAACATTACGGTTACCGATGAGAACAAGTTCGACATCGTTGCTGCACTACAGGAAAAAGCATTCCCTGGTGGCGATGCTAACCACATCGACGGGGTTCGCGTTGATTATCCCGATGGCTGGGGCCTTGTTCGCGCGTCTAATACCACGCCTGTCCTCGTGCTGCGCTTTGAAGCAGAGACTGAGGAAGCTCTACAGCGTATTCGCGCTGAATTTGAGCAAAAGCTCCAGGAAGTAGACAGCAGGTTGGTTATCCCACACGAATAACATAGAAATAATCGCACCAGTCAGAGGTAATGGCTGGTGCCAAGAATAAGATTGAAGGAAGAGATATGCCTCTGACACGCAACGACGCTATGACTACCGCTCACGTTCTTAGTGAAGCGATGCCTTATATCCAACGTTTTGTTGGTAAAACTATCATCATCAAATATGGCGGTAATGCCATGATTGATGAAAAGCTACAGAACAGTTTTGCCCGTGACATTGTAATGATGAAATTGATCGGTATTAACCCGATTGTTGTTCATGGCGGTGGCCCACAGATTGGTCAACTTCTAAATGACCTTAAAATCGAATCGCACTTCATCAACGGTATGCGTGTCACAGACTCCAAAACCATGGATGTGGTTGAAATGGTACTGGGCGGCGCGGTAAACAAACAGATTGTTGGCCTGATCAATAACAACGGCGGCCAAGCAATTGGCTTAACTGGTAAAGATGGTCAGTTGCTACGTGCGAAAAAGCTGCGCGTTGAGCATAAAACACCAGACATGGAAGCGCCTGAAATTATCGATATAGGTCACGTAGGTGAAGTTGCCAGCGTTAACGTGAAGGTTCTGGATATGTTGGTGAACTCCGACATCATCCCGGTTATCGCACCAATCGGTGTAGGTCAGGATGGAGCTTCCTACAACATCAACGCTGACCTGGTAGCAGGCAAGGTTGCTGAAGTATTACAGGCGGAAAAACTGATCCTGCTGACCAACATTGAAGGCCTGATGGATAAAGACGGTCAGGTACTCACCGGTCTGACAACACAACAGGTGGATGGCCTAATCGAAGATGGCACAATTTACGGCGGCATGCTGCCTAAAATCGATTGCGCTCTGAGCGCCGTAAAAGGCGGTGTAACCAGCGCCCACATTATCGATGGCCGTGTTGAGCACTCCTGTCTGTTGGAGATCTTCACCGATGAAGGTGTTGGTACGCTGATCACCAACAAGAGCAGCTAAGGCCTGAATATGAGTGATAAAGAGAAGCTGTCCCGCCGTGAACAGATCCTTCAGTCCCTGGCTCAGATGCTGGAAGTTAACCCTGGGCAGCGTATAACTACCGCAGCCCTGGCGAAAGAAGTCGGCGTTTCTGAAGCCGCACTCTATCGACACTTCCCGAGCAAAGCACGTATGTTCGAGGGCCTGATAGGTTTTATTGAAGAGACCATTTTCAGTCGTGTAACAGCCATTACTCAGGTTGAATCCGATGGCATAAAGCAGTGCGAACAGATCATTATGCTGCTATTAGCATTCGTTGAACGTAATCCTGGCATGGCACGCATTCTCACGGGTGACGCGCTTGCCGGTGAAACTGATCGCTTACGCCAGCGCATCAACCAGTTCTTCGAACGCCTGGAAACCCAGTTAAAGCAGGTTCTACGTGAAGCGGAAGCTAAAGAAGGGCTGCGTACCCAAACCACAGCAGGTGCCAGTGCTAACCTGATGCTGGCAGCAGCAGAGGGGCGAATTCGCCAATTTGTTCGCACCGAGTTCCGCAAGAAACCGACCGAACAGTGGCAGGATCAATGGCCACGCCTTGCAGAAGGCATTTTCAGAACATAGTTTTATTAACACCGTTACTTTTCGGCACAGCACCACAAGGGAAGGTTTTCCTTCCCTTTCTTACCCTACCTGAAACACCACCATGGATCTGATACTGGAACAAACCGCGCTGTTTTTACTCTCCCTATTTGCCAATACCTTGTCAGCGATGGCGGGAGGTGGTGCCGGCTTACTGCAACTTCCTGTATTGCTGTTCCTGGGCCTGAGTTTCAGCACAGCACTAGCGACACATAAAATTGCCAGTGTTGCCTTAGGTGTAGGGGCAACCATCAGGCATCTGCGTGAAGGCAAGCTCGATTATCGTTTCTGCGCGTTTATTCTGGTCTGCGGTTTACCTGGTGTTGTCTTAGGCGCCGATATTATTCTCGAGATTCCCGAAGGCTGGACAATATTTAGCCTGGGTATTCTCACCTCTGGTCTCGGCATCTACTCCCTCAACAAGAAATCATTGGGAATGACCGCCGAGCCCAAAAATCGAGATCGAAAAGGCCTAATTATTGGAGGCCTGGCTCTATTTATGATCGGAGCGCTGAACGGTTCTCTAACCTCAGGCACTGGGTTATTTGTCACCCTTTGGCTAGTGCGCTGGTTTGGACTCGATTATAAAACTTCGGTTACTTACGTGCTGATCTTGGTTGGTCTGTTCTGGAATTCAACTGGCGCACTGACGGTAGCACTGCAACAGGAACCAAAGTGGGAATGGTTACCCGCGTTGCTTGTCGGAGCAACTCTAGGTTCCTATCTTGGTGCCCATCTGGCGATTACTCAAGGTAACAAGCTGGTGAAACGTGCCTTCGAGACGCTGACAATCATGGTAGGAATAAAGTTGATTGGCGATGGGTTGGCAATTTTGGTGTGACTGATTCAGTGCTTAACGGGCAGCCATGGGGGCTGACTGACAATGGCCCTCATAACTATCACAAGTTTCATGCACCTGCTTATCCACCAGCATCAATTTAGTATCTGTACGAATTTTCAGCAATTCGGACGCGGTGACTAAACGAATACCCAACTGATCAAGAATCGGCAGCGCTTCAGACAGATATCTCACAGTTTCTGGATAGGGATGTCCTATGAGTACGGCATGCCCTTGCTGGACAGCAAGCTTCAACGCCTGCTTAAACTGCCCATGAATATATTGCCAACGTTGTTCATTATCGAGAAAAACATCTCTTGTCAGGTATGGAATACCGTTCTCACGTGCAACTTGCCAAGCTACGGTGTTAGACGTAGTTACACTGTCTATAAAGAACAAGCCACGCTTTTTAGCTACAGCCATCACATCAGCCATCTTACTTCGGTCTTCTGTTAACAAGCTGCCCATATGGTTATTCATGCCTGAAACATGAGGGATTGAATCCAATCCGGTGGTTAAGATACTGCGTAGTTGATGACTACTATGATGCTGCTCCAGTGCTCCAGGCCCCAGGCGAAGGCCCTGTTTATTTTCCATTGGGGCATGCAAGATAACTTCTTTGCCTAAAAGGTGAGCCGTTTCAGCTAATTCAAAAGAGTGCGGGGTATGCGGTAGAAAAGCGTAGGTGATAGCGCCTGGCAGATTAATTGCGGCCATCCCTTTTGCACGGTTATCACCAATATCATCGATGATAATCGCCATCACGGGATCAGAAGGAGGATCTGCTTTTACTGAAAAGGGAGCCAGGGAGATTAATACCCCCAAGCAAACTAACAGCAACTTCACGTCCAAAATGTTTTTCATCTTTGTTGTATCAGTTGTGAGTGATCACTTTTGAACGATCACTATGGCTTTTAGAAGGTTTAACGCTTCGTACAGCTGATAATCGCGCACAGCTAAGTTACTGACTCGCCCCTTCTTAGAAACCTTTTTCTTGCCATTATCCAGGTGGCCACTCAGATCACTTTCCTTAAGATACTCTGGCCCATCACTGCGCAAGGTTATCTCCGCATCATCGACAATGATATCCGGTTTAATACCCTGAGCCTGAATGGAACGACCTTTTGGAGTGTAGTAACGCGCCGTTGTAAGCTTTAACGCTCGCTCTTTGGTTAATGGCAAGACTGTCTGCACTGAGCCTTTACCAAAACTATCCTGCCCCATAATCACTGCGCGCCCCTGATCCTGTAAAGCACCGGCAACGATCTCAGAAGCTGAAGCAGAACCACCATTAATCAACACAACTAAAGGAAGCTCGGGAACCAGAGTTGTGCTCGTCGCACTGAAACGCTGTTCCGTTTCTGGCATTCGCCCTTTGGTATAAACAATCAAACCTTCATTTAAGAAACTATCACTAATATCAACCGCAGCTTGTAAAACACCACCCGGATTATTACGCAGATCAAGCACCAAGCCTTTTAGCTCATCCTTTTTCATCAGGCGTTTGATATGTTTATTAACTTCTTTACCTGAATCCACTTGAAATTGAGAGACGCGTACATAGGCAAAGCCATCATCCAACATACGGCTTTTGACACTTGCCACCTGGATAACATCGCGCTCAACCTCTATCTCAAGTGGTTTTTCCTCTCCTTCACGCACAATCGTTAGCAGAATCTTACTGCCGGGTTTACCACGCATAAGCTCTACGGCTTCGCCCAGATCCATGCCCTGAACAGGTTTATCATCTAGCTTACTGATCAGATCACCGGCTTTAACCCCTGCACGCTGAGCAGGTGTATCGTCGATTGGAGTAATAACCCGGACAAACCCATCTTCCATGCCAACTTCTATACCGAGCCCACCAAACTCACCGCTAGTGTGAGCTTGCAGGTTTTCAAACTCTTTCGGCTCTAGATACGCTGAATGTGGATCAAGGCCTGCAATCATTCCCCTTAACGCGTCCTCCAACAGAGTCGCATCATCAACGGGCTCCACATATGCAGATTTGATACGCTGAAACACCTCTGTAAAAAGTCTTAACTCATCAAGAGGAAGTGTTTTTTCACTACTCTCAGTAGCAGAACCTTCTTTAACAGAACCGTCTTTGGTTTCTTCGGCGAATGATGGAATCGAGATGAAAGCAGACAGCGCTATCCCGGCAAACAGCTTTTTCAGCACAGGAGGTTGGCACAACGTTATCTTCATTATCAATTCCCTTATTCTTATCAGTTCAGCCAGCGCTTAGGGTTGCTGGGTTTGCCTTTATAACGGACAGCAAAATAGAGACCATTATCAACACGCCCGCCACTGCTTCCAGCGGTTGCTATCGTATCTCCTGCCGACACCCAGTCGCCAGTATCAAGCAACAAGCTCTGATTATAACCATACAAACTCATATAGCCCGATCCGTGATCAACGATCAAGACTAAACCATAACCTCGTAACCAGTCAGCAAATACCACTCGGCCGTGATGCACCGCCTTAACCGGTGCGGACTCTTTAGCCTGAATCCATATACCATCATAACGGATGTTGTTACGAACCGTTCCAAAATTCTGGCGTACTCTTCCTTTTAACGGCCAAGGCAGCTTTCCTTTTAGCTCACGGAAGCTTTTATCGTCTTTCACCAAGGTAGCAAAGTTGAGACTTTTCTCAATTTCATTCAACACCGCCTGCAAACGCTTCTGGTCGAGCTTGAGCTGTTTTAACTTAGCCTCATCGCTAGACAACGTCTTTTTTAGTTGGGCAAGGGTGTATTGGCGCTTCTGTCTTGAGGTCTGTAAAGCCTTTACTTCCAACTTTAACTGATCTCGCTTTACCACCATCTTTTTTTCAGTATCGCTTAGCTCTCGCTCAGTACCTGTCAGATCAGCCAGTTTCTTTTGGAACTGCTGCATATCCTGCTTAAGAGCATCATTCACGAAATCATAGTAGCGAATTACCCTGTCCAGTGTTTCTGGATCACGCTGTGTTAGGAGCAGCTGTAACCGCGCTTGTTTCCCCATTTGGTACTGCTGGGCAATCTGTTTCTCTATCAAAAGAGCGCGTTTTTTTAATTCCTTACGTAAAGCGTCACGTTTCTCTTCCAGGTTTTCAGCATGATTACCCAAACCACTTAACTGCTTATCTAAGGCCTGAATCTGTTTTGCCAGCTTTCCAATTTTAACTTCACTCTGGCGCAGCGCC
>NZ_JAAEQH010000365.1 GCF_024231755.1 Neptuniibacter sp.
TATGAATCTGGCCGCTGAGGCCGATCAGGAAAGTCCAAAAGAGCTCGAAGAGCTAGCCATATCTGCAGGTGCTGACCCGGTTGAATTTCTAACCGGGTCGCTTGCACATCCCAATCCCAAGTTTTTTATTGGTCAAGGAAAACTGGAAGAGTTACATGATCTGGTTCAGATGCATGATGCTCAACTGGTGATCTTTAATCATGCTTTAAGTCCCGCTCAGGAGCGTAATGTTGAGCGCGAGATAAAAAGCAGGGTGCTGGATCGCACTGGTCTGATTCTGGATATCTTTGCGCAGCGCGCGCGTACTCACGAAGGTAAACTTCAGGTTGAGCTGGCGCAGCTCGATCATATGTCTACCCGTCTTGTGCGAGGTTGGACTCACCTTGAGCGTCAGAAAGGTGGTATCGGTCTGCGTGGCCCAGGTGAAACCCAGCTCGAGACTGACCGCCGATTGCTGCGTGCGCGGATGAAGTCGATCCATAAGCGTCTGGAAAAAGTACGTAAACAGCGTGAGCAGGGGCGTCGATCCCGTAAACGTGCTGAAGTGCCTACTCTGTCGCTGGTGGGTTATACCAACGCGGGTAAATCTACACTGTTTAATCATCTGACTACTTCAGAGGTTTATGCTGCGGATCAGTTGTTTGCAACACTGGATCCAACGCTTCGTCGTATTGAAGTAGAAGATGTGGGGCAGGCTATTCTGGCGGATACGGTAGGTTTTATTCGTCATCTTCCGCATAAGCTGGTTGAGGCATTTAGAGCAACCTTACAGGAAACTATCGAGGCGACTCTGTTGCTACATGTGATCGACTGTCACGATGATGACCGTCATGATCATATCGCCGAAGTAGAGAATGTACTGCGTGAAATAGGTGCTGATGAAGTTCCTGTTCTTGAGGTTTATAACAAAATTGACCTTTTGGCAGGGCGTAAACCTCGCATTGATCGTGATGAAGAAGGTAAGCCGATTCGGGTTTGGCTATCTGCTGTTACGGGTGAAGGGCATGAATTGCTATTTGAGGCGGTGAATGAGCTGCTTGCAGATGATGTGTTTCATGATAAGTTGTGCCTGCAGCCCAGTGAGGGACAGTTTCGTGCCAGTTTGTATGAAAGCGGCGCGGTGCTTTCGGAGCAGTATGATGAAAAAGGATCTATTATTCTGGAAGTGCGTATACAGAAAAAGGATATGCTTCAGCTTTTGAGTCGTTTAGGAATGTCTCGGGAACGATGTTTCCCGGTTGAGGTCAATCCTTGGTAAGAGATTTTCATATGGAAGTTAACTTAATAACTCGTTTTTAGTTAACTTTCAGGTAATATCCGACGAATAATATTTTTCACGGATTTATGTTTTAATCTAAGGAATCTACGGGGCTTATTTTTGGCCCCCTAACTCGTTGTTTTATACGGAGAGTCGTATGGCTTGGAATGAGCCTGGTGGTAATGGCAACAATCAGGATCCCTGGGGTGGTGGTAATGATAAAAACCGCGGGGGTGGTAAAGGTGGTGGCGATGATCAGGGGCCGCCAGATCTGGATGAGGCACTGCGTAAACTGCAGGACAAACTGAACAATATTTTTGGTGGTTCAGGTAAAAAGTCCAATGGCGGTTTTGGTGGAGATGGCGGAGGTGCTGGCTCCTCTTCAGGTGCAGGTTTCTTTTGGGTAGTCGTTCTTATTGCTGTTTTGGCCTGGGCAGGTATGGGTTTCTATACTGTCGATCAACAGGAAAGGGGTGTCGTATTAAGGCTTGGTAAGTTCAGTGAAACGGTAGGGCCGGGTCTTCAGTGGAATCCACCTATGATCGATGTAGTTGAGATTGTTAATACAACTCGTCTACGTACACGTGATCATCGTGCATTAATGCTGACTAAAGACGAAAATATCGTTGATATCGAAATGACTGTTCAGTATTTGATTTCTGACGCAAAGGGTTTTGTTCTTACTGTACGTGATCCTGAGGCAAGTTTGTCGCATGCTGCAGAATCTGCGCTGCGACATGTTGTAGGCTCAACGGATATGCACTCTATCCTGACACAAGGTCGTGAAACTTTGTCAGTTCAAGTGCAGGATCGTATCCAGAACTATATGGGTGAATATGGTACAGGTCTGCAGATTTCCAAGGTCAACATCAAAGAAGCGAAAGCACCTAATCAGGTACAGGATGCATTCGATGATGTAATCAAGGCGCGAGAAGATGAAGTTCGTGTGAAAAACGAAGCAGAATCTTATGCCAACGGAATCATTCCTGAAGCGCGTGGTTTAGCGCAGCGTATGTTGGAAGAGGCTAGTGCATACCGTGAGCAGGTTGTTGCCCGTTCTGAAGGTGATGCGCAACGTTTCACAGCGTTGCTAACAGAATACGAAAAAGCACCTGTAGTAACACGTGAGCGCCTATATCTGGATACTATGGAAGAGGTACTTTCACAGAATCCTAAGGTGTTGGTAGATGTGGAAGGTGGTAACAATATGATGTACCTGCCGCTTGATAAACTTATGCAAAATCGCCCAGTAGTTGGTGATCCAAATCGTCCGGTTCGACTGGATAGTCAAAGCCTGAGAGAGGTGACTGATCAGGTGGTTGATCAGTTGCGTCAGCGTCAGAGCAGTCGTAGGGAGGGTCGATAATGCAATCTAAATCATTGGTTCTGGTGATTATCTTTGCGGTGCTGGTATTGGTTGCGCAAAGCTCCCTTTATATTGTTAAGGAAACTGAGCGTGCAGTATTGCTACAGTTTGGTGAGGTTTCTGATGCTGATGTAGGGCCGGGCCTTCACTTTAAAATTCCAATTGTAAACAAAGTACGTAAGTTTGATTCGCGTATTTTGACCTTGGATGCGCGTCCTCAGGCTTATCTGACACTGGAGAAGAAACGTCTGATCGTGGATTCTTTTGTTAAGTGGCGTGTGGCGGATGTGGAGAAATACTATACGGCAACTTCCGGTGATGAGTTTAATGCGGCAAACCTTCTTTCGCAGCGTGTTGATGCCGCATTGCGTAACCAGTTTGGCGCACGCACAGTCACTGAGGTGGTGTCAGGCGAACGTGAAGAGCTGATGCGTAAGCTAATTAGTGAGATAAGTCCGGTGGTTATCGATAAGCTGGGTGTGGAAGTGGTAGATGTGCGTGTTAAACGTATCGACCTGCCGCAGGAAGTATCTGAGTCTGTATATGATCGAATGCGTACCGAGCGTGAGCGAGAAGCACGTGAACTACGTTCCCGTGGTAAGGAGCTTGCAGAAGGTATCCGCGCTGATGCTGATCGTCAGAAAACCATTATCGAAGCGGAGGCTTATCGTGAGTCTGAGCGGCTGCGAGGTGAGGGTGATGCGATTGCTGCGAATAACTATGCAGAAGCCTATTCGAGTAATCCTGAGTTCTACTCTTTCTACCGTAGTTTGAAAGCTTACCGTGAGTCTTTCGGTCAGAATGGTGATGTTTTGGTATTGAAGCCGGATAGTGATTTCTTCAAGTATCTGGCGGAGCCAAAAGCTCAGTAAAAATATTGCTGTAAAATTGATCAAAACACGGAATCAGGGGGAGGCATTCACCTGATTCCGTGGTAGAATATCGCAACCGGGTTAAAGCCCGGTTTTTTTGTGGCAGTACTATTTAGTAATTCGGGTAAAAGGATGCCATCAGAACTTCTGCATGGGCTGGCGATAGGCTTCTGTTTAATGCTTATTCTGGAAGGGATAATTCCTTTTCTTTACCCACAGCGCTGGCGCAAATTGGTGCAGCAGTTGTCCCTGGTTGATGATCGTTCGCTACGGCTCATCGGGTTGGCAAGTATGGTTATTGGTATTGTTGCGCTTTATATCGTGAATTAAAGCTGGCATTAGGTGCCGGCAAGTTAAGTTTTTGCAGAGATACGGAGTACTACATGGCATTGGCAGATCGTTGGCTGCTACCGGAAGGTGTTCAGGAACTTCTTCCCCCGCAGGCCCGTCGCGTTGAAGAGTTACGCAGGCGTTTATTGGATCTGTATGAGTATTGGGGTTACGACCTAGTAATGCCGCCAGTTATGGAACATCTGGAATCTCTGCTGACCGGTGTAGGTCATGACCTTGATCTGAATACAATCAAAGTCACAGATCAACTCAGTGGACACACGTTGGGTGTACGTGCGGATATCACACCGCAGGTTGCGCGTATCGATGCGCATCGTCTGCGTGAGTCCGGTGCTACACGTCTTTGTTACTGTGGTTCAGTAGTTCATGCGCTTCCAGCGCAGCCTCTGGCTTCACGTAATCCACTGCAGTTGGGTGCGGAGCTATACGGTCACTCAGGTATCGAGAGTGATGTCGAGGTTATCTCCCTGATGATCGAAACCCTGCAGACGGCAGGCGTTAATCAGGAGCTGAGTCTGGATCTGGGCCATGTTGGTGTATTTACAGGCTTGATGCAGACCGCGGGTCTGACTTCTGAGCAGCAGGAGCTGTATCAGGATATGTTGAAGCGTAAAGCGCTGCCAGAGCTGCAGGATTTTGTTGCTGCTCTGGATGCTGATGAGGTTACACGTAAGTACCTGGGTGAACTGCCTAAACTGAACGGCGGTGTCGATGTTCTGGCAAGAGCATCCGAGTTGTTCGCAGACGCGCCGCAGCAGGTTGCGGAAGCAATTGCTTATCTGAAACAGATCTCTGAGCGTGTTGCACTGCGCTTCCCTGAGTTGGATCAGTATTTCGACCTGAGTGAGCTGCGTGGTTATAACTACCACACAGGTATTGTGTTTGCAGCATATACACCTGCATTCGGTCAGGCGATTGCTAAAGGTGGTCGCTACGATGAGATCGGTCGTGATTTTGGGCGTGCACGTCCTGCGACAGGTTTCAGCACAGATATGAAAACCCTGGTTGAGCTTTCTTCCGATGAAGAAGTTTCTATAGATCAGGTATTGGCTCCCGCTGAAGAAGATGAAGCATTGCTGACTAAGGTTAAGCAGCTGCGTTCCGAAGGGGTGCGAGTTATTTATGCGCTACCAGGTGCTGAGTCAGCAACAGACTGTACTTCAGAACTGGTGAAGCGTGATGGTGAATGGATCGTTTCTGATCTATAAGCCGTTTTAATAAATTGTGTAAAGAATTTCTTAAGTAAACTTAAAGACTCAAGTAGGCAACAATGGGCAAAAACGTAGTTGTTCTGGGTACCCAGTGGGGTGATGAAGGTAAAGGCAAGATCGTTGATCTGCTGACGGATCAGGCTTCTGCCGTGGCGCGCTTTCAGGGCGGTCACAATGCGGGTCATACACTGGTTATTGATGGTGAAAAAACAGTTTTGCACCTGATTCCATCAGGTATCCTACGTGAAAACGTAGTGTGCATGATCGGTAATGGTGTAGTGCTTTCTCCTGAGGCGTTGCTGAAAGAGATTAAAGGTCTGGAAGAAGCTGATGTTCCTGTACGTGAGCGTCTGCGCCTGAGCCCTTCTTGCCCGCTGATTCTGCCATATCACATCGCTTTGGATCAGGCGCGTGAAGTGGCGCGTGGTAAAGCGAAAATTGGTACAACAGGCCGTGGTATCGGTCCTGCGTACGAAGATAAAGTGGCTCGTCGTGGTCTGCGTCTGGCGGACCTGCTGGATAAAGAGCGTTTTGCAATCAAGCTGAAAGAAGTGATGGAATATCACAACTTCCAGTTGGTGAACTACTACAAAGCTGAGCCTGTTGATTACAATGCAGTACTTGAAGAAGCGCTGGCGATGGGTGAAGAACTGGCACCGATGGTAGCGGATGTTACTTCCATGCTGCATGATCTGCGTAAGTCCGGTAAGAACATTATGTTCGAAGGTGCGCAGGGCTCATTGCTGGATATCGACCACGGTACATACCCATACGTTACTTCTTCAAATACAACTGCAGGTGGTACTTCTACAGGTAGTGGTTTCGGCCCTTTGTATCTGGATTACATTCTGGGTATCACTAAAGCTTACACAACTCGTGTAGGTGGTGGTCCGTTCCCAACTGAGCTGCACTGTGCAGTTGGTGAAGGTCTGGCAGAGCGCGGTCACGAGTTCGGTTCAACTACTGGTCGTGCGCGTCGTTGCGGTTGGTTCGACACGGTTGCTGTTAAGCATGCAATCCAGATTAACTCTATCTCTGGCCTGTGTCTGACTAAACTAGACGTTCTGGATGGCATGGATGAAATCAACATCTGTGTTGGCTACAAAGATTCTGAAGGTAATGTTGTTACTTCCTTGAGCGGTAGTGAAGATTACGAAGCGGTTGAGCCGGTATATGAAACGATGCCAGGCTGGAGCGCTTCTACTGTAGGTGCTCAGTCTGTAGATGAGCTGCCTGCGGAAGCAGTGGCTTACATCAAGCGTCTTGAGGAGCTGGTTGAAGCACCTGTAGATATTATCTCTACTGGTCCAGACCGTATTGAGACAATCGTTCTGCGTAACCCTTACGAAGCGTAAGCGGTAGCAAAGAAAATAAAAAAACCGGCACTCAGTTGCCGGTTTTTTTGTGCTTAAAGGAAGCAGCTTGGTAGTGATATAGCGGAGTAATTCGCTAGGGAATTAGCCCTTCTGCTGTTGAGTTTACAGCTTGCTAGTCGTTATATTCAGGTGAAAAGTTGGAAGAGCTTCCTGTGGCTGAGAATGATTCTGCATAGTTGTTAACCAATTGTCAGAAAATAAGATTGTCTGTCTCGTTGGTTACATTAAACAGGGTACCCTTTATTGCATTGGCTTATTCTGATCCGTGATAAGAAATATGTCCATCGCTTACTTTGTCAGTGAAAATCTCAGAGAATGCTGTTCTATTCATCACAGTAATAGCATCCACTGATAAAGATCATAACCATCAGGATCCGACAAATACGGATTTGCAATCAGTGCTTCGCCCGTCTCAATAAAGCCATTTATGGTTAATTCACCCTGTGGAACAGAGTTAACTAACTGATCAATTTGAATCTGTGCAATCTCTTCGAATGAAGAGGTAGATGTGATCAAAGCGTTTGTGTCTGCAATTTTTCTGTTAAGTGCGTAGTCTAAGCGAATGGCTTGCGAAAAGTTTTGCGATAAAAAACTATAGTTCTCGAGGTTTATTTCGCTGTTATATTTCATTCTAGTGATCAAACTTGTTACAACATCAGAAAAAGCATAATTAGCTTTTTAGCCCAATAGTCATAATTTACTATCTGAGCTGAGATCTGCTGCACACTCAGAGCAATTTAAAAACTATCCTAATAGGGATCAAAGTGGAGCAGGTCAACATCCTCCTGAACTTTGAGCCTCTGCTGAACTTGGGTTTCCACATTAGGAATAGAGGTGCCGTACTCCAATGAGTAAGCATAGATTAGAGTGGTAAAAGGGGATATTACAGAGGCCTCTAGAGCCGCAAACAATGCGAGTTGATTTGTAAGCTTGGTATCTGTATTGATTCCGCCTGCAGCAATAATCGCTCCGCTATGAGTGGAATCAAATGAGAAATAACCATTGTCATCTGAATAATATCCTGTGAACTCAGATTGGTCAGCTATCAGATTATTATTGGAATCTATATAGAGCGTTGCTCCTGCTATATATCCGTTGATAACTGAAGCCGATAATATTGCATAAACTGTAAATGATGGCGTCGAATGTACTTCTTCCAGTATTCCTGCTCTATCAAGATATGAAGCCTTAGCGTTGATGCTTTTGCTGAGGTAGTCCTTAGCCAAAACCAACTGTGTTTGGGTTTCTCCCTCAATAACTGAACTGTCGGCCAGCTACTGATAAGCTACTTAGCCGACACCATCGTTATCATTCAGTTGATAAGTTACTGATAGTGTTTCTCCTAGCGAAGCTGATCCTGTGATAGTGATATCAGCGAGAGGGGAGGAATAAGATGTATGCACTGGGATTGTAGCTGCAGAGCCAACCAGTTCAAAGTTTCCATATTAATCTGTATGCTGAGCTCAAACATGGATTGATTTGCCCAGTAACTGATCATTACGAAGAAGTTCATTGTCTACAGCGTCAGCAATTTCGTCGTTGTCTGCAAACCACTGATAGGTAACATTTTCCAAACCGCCCATATCCAGTCAGGAAAGTGTCAACTCAGAACGCCTTTGTAGAAAGCTTAAATGGCAAGTTTAGAAATGAATGCCTGAATCAGCACTGGTTCCGAAGCCTGAAAGCAGAGGAACGGGAGGTGGAGGTATCACTATAATCATATCAGACCATATGGTTTGCTGGCTATATGTTACCAGTGGCATTTAAAAACAAAGCAGCATAGGATGAAAAATCTAATCAAAGTTGTGGTTCTAATGATGGGAAAGTCAGTTTGCGTATTGTGCGCGAGACTAAGTGAATAGGTTAGTCCAGTGTAAAGGTTAGATGATCTGTGCAAAATAGGTTCCAGCAGCGGCTATTCCAACGTTATAAGTTTTATCTGTCCCCGTTTCGAATCTATTTAATATTAGTGCTGAACTATCGATCAGTTCAAGTTGGAAGTACTTGTGTAGGTTTTTATCCTAGGGGCATTAAAATTAAGTACCAGCTCACCTCGAGAGGGTAAATTAAAAGAGTAAATATTTATAGCTCTTTAATTGGCTAAATTGCCAGAGGTCTGATGATAAAGGTCAGAAGTGATTACGCTTGATTGGAGTGAATTAAGCTGGTCTGCTGTAAGGGTTGTCACTGGAAGTCCCCTTTCGCTTTCTATGTTACTAATAGGCCGTAGTGATATAGCCCTGAGTGCTAATTGCAAAACTCTTGCTCCTATCTAGCAAGTGATTCAGCTGTTCTTTCGTATTTATGACTTGCTGGTGAAAGTGGCATCATTGAAGTGGTCTGGTGATCATTAAAAATGAGAGAATATTATGTGTCTGTAGGGGTGGGTACAAGGGTTGGTTCCAGATCAATTGGCCCTGAAGCGGGATGTCTCTTTAGTTCTTAAAGTAGGTTTATGTGCCAGTAGAGAAATGATTAGCACTTATCTAAATAAAAGGAGAGCAATTCATTGTCTTTTATAAACGCCTCTGGAGAAAGTTTAGTTTCGTAAACGTTAGGGCCGCCAATCAAATTTTTCTTGTCGTAGGTGTTTTTTTTATGTGAAAAAACTAGAATAGTGCTTTTGGGCTCCAGTTGAACCAGAGGAATGGTATAGTCTTTCAAAAAGTATCGTTCTTCTGCAAACTCAGCTGAGTCCTCATATGACGTTATATTCAGTAGTTCTTTTTTGAACGCAAATGTTCCAGCTGTAGCGTGATATTTATTATAAGGGCCTAGCTTGTATATCTGATCAATATCCTTGAAATAAACATGCATTGCACTACTTCCAGCTATTAATGCTGGGCTGATTCGTAGTTTATTGACTGCGTGAATTATTCTATCTGGAGGGTAGAAGTCATCATCATCCATATATACGATTATTTCTCCTGAAGCCTCTTTGTTCAGTAAATTACGTTTCTGCCCAAGCTTCATTTTTTTATGAAGACGAATATATCTTACGTAATCTATCCCTTCGAATAGATCACCTACAGGGTCTGAGCCATCATCAACAATTAGCCACTCGATCAATTCCTTAGGGTATGTTTGGGAATCGACGCATTTGATAAGTCCTGGTATAAAATCCCTTCTATTGTATGTCGGAGTGCAAATTGTGATTCTGGGATTGTTTTTAGTAGAAATTATCTTTTTCTTTTTGCGGGCCATCTGATACCTGAAAAATCATGATGATTAATAGATCTTGATGCTATCATATTTTTTTTGAAAAGTAAGGAGTGGGTGTGTATAAGATTTATTTGTATTTTTGAGGTTGAATGTTTTTATGTTCCTGTTTTCTTGATGTTTAGCTATTGGGGAGAGCCATAGGGGTTTATTATAGCTGGTGTATGATTTTAATCATTGTATAAGTTATTTCTTATGGTTTTTTAAATTTAGAGTTGTCAGAGTTATAATATTATCAGTATTTATTGTAATTAAAGGTAAATTATATTTCTGGGCTGTGTAGTTTGGCTTTATGAGGTTTTTTATGTGGGAAGTTTTTTGTGGAAGGTTTCTTTTTGTTTTGTAAGGTGAACAAAAAGGTTTTTGAAGTAAGTGATATTAAATTAAGGTGGTATTTGAAACAGCTATTTTTCAACAAGGATTGAGTTGTTATGGTTAGTATCATCCCATTAAATAAAAAACCGGCAAGTTAGATTGCCGGTTTTTGAAAGCTTAATTCAGCTGTTCTATCGCTCAAGGCTTACTTCAATTCTTCGGTCAGCGAAGGCTGAAGGCCTTTAAGAAGAGCTTTGAACATCTTAGGGTTGCCCGCGATCAGATTGCCATTGCTGCGGAAGTTGTTGCTACCTGTAAAGTCGCCAACTAGTCCGCCTGCCTCTTGAACAAGGAGCAGCCCGGCTTCCATCTCCCACTGATTCAAGCCAATCTGGAAGAAACCGTCGATACGCCCAGCGGCAGTGTAAGCCAGGTTGAGTGCTGGAGAACCACCGTTATAGATCGTGCCTCCTGCGACAGTCATGTTGCGGAATGTGTCCAGATAGGTTTCCAGATGAGCTTTGTCACTGGTGCGGTTAAAGAAGCCGGTGCCAATAAGTGAGTTCTCAATGGTTTTGTGATTGCTCACACGTAGGCGTTTGCCGTTAAGCTGTGCGCCATCGCCACGGCTTGCTGTGAACTCTTCGCCAGTAATTGGGTTCAGAATCAGAGCGTGTTCGGTGCGACCATTCTGTTGACCGGCCATGCTGATAGCAAAAACAGGTAGACCATTTGAAAAGTTTGAGATGCTGTCAATTGGATTGATTGTCCAGCAAAACTCAGGGCCCTCGCTGATTGGTGCATGTTCCCCGGTATATTCACCTACAATTTTATGGTTCGGGTAGGCTTTCTGGATTGTGTGCACAATGCTGAGTTCTGCTTTATTGCAGGTATCGCTCAGAAGTTTTGCGACATCAGACTGTTCGGATTTAACTAGATCCAGGCGCTCAACTGCGCGAACGATCTGTTCTCCTGCAGCGCGAGCGGCGCGCAGGGCGATATTAACCATGGGTTGCATCTGTAAGGAACCTGAAGACTGTTCGGAATAAAGAGAGAATTATACCTGAGGTTGGGGCTAGGTGTGAATATAAAGCATTAGTTGTGCTTTAGATCTTTATCCTTGGTGGATTTGTTCGCAGGCTACTGCTGCTCTGGTAGAATGCTCGCCTTTCTTTATTTGATTTTTCCAGATTGCGCAGGTTGAAGATTATGTCAGTTAGTATTCGTATTGTTTTGGTAAACACCACGCACCCCGGAAATATTGGTGGCGTTGCTCGGGCGATGAAGAATATGAACTTTGATGAGCTCCATTTAGTTGCGCCAAAAAAGTTTCCTCACGTTAACGCTGATGCGCGTGCATCCGGAGCGACTGATCTGCTGGAAAATGCAGTAGTGCATGAAACGCTGGAAGAAGCTATTGCAGATTGCCAGATCGTGGTGGGAACCAGTGCTCGTGGAAGACATATCCCTTGGCCGGTGGTTGATCCGAGGGAGCTGGCATCTATAGTTGGGCCGTTATCTGCTGAGAAAAAGGTTGCTGTTGTTTTTGGGCGTGAAGATCGTGGGTTGACCAATGAAGAGCTGCACCTTTGTCATTACCATGTGCATATTCCTTCTAATCCCGATTTTAGCTCCCTTAATCTGGCGGCCGCAGTGCAAGTGATTACTTATGAACTGCGTATGGCGGATCTATATGCGGAGAATAACGAAGAAGTTAAGCCACAATGGGGAACGGATTGGGATATTGATCTTGCGGATAGTGCTGATTTGGAGCGTCTTTTTACGCACATGGAAGAAGCATTAGTTGATATTGATTTTCTTGATCCAGAAAACCCTCGTCAGTTGATGCCGCGTTTACGTCGATTATATCTGCGAGCTTTGCCGGACAAGGTAGAGGTTAATGTTCTGCGAGGTATTTTGACGGCAACTCAAAAAGCCCAAAAGCCTAAGGATTGACCTGGAACCATGGGGTTCTATCCTTTTTTCGTGTAGAATTCGCGCACTAAAGCACATAAAGACCTACAATAAAGGTAGGTTATTTAGTTGACCTTTTTGGTCGGGTATTGCATAATCGCGCCAACGTTAACACGCATTGGGGTGAAAATTATGCGACTGACGACAAAAGGCCGATATGCTGTAACAGCTATGCTGGACTTGGCGCTCCACGAAGGCAAAGGGCCAATCAGCTTGGCAGATATATCTGAAAGACAAGGCATATCTCTGTCATATCTAGAGCAACTCTTTGCAAAATTACGTCGCAATGAACTTGTGAGAAGTGTGCGTGGTCCAGGCGGTGGTTATCAACTCAACCATGCGCAGGCGGATATAAACGTTGCTCAAGTCATCGATGCGGTTAACGAATCTGTCGATGCTACCGGTTGTAATCGTCAGGGTGATTGTCAGGGCGGTGAGGTTTGTTTAACACATCATCTCTGGTGTGATCTGAGTGATCAGATTCATGCTTTCCTGAGTGGAATCTCTTTGGCAGACCTGATGGCAAGAAAGGATGTTCAGGATATTTCAGAAAGGCAGGATCTTATTCATGTAGATAGGATCGTGCTGGGAGCGGGATGCTCAGCAGATAACGAAAAAGCAGCAGTATAAGTACGTTCGGAGAGTAATTAATGAACACACCGATTTATCTGGATTATTCAGCAAGTACGCCGGTTGATCCTCGTGTAGCAGAGAAAATGGTCGACTGTCTCACGATGGAAGGTAATTTTGGTAATCCAGCATCGCGCTCTCACCTGTTTGGTTGGAAAGCAGAAGAGGCGGTTGAAACTGCGCGACGTCAGGTAGCGGATCTACTCAATGCGGACCCGCGAGAAATCGTTTGGACTTCTGGTGCCACAGAGTCTGATAACCTGGCTATTAAAGGTGCTGCACATTTCTATCAGAAGAAAGGTAAGCACATTATTACCTCAAAAATTGAGCATAAAGCTGTGCTGGATACATGTCGCCAGCTTGAGCGTGAAGGTTTTGAGGTAACTTATCTGGACCCTAACTCAGATGGCTTGATTGAACCGTCTATTGTTGAAGATGCGATTCGTGAAGATACGATTCTTGTTTCCCTGATGCACGTAAACAACGAGATTGGCACCATTACAGATATCGATGCAATCGGTGAAATTACACGTGCGAAAGGCATTATCTTCCACGTAGATGGGGCACAGAGTGCGGGCAAGATTGAGATCGATATGGCCAAGAGCAAGGTTGATCTGATGTCGATCTCTGGTCATAAGATGTATGGCCCTAAAGGGATCGGAGCACTGTTTGTACGTCGTAAGCCTCGTATCCGTCTGGAAGCGCAGATGCACGGCGGTGGTCATGAGCGTGGTATGCGTTCTGGTACGTTGGCAACTCACCAGATTGTGGGTATGGGTGAAGCTGCACGTATCTGTAAAGAAGAGTTAGCAAGTGAAACTCAAAAGCTTATCGCATTGCGTGACCGCTTCTTGGCAGGCATTGACGGTATGGAAGAGGTTTACCTGAACGGTTCTAAAGAGCAGCGTGTTCCAGGTAATCTGAATATCAGTTTTGCTTTCGTTGAAGGTGAGTCTTTGTTGATGTCTTTGAAAGACCTTGCAGTATCATCAGGTTCTGCATGCACATCAGCAAGTCTGGAGCCTTCTTATGTATTACGCGCACTAGGTTTGAATGATGAATTGGCGCATAGCTCAATTCGTTTCTCATTCGGTCGTTTTACCACTAATGAAGAAGTGGATTACGCAGTGGCGCAAATTCAGGATGCTGTTGGCAAACTACGTGAGCTTTCTCCTTTGTGGGATATGTTTAAAGACGGTGTGGATCTGAGCAAAGTAGAGTGGGTACACCACTGATCCTGAAGTGAGAGGTTAGGAGGTCGTCATGGCTTATAGTGATAAAGTGATCGATCATTACGAGAATCCTCGTAATGTTGGCAAAATGAATGATAAAGATGCAAATGTTGGTACAGGCATGGTGGGTGCACCGGCTTGTGGTGATGTTATGCGTCTGCAGATTCAGGTAAGTGATGAAGGCGTTATCGAGGACGCTAAATTCAAAACTTACGGTTGTGGTTCCGCGATTGCGTCTAGCTCGCTGATTACTGAGTGGGTTAAGGGTATGACGCTGGATGAGGCTGCTGAACTGAAAAACACTGCGATTGCAGAAGAGTTGGCTTTGCCGCCAGTTAAGATTCATTGCTCGGTGCTAGCTGAGGATGCGATCAAAGCAGCTGTTGCTGACTATAAAGAAAAGCAGGATAAGTAAGTTTAGCTGCCCAGAGGTGTAGAGATTTATGGCGATTACCATGACAGAAGCGGCAGCGGATCATGTTGCCCGTTATCTGGAAAAGCGAGGCCATGGTGAAGGGATTCGCTTAGGTGTACGTACATCAGGTTGCTCCGGCATGGCTTACGTGTTGGAATTCGTTGATGACTCTCAGGAAGAGGATGAGATTTTTGAAGGTCCTCAGAGTGTGAAGATTTTTATCGACCCGAAAAGTCTGGCTTATCTGGATGGTACTGAGCTGGATTTCGTGAAAGAGGGGCTAAATGAAGGGTTTAAGTTTAATAACCCGAATGTCTCCAGCGAATGCGGTTGTGGTGAGAGCTTTAACGTATAACCTCCCTCTGGCAGAACGATGGATATAAGTAAGAACTATTTTGAATTTATCGGTCTGCCGGTATCATTTCATGTCGATCAGTCAGAACTGGCTGATCGCTCTCGAGAGCTCCAAAAAACGCTTCATCCTGATCGCTATGCGCACCTTTCTGAACAAGAGCAGCGCGTAGCGGTACAGTATATGGCGCATCTCAATGAAGGGATTGCGATACTTAAATCTCCTTTATTGCGGGCTCAGTATCTGCTTCAGTTGCGGGATATAGATACTACCTGCGAGTCCTCAACTCCTATGGACCCGATGTTTCTCATGCAGCAGATGGAGCTGCGGGAGCGTTTGGAAGAGGCGCCTGAGCAGGAAGAACCCTACGAGGAGCTTGAATCTCTTGAAGGTGAAGTGTCTGGACTGTTACGGCAGTTAAGGGAACAGTTTGTACAGCAGTATGAGTCTGATGATCTCGAGTCGGCTACAGCTGCTGTGCGTAAAATGCAATTTTTAGAAAAGCTTGTCGTTGAGATTGAAAGGCTCGAAGACAGGTTGGATGGCTAACGCGACCTATGGCGCTATTACAGATAGCAGAACCGGGGCAGAGTGAAGCTCCGCATCAGCACAAACTTGCAGTGGGTATCGATCTGGGTACCACAAACTCACTTGTTGCTTCAGTCAAAAGTGGTGAGGCGGTAACGCTTCCAGATCTTAATGATGAGCACCTGTTGCCCTCAGTTGTTCGTTATCTGCCTTGTGGAAATATTCAGGTAGGTGCTGAAGCTCGAAGCCATGCAGCAGAAGATCCTTACAATACAATTATCTCGGTTAAGCGGCTTATGGGGCGTGGTATCGAAGATATTAAATCCCTCGGCGATGAGGCTCCCTATCATTTTGAAGCAAATGATGGCGGTATGCCTTACATCAAAACTGTTACTGGTAATAAAAGCCCGGTGCAGGTTTCTGCAGATATTCTAGAGTCACTGGTAGATCGTGCTGAAGAAGCGCTGGGCGGTGAACTGGTTGGTGCGGTTATAACAGTCCCTGCCTATTTCGATGATGCTCAGCGTCAGGCAACAAAAGATGCAGCGAAGATTGCTAATATCAAAGTGCTTCGTCTACTGAATGAGCCAACAGCTGCAGCGGTTGCTTACGGCCTGGATCAAGGTAAAGAGGGCGTTATCGCTGTTTATGACCTGGGTGGTGGTACCTTCGATATTTCTATCCTGCGTCTTAACCGAGGTGTATTTGAAGTGCTATCAACAGGTGGTGATAGTGCCCTCGGTGGCGACGACTTGGATCTGGCGCTGGCGCGATGGTTTGCAGATCAGGCGGGAGTTGAAAAGATAGATGGCTCTACTTCGCGTTACCTGACAGAAAAAGCAAAAGTGACCAAAGAACAGTTAACCGATAAAGAGCATGTCAATGTAGTGCTTGAATTGGAAAATGGCTGTCATGAGCTGGATGTAACGCGTTCTCTGTTTGATGATCTGATTTTGTCATTGGTTAAACGGACTACCCGAGCGTGCCGTCGAGCGCTGAAAGATGCGCAGGTTGAAGCGGATGAAGTGCTGGAAGTAGTAATGGTCGGTGGTTCTACCCGTGTACCGCTGGTGCGCGAGCAGGTTAAGCAGTTCTTTGGTCGTGAACCGCATATCGATATCGATCCAGATAAAGTTGTTGCAATTGGGGCATCTATTCAGGCGGATGTTCTGGCAGGTAATAAACCAGACAGCGAAATGCTGTTGCTGGATGTTATTCCGCTCTCCTTAGGTTTGGAAACCATGGGTGGCCTGACCGAGAAAATTATTCATCGAAATACCGCTATCCCAGTGGCCCGAGCTCAGGAATTTACTACCTATCAGGACGGTCAGACGGCTATGGCTATCCATGTGGTTCAGGGTGAGCGTGAGCTGATTCAGGATTGTCGTTCCTTAGCACGCTTTGTTTTACGCGGTATTCCACCGATGGCTGCTGGTGCAGCAAAAATTCGTGTGACTTTTCAGGTAGATGCTGATGGTCTGCTAGGTGTTGAGGCTAAGGAGTTGACCTCTGGTGTGGAAAGTAGCATCCAGGTGAAGCCGTCTTATGGTCTGGGTGATGCTGAAATCGCTGAGATGTTGAAATCTTCTTACCTGAATGCGGCGGAAGATAAAGATGCCAGGAGCTTGCGTGAACAGCAAGTTGAGGCTGATCGTCTGGTTGTCTCCTTGCGTGCGGCTTTAGCTGCGGATGGTGAACAGCTATTAAGCGCTGAAGAGTATGAGCAGTTGAGTGCTGAAATTGAAAAACTAGTTGTATTGCGCAATGGTAGTGATGTTGCTGCTATTGAGAAGGGTATTTCTGATCTTTCTAAAGCATCAGATAAATATGCTGCCCGCCGTATGGACTTTAATATTCAGAAAGCCCTGCAGGGGCATAATGTAGATGAGCTTGGGGAGAGTAACTGATGCCGCAAATTATTTTTCTGCCACATGAAGAGTTGTGTCCAGAGGGTAAGGTGATTGAAGCGGAATCAGGCGTAACGGTTTGTGATGCTGCCTGGGCAAATGGCATTGAGATCGAACATGCCTGTGAAAAATCTTGCGCGTGTACGACCTGTCACGTGATTGTGCGTGAAGGGTTTGATTCTCTTGAGGAGTCTGATGAGCTTGAAGACGATATGCTCGATAAAGCATGGGGCTTGGAGCCTGAGTCTCGTCTAAGCTGTCAGGCAGTAGTGGCTGATGAAGATCTGGTGGTTGAGATTCCTAAGTACACAATTAATCAGGTTTCTGAGCGTCACTAATACTAAGTGCTGCGGAGGTGTGGAATGAGTCTGAAGTGGGTTGATGTACTAGACATAGCCATTGAGCTTTCCGAAAAGTATCCAGAGCAGGATCCCATGACGATTAGCTTTCCGGATCTGTACCAGAAAGTAATGGATCTGGAAGAGTTTGATGACGATCCGGATCGTTGCGGTGAAAAGATACTTGAAGGTATACAGATGGCCTGGATTGAAGAGATGGATTGATCGTCTCTTGCAATATCAGACAAAGCCCGGCGATGCCGGGTTTTGTTGTTTAAATGAACACTGTTTACTGTCATCTCTGTTTTCTGTTAACAGAGTGGCGTATAATTGCGCGCTTGATTTCTGGGGCTATCCGAAAGCCTAATTGCGGTTTGGAATTCTTATCCGGGTTGGGGGTAAGTGAGAGTTCCTGCAAAGGTTTTCAGATATCTCTTTTTTTAATCAATTTTTGGAGCTTTAACAATGGCACTTGAACGTACGTTCTCTATCATCAAACCAGACGCTGTAGCTAAAAACGTTATCGGTAAAATCGTTTCTCGTTTCGAGTCTAACGGTCTGAAAATCGTTGAAATGCAGCTGAAACAGCTGTCTCAGGAAGAAGCTGAAGGTTTCTACGCTGAGCACAAAGAGCGTCCTTTCTTCGGAGATCTGGTTGAATTCATGACTTCTGGCCCTGTTGTTGTACAGGTTCTGGAAGGTGAAAATGCAATCGCCCTAAACCGTGAACTGATGGGTGCAACTAACCCACAGGAAGCTGCTGAAGGCACAATCCGTCGTGATTTTGCTCAGTCTATCGATGCAAACGCTGTACACGGTTCTGACTCTCCAGCTTCTGCTGAGCGCGAAATCGCATACTTCTTCGGTAAGTAATTACCGTCCAGGCCGCTTGTGACCTAGACTTGTTACAGGCGGTCTACTGATTGACCTCTAAATTTGAGTACCTGTCATCCATGACTGAATCCGTAAAAAAAGTTAATTTGTTGGGTTTGTCGCCTGAGAAAATGATCGCTTTCTTCGATGAGATCGGAGAGAAGAAGTTTCGAGCGACCCAGGTTTTGAAATGGATTCATCAGTTGGGCGCCACCAACTTTGATGAGATGACTAACATCAGCAAAGCACTGCGTCATAAGCTTGCTGAAGTAGCAGAGATCCGTGAGCCGGAAGTCCTGCTGGAGAAAATCTCCAAAGACGGCACGCGCAAATGGGTTATCCGTACTGATAGTGGTTCCAGTGTCGAAGCGGTGCTTATTCCTGATGGTGACCGTAAAACACTTTGTGTTTCATCTCAGGTGGGCTGCTCTCTGGACTGTAGTTTCTGTTCCACGGGTAAGCAGGGCTTTAATAGCAATCTGACCACAGCAGAAATTATTGGTCAGCTACGTATTGCTATACGTTCTTATGGCGACTACAACACAACTTCACAAAGAGTTGTGAGTAATGTTGTATTGATGGGGATGGGCGAGCCTCTAATGAATTTTGACAATGTGGTTGACGCAATCACATTGATGATGGAAGACAATGCTTACTGTCTTTCTAAACGTCGAGTGACACTATCTACGGCTGGGGTTGTTCCGGCAATTGATAAACTGCGTGATGTCACTGATGTTTCTCTGGCTATTTCACTGCATGCGCCGAATGATGATCTGCGTGATATTTTGGTGCCAATCAATCGTCGTTATCCGATCAAAGAGCTTGTAGCTGCTTGTAACCGCTACCTGGATAACCTGAATGATAAGCGTGTTATTACCGTTGAGTACACCATGATTAATGGTGTAAACGATAAGCCTGAGCATGCAAAACAACTTCTGAAGATTCTGCGTCGGATGCCGTCCAAGCTGAATCTGATTCCCTTTAATCCGTTCCCTAATTCCGGTTATGAGCGCCCGTCAGAAGAAAGAATTCTGGCATTTAAAGAGATAATCGTTCATGGTGGAATTGTGACAACGGTACGTCGAACTCGGGGTGATGAAATTGATGCAGCCTGCGGCCAATTGGTAGGGCAAGTGGCGGACAAAACTCGGCGTAGTCAAAAATATATCCCTGTGGTTCAAGAGGAATCACAGCAGGAGCTTCACAGAACGTAATAGTCGATAGGGGATGGGCGTGAGAGGAATCAAGCTGGTACTTTCTTTTGTTTTTGTGCTGGTCATTGCAGGGTGTGCAACTCAAGGTTCCAAAGAAAGTAGTGGGGAAAAAGCTGCTTTCGAGGCTTATTCTCGCTTAGGTTTTGAATATTTGCAGGCTGGTGACACGGGTAATGCAAAGCATTCCTTTAAGCGCTCTCTGGAGATCAATTCCGGTTATGCCGAAGCGCACAATGGCCTGGCACTGACTTTTCAACTTGAGGGCGATGAGAAATTAGCTGAAGATTATTTTCGCAAGGCTACTCGTCTCGCTCCTCAGTCAGCCATGATACACAATAACTTTGGCGCATTTTTATTTGCTAAGCAGCGTTATCAGGAAGCGTGTAAACAGTTAGCGCGTGCGACCGAAGATCCATTCTATAATCGCCGCGCTCAGGCTTTTGAAAACCTGGGGCGTTGCTATCGTTACCTGAATCGCGATGATGCAGCAATGCATGCCTTTCAACGTGCTCTTCAAGTTTCTTCTAATCGCCCGGTCTCATTAGTAGAGATGTCTGACTTACTCCTCAAAAAGGGAAGTTTTATAGAGTCTGAAAAATATTTTGATCGTTTCCTTGTCTTAGTAGAGAATCGTCGTGTAGAGCATTATGCGAAAAGCTTATGGGTTGGAATTCGATTAGCAAGGCATAATGGCAACTCGGTCCGTTCAGCGACCTATGCATTAATTCTAAAAAATATGTATCCGGATTCTGAAGAATACCGGAAATATGAGGAGTCCGCGCGTTGAGCAATGAAGAACAAGAGTGTCAGCCTGAATTGCTGGCTGAAGAGTGGGGCGCGCGCTTAACATCAGCTCGAGAATCTTTATCAATTTCAACTGAACAGGCTGCCGCCGATCTTAACCTTCCCCATGATTACATATGTAAACTAGAGCAGGGAGCGTTAGAAGGTCTGCCTAGTATGGTGTTTGCGAAAGGTTATATCCGTGCATACGCTAAGCTTCTCAATCTTGATGACAATGAGCTAGTTGAAGAATATGAGGGGTTGCATGGCGAAGGAGGCGGAAAAGGTCAGATTCGCCCAGTCAGCAGGGTCCGTCAGCAGGTGAAAATGAATGACCCTGTTATGAAATTTACCAGTTGGTTATTCATTCTAGGGATTATTGGTGTTTCTGTCTGGTGGTGGCAAACCCAATACGGTGGCACATTGACGTTGCCAACATTTACAAGTGATCAAGAGAAAGCCGTCGAAACGGAAGAGGTGACAACACCTGTTGTAGAAATGGCTGACGGTTCTGCTCAGTTGGTTTTGCCGAAACTGGATGATGCCCCTGTAGATGAAGCGGTTGCGGTAGGAGCTGGTAGTACTGTAAACGATGAGGTTAATGAGACTGAAGCACCTGCTGAACCAGCTGCTCCCTCTGAGGCGTCTGCTCCGCAAGCTGAAACAGAACCAGAATACCTGTCTGAGTCTGAGATTAAGAAACTGCAGCAGGAGATTGATGGGCAGACAGAAGCGAACAATGTCACAGAAACGGTTGTTGAAACTGCATCTCAGTCCGCTGCCCCAGTTGCAAATCTGGAATCACCGGAGCTAGCGAGTATTAGTGCAGATTTTGTTGCTGAGTGTTGGGTATCTATTAAAGATGCAGATGGTAAAACACTCTTCAACAATCTGCGCGGCAAAGGGCAAAGCGTCAACGTAACAGGTAAACCTCCTCTAAATGTATTGATTGGAGCGACCAGTGCAGTAGGACGTTTTGCTTTTAATGGCTCAGAGCTTGATCTAGCCGAGCATAGTCGTAAGAATATCGTCCGAATAAATTTGCCGTTGGCAGAATAAGTTAAGAGTTATAGGTTGTATTTTGGCCAAGATTAAAGCCATTCGTGGGATGAACGACATCCTGCCTGAACAGTCACCAGTGTGGCA
>NZ_JAAEQH010000366.1 GCF_024231755.1 Neptuniibacter sp.
GAAATTGCTGAAATTACCTACGGTGAAGATGACGGCGGTGAATTCTCTCTGATTCGTGTGATTAGCCAGCAAGGCGATGGTGGTGCGGGTGGTGCCAATACAGAAACTGGTGCACATGATGAAGATCACGTTGGCTTTATTAAAGTTTATGGTGATGAAGTTACCGAAGAGGATATTACTGTCCAGGCGGCAGGCGTATTTGATGGCATAGATAAACTCGAGCGTGCTGAGGAAGTATATGCCGATAACAACCTGGGAATGACTCAGGAGGTATTTTCAAATACGGATGACACCCTATATGAGGGTTCAGTGTTTAAACAGACGGACCGTGTTCATATCGGTATGGGTGTGCAGGAGGTTAATACCGGTGGCGGTAATGATTTTATACGTAGCTACTCCGATGCCGGTGAGCCAGACCCAGCGCAAACTGACGGGGATGACGGACGAGTAAACCCTGCTATCGCTGCGGGTGCAGCAGACGATATTTTGGCGGGTGGTCAGGGCCGTGACACATTTATGTTCAATTTCCTGCTGAACGCTAAAGAAGAGATTCTGGAAAAACATACCCGATCCAACGGCACAATTAACTGGAAGGGTGTGGCCGGGGAAAATGATAACGTCCACGACCACTGGGTTGAGGGTATAGGTACCGATACTATCCTTGATTTCTCTAAACAGGATGGCGACAAAATTTACCTGCGGGGCCATACGGTTGAAATTGCGGGTATTACTCAGGAAGAAGATGAAGGTGGTCAGTACTCTCTGATCGAAGTCCGATCCCAGCAAGGGGATAACGGCGGTGCCCATGACGAAGATCCTTTGGGCTTTATTAAAGTTTATGGTGATGTAGTCACAATTGAAGATATCAAGGTTAAAGCAGCAGGTGTTTTTGATGGTATCAATCTCTTAGATGATATTGCCGAGGCTGAGCTGGAAGCGCCAGCGAACTTAGAACAACCAGATCTGGAACAGTTGCAGTTTGGTGCTGAAAACCCGGAAGAAATCAGTCTTGAATTTACCGGCACTCAGTTCGGAGATGTGATTCGCGCAGGCAGCGGACAGCAGCTTGTTGAAGGCGGAGCGGGTCGTGATTATCTGATCTCTTATGGTGATGCAGGTGAACCTGATCCAGCACAAACAGATGGTGCGAATGGCCGCATCAATCCAGCATTGCCTGATGATGTTGGCAACGATGTGTTTGTGGGTGGTAGCGGTGCCGACACGTTTGAGTTCCGAGCTCTGCTTAATGCGCGTCGCGAAGTTATCGAACACCACACCAATAGTAGCGGCACGATCAACTGGCGAGGGGTGGCTGGCGAAAACGACAATGTTCATGATCACTGGGTTGAAGGAATAGGCCTGGATACGATTATGGATTACTCCAAGGAAGAGGGAGATAAGATTGTTGTCCGAGGCCATACCGTGCAAATTGCCGAAATTAGCTACGATGAAGATGAAGGTGGAGAGTTCTCTCTAATCGAAATCTACAGTCAGCAAGGCGATGGAGGCGCTGGCGGTGCCAATACCGCTACAGGTGCCCATGATGAAGATCCGTTAGGTTTTATTAAGGTTTATGGTGACCGAGTTGAGATAGAAGACATCAAGGTCAAAGCGGCCAATGTATTCGACGGTGTCGATCGTCTGGATATGGTTGATGAGCTGGGTGACTACAACGGGGGTGTCCAGGAATTTTCATCAACCACCAGTGAAGAGATCATCACGTCTCCAGCTTCTATTGAAACAGTAGACCGCGTGTTTATTGGTAGTGGCGCCCAGTTTGTCGATACAGGAGTCGGTCGCGATAAGATCATGGTTTATGCCGATGGCGGAGAGCCTGAACCGGCGCAACTAGGTGGTGATGACAGGGAAGTGCCAGCTGAGCTGTCTGATGATGTGATCCGTGGCGGGCAAGATGCAGATCAGTTCCAGTTTAATTTCCTGCTAAATGCCACTGACGTAATGATGGCTCGCCATACCCGTGAAGATGGTTCGATCAACTGGCGCTCTGTTGCCGGTGAGAATGATGCAGTGCATGACCATTGGGTTGAAAATGGGGGTGACGATACCATTCTTGATTACTCAAATCAGGATGGCGATAAAATCATCCTGCGTGGTCATACGGTTGAGATCGCAGATGTTACCCAAGGCGAAGATGAGGGTGGCGATTATTCACTGATCCATGTCCGCTCCCAGCAAGGTGATGGTGGCGGTGCCCATGATGAAGATGGGTTAGGTACCATCAAAGTTTATGGTGATGAAGTAACCGCAGACGACATCAAAGTTGTTAAGAAAAACGTCTTTGATGGCATCGATATCTTTGAGCCGATTCCAGAAGATGAGGTGCCAAACCTTATCTACGGCAGCAATAGCGCAGACTCTCTCTCAGGAACTGAAGGTTCTGACAACATCCATGGCGGCGGTGGTAAAGACACTATCCTGGGTAACGACGGTGATGACTTTATCTTTGCCGGATCCAGTAACGACCTGGTGATGGCTGGAGAGGGCAATGACTGGATCGAGGGTGGTCGAGGTAATGATTACCTGGATGGCGGTTTAGGTGATGATTTTGTGGTTGCTGATTCGGGTAATGACATGATGGTTGGTGGAGCTGGCGGTGATCATTTTGTCATCGAAAATGGCTCTGCAGGTGCAACCATCCTGGATTGGCAGGATGGCCAGGATCTATTCGATTTTTCCCGCATGGATACCGTTGAAAGTCTGGTTGATCTGGATATTTTCCAGATGGGCCCTCAGATGGCGTCTCTTTCGTTCATCAATGAAAATGAAGTC
>NZ_JAAEQH010000367.1 GCF_024231755.1 Neptuniibacter sp.
AGAAAGCCAGTTAGTGCGACGCTTATTCGGGGAAATACGATGCTTGCACCTACCAAGATAATATTACAGTCGAACCTCCATAAGTGGACCCTCCGTCCATATGTGGGACAGCTGCATTTTGATTCTGGAATTTTCGGTCCCGTCTGACTCCCACGGTTTACTGTGCTATTACCGTAATGTTATTATTACACTGTTATTGTCTTTGTACTATTTGGCGTTCGCGTTACTGTTTCAAGGGCGCCGGTTTAGAGGAAATACCGTATGGTTCTTTCCAAATGATTGGTCTGATATTGTTCCCCATAATGCACTATTGTAATGAAGGATCCTGAAGTGCTTACATTTCCGTGTGTCGTGTTCTGAGTTTACGGTGTTTGTACCATATCGTACCGTGTTAATTTGAGGAGAGTCTCCCTCTCGAGGAATCCGGACCTGCGCTGCTAGTGAATGATAACTAACTGCATGCTGACATTCACTGGCTGCATGATAGAGCGCCTCCGTTCTCCAGACAGAGAGACTCTTCAAAACATCCACACACACAGCTTAGGCAGTTAGGAATCTGCCAACTTCTTAGCAGTCTAGCTGAGACCTTTAGAAATATGCCTACATCAAGATAGTCGAATCTTATATAAGCTAGCCTGTGATCTGTACTAATGTTCCTGCCTGTATCATCCGCTGAACCGTTGCCGTCATATCGGCTTCTGAATAAGATCGTTTCGCATCTGCTCTGTTACGCTCTCAAGAACGTTTACGCATACTTCTGCTCGACCATCCGCTAATAAATTGAATACCATTCGAAACTAAGTCCGACTGTACTGCTCGATAACTCTGC
>NZ_JAAEQH010000368.1 GCF_024231755.1 Neptuniibacter sp.
TCATCTCTGCACCAAGAAGGAAGCCGCCGTGGCCTTTAATAACAGTCAGCGTTTTTATCCTGAAACCCGTATGCGTCGTATGCGTGCGAATGATTTCTCCCGTCGCCTGATGCGTGAAAACGTTCTTACACCAGATGATCTTATCTATCCGGTTTTTGTGATTGAAGGGCAGAATGAAACCGAGCAGGTTGCTTCTATGCCGGGTGTTGAGCGTATGAGCATTGACCTGTTGGTGAAAGAGGCCAAAGAGCTGGCGTCCCTGGGTGTACCTGCGATGGCACTGTTCCCGGTAACGCCGATGGATGCAAAAACTGAATTTGCAGAAGAATCCTACAACCCAGATGGCTTGGCACAGCGTGCAGTGAAAGCGATCAAGGATGCCTGTCCAGAGATGGGCATTATGACCGATGTGGCACTAGACCCGTTCACCACCCATGGTCAGGACGGCATCATCAACGAAGAGGGTTATGTATTAAATGACCGTACCGTTGATACGCTGATCAAACAGGCGCTGTCTCACGCGGAAGCGGGTGCTGATATTGTTGCGCCAAGTGACATGATGGATGGGCGTATTAGCGGTATCCGTGATGAGCTGGAAAGCAATGGTTTTGTGAATACGTTGATCATGGCGTACTCAGCCAAGTATGCAAGTGCTTACTATGGTCCGTTCCGTGATGCAGTAGGTTCTGCTGCTAATATTGGTAAGGGCAACAAGTTCAGTTATCAGATGGACCCGGCAAATAGTGATGAAGCTTTGCATGAGGTTTCACTCGATCTGGCAGAAGGCGCAGACATGGTAATGGTCAAACCAGGTATGCCATATCTGGATATTGTGCGCCGAGTAAAAGATGAATTGAAAGCACCCACTTACGTGTATCAGGTAAGTGGTGAGTATGCGATGCATGTGGCAGCTTTCCAGAACGGTTGGCTGGATGAGCAGAGTGTGACACTGGAATCCCTGCTTGCCTTCAAACGTGCAGGCGCAGATGGGGTACTAACCTACTTTGCTAAACGTGTAGCGCAGTGGATGAATGACTAATTTTATCTCTTGTTTATTGGCCTAATGTAGTTCTTGAGTTTTATTTGGGGATAGATGTTGTAGGAGGCCACCCCGTGGCCGATGTTCTCGCTCACAGGGTGAGCTCCTACAATGACCTCTCTGCGTAAATGAACGGCATTGTGTAGTGGATGAGATTTGCAGGAATTAAGGAAAGAGGCGAACCAGTATGGTTGATACGATAGAGCAAAGCGAAGCAGCCGCGGCGTTGTTAGAAAGTCGTGAGAGTGTTGCAATCACCGAGCAGGAAGTTGAGGAAACGCCGGTTGATCTAAAAGCGCCCGAGCTTTATATCAACCGTGAACTGAGTCACCTGCAGTTTAATATTCGTGTTCTTGAACAGGCATTGGATGAAGGCCATCCTTTGCTTGAGCGCCTGATGTTTTTGCTGATCTTCTCCAGCAATTTGGATGAGTTCTTCGAGATCCGTGTTGCCGAACAGATGACCCAGTTGAAGTATGGTCGTGAGGCGGTAGGTCCAGATGCGATGCATCCGCGTACCGTTCTGGAGCGTATCAGCGAGATCTGCCACCTGACGGTTGATCGTCAGTACAAGATCCTCAACGAGACTATCTTTCCAGAGCTGGAAAAAGAGAATATTCATTTTATTCGTCGTCGCCTCTGGACTGAAGAACAGCGTGAATGGATCGGTACCTACTTTAATGAGAAGGTTGTCCCGGTTATCAGCCCAGTTGGTCTTGACCCGTCACATCCATTTCCACGCCTGGTTAACAAGAGTCTTAACTTTATTGTTGAGCTGGATGGTAAGGACGCCTTCGGCCGTGAAACCGGTATGGCGATCATACCTGCACCACGTTCACTACCTCGTCTTATTCGCTTGCCTGACGAGTTGTGTAATCCGGGTGATAACCTGATCTTCCTCTCTTCCATCATCCACGAATTCGCCGATGAGCTGTTCCCTGGTATGACGGTTAAAGGTTGTTACCAATTCCGTATCACGCGTAATGCGGATATGACCTTTGATGTGGAAGAGGTTGAGGATCTGGCAAATACCCTGCGTGGTGAACTGCATTCTCGCAAATACGGTGATGCGGTGCGTTTGGAAGTGGATCAGCGTACCCCTGAAGAGTTGATCGAGTTCCTACAGAAAGAGTACAAGCTGGATGAGTCGCAAACATATCGTGTAGATGGCCCGGTAAACCTGACTCGTCTAATGGCGGTACGTGATCTGGTTGAGCGTAATGAACTGCGCTGGAAGCCATTCTCTCCTGGGATCCCAGGTAAGCTTAAAGGCGATAATGTTTTTGAGGCTCTTAAACAGGGCGATCAGCTGTTACTGCACCCATTCCAGTCTTTTATCCCTGTGGTTGATCTGTTGCGTCAGGCTGCAAAAGATCCAGATGTGGTGGCGATCAAACAGACTCTTTACCGTACCGGTGTTAAATCCGACATCGTTAACGCGTTGGTGGAAGCCGCGCGGAGTGGTAAAGAGGTAACGGTTGTTATCGAACTACGTGCCCGCTTTGATGAAGAGAGTAACCTGCATCTGGCATCCCGTCTGCAGGAAGCAGGTTGCTTGGTTGTATACGGAGTGGTGGGTTACAAGTGTCACGCCAAAGCGATGTTGATCGTGCGTGAAGAGGGTAACCGACTGGTACGTTACTCTCATCTGGGTACAGGTAACTACCATTCTGGTACTGCCCGTCTCTACTCTGATTACAGCTTCCTAACAGCGGATCAGGATGTGGGTGAAGATGTACACAAGGTTTTCCAGCAGCTGACAGGTATGGGTAAGATCCAGAAGCTGAAAAAGCTGTATAACGCACCATTTACCCTGCACGCGAAGATGATTGAACTGATTCGTCGTGAAGCTCGCTTGGCTAAATCAGGTAAACCTGGGCATATCATGGTTAAGGTAAATGGCCTGACTGAGCCTAAGATGATCCGTGCTTTATATGAAGCAGCAGCGGCAGGCGTAAAAGTAGAGCTGATCATCCGTGGTATGTGCCGTATTCGTCCGGGTATTGAAGGGCTTTCTGAAAACATCCATGTACGTTCCATCATTGGTCGTTTCTTAGAACATACCCGTGTGTATTACTTTGGAAATAATGGCAAGCCTGATGTGTTCTGCGCCAGCGCAGACTGGATGGAACGTAACATGCTCAACCGTGTTGAAACTGGCTTCCAGGTATTTGGTAAACATGCTGAACGTTTAAAGCGTGAGTTGGATTACTACATGCAGGACAACTGTCAGAGCTGGGAGCTTCAAGCTGATGGCAGCTATGTTCAAAACCAACCAGGTGAGGACGAAGAACTCTTCTCTGCTCAGCAGGCGTTGTTGGAAGAGTTTGCGAAGTAAAATTTATCTGTTGGAGCGATGTCCTCATCGCGATTAGAAGGTAATCAAATCGCGATGAGGACATCGCCCAACAAGCAGCACAAGGATGTGCATATGCGAAAATGGAAGACCTCTGCCCTGCGTAAAGGGCGTTATAGTCAGCCTAACCAGATATATCATCTGGTTTTGACAACATATCAGCGACAGCCTTTCTTTAGGGATTATCTGCTAGCAAGGCATGCGGTGATCTCACTTCGAATGTCTCAGAAGTCAGTTACAACTTTGGCTTTTGTCGTGATGCCTGATCATATCCATTGGCTAATACAGCTAGGGGAAGGGATCTCCTTATCTTCGGCAGTGAAAATGCTAAAAGCTTTGATTAGTCGCAAACAGGGAGGCAAGGTTTGGCAGCAAGGTTTCTATGACCATGCAGTGCGACAGGAAGAGGATCTGGTTGATATCGCCCGCTATATTATTCTTAATCCGGTTCGGGCTGGACTTTGTCGCACGGTAAGGGAATATCCGTGGTGGGATTCAATTTATTTGGAATAATACTTGTTGGTGTTGGAGCGGTGTCCTCACCGCGATAAGTTGATTCCCCAAATTTCAGAAAGTACGTCAATCGGCGTGAGGACACGCCTCCAACAAGTCTGTATACCCCTCCTTAAATCCGGGATAGATAAACTCATAACCGCTCTCTTTAAGGCGTTCATTGCTGCAACGTTTACTTCCTGCTCTACGTGAGGCCGTTTCTGTTTTTATCTCTGTTTGCATCTGTTTAGCCATCCAATGGGTAACCTCATACATAGTGGCTGGCGTATCATCGGTGGCGAGATAAAGGGCTTTAATATCCTCTTTGTTGAACACCTTGTTGATCAGATGATTCAGTACTCCAGCGCAATCATCTCGATGAATTCGGTTACTGTACTGGTCCGGATTTTTAGGCGCTACATCACCTCGTTTTACGCGGTTCAATAGGTGATTCCTGCCAGGCCCATAGATACCTGTGAAGCGAACAACGGTCGATGGGATCTCTGCCATCTGAACTGCCTGCTCTGCTTGCAGCATAATCTGACCACTAAATGTACCTGGGTGGCAGGGGCTTTCTTCGTCTACCCAGCTACTGTCATTTTGATGGTAGACACCGGAACTGGAGGTGAAGAACAGGTGGCTTGGTTTCTGAACTAATGCGTTAAGAGTATTGTTGAGACCGTCAACATAGGCCCGTTGATAACCTTCAGGTGTATGTTCCGAAGCGGCTGCAGAATAGACAATAATATCAAACTGATAATTTTGCAGTTTTGCTTTAAGATCATCTAATTGCGTCAGATCAGCGCTTATACCTTGGATGCCGCTCGGTAGCTGGTTTATATTACGACGCAGGCCAAATACTTTATGACCCTGTTGCAGTAACTGCTCACCCAGTTTGCTGCCGACATCGCCGCAACCTACGATCAAGATGGTGTGTTGTTGCATAAAGTCTTTCATAACTGCTCCGGTCAGAATCTGAGTGGCATAATAGCAGAGGATAAACCTGCATGACCTTAACGGAACTGCGTTACATCGTTACCCTGGCTCGTGAACAACATTTTGGTCATGCGGCTGAGAAATGTTTTGTCAGCCAGCCTACTCTTTCTATTGCAGTAAAAAAACTGGAAGAGGAGCTGGGTGTCGCTTTATTTGAACGCAGTAAAAATGCGGTTCGGGTAACGCCTGTTGGTGAAAAAGTAGTGCAGCAGGCTCAGCGGGTGTTGGAGCAGGCGGATACAATCAAAGATCTGGCTCATGAAGGCAAAGATCAGTTGAAGAGCCCTCTACGTGTTGGTGCAATATTTACGATTGGTCCCTATATCTTTCCTCATCTTGTCTCTGAAGTTCAGCGGTTGGCACCAGAGATGCCGCTCTATATTGAAGAGAACTTTACTGAGAGTCTGCGTGTGAAAATCCGTAATGGTGAACTGGATGCGGTGATTCTCGCGCTACCATTCCATGAGCCGGATATTTTGACCCGCCCGCTTTACGATGAAGCATTCGAAATGCTACTGCCGAAAGGGCATGCCTGGACATCAAAGAAAGAGATCAATGGTGAGGAACTTCCAGATACTCAGTTGTTGTTGCTGGGTGAAGGACACTGTTTCCGTGATCAGGTTCTGGAATCATGGCCGACTCTGAATCAGGCGTTGCACGATCAGCAATCCATTACCGAGGGTAGTTCGCTGGAAACGATACGTATGATGGTTGGATCGGGTTTGGGGTGTTCCGTTCTACCTCAATCAGCTGTTTATGGACCGTGCCATTCGGATATGGTGGAAACACGTCCATTCCAAGAGCCCGTTCCTAACAGAACCGTGGGTGTTGCTTGGCGAGCCAGTTTCCCGCGCCCGCAAGCGATAGATGTGCTTGTGGAAGCGATCAGTAGTTTTGATCCGGCGAACCATCGATGACAGCAACTCTGGCCGATATTCCGGTTAGTGAACTGAAAGGGGTAGGTGCAGCCTTAGAGAAAAAGCTGCACAACCTCGGTATTCAGAACCTGCAAGACCTGCTTTTCCACCTGCCTCTCCGTTATCAGGACAGGACCCGGATTATACCTATCGGTTCTTTACGCCCGGGAGATGAATCCGTAATCGAAGGCGAGGTAAAAGTTGCGGATATCAGCAAAGGCCGCCGCCGAAGTTTACTGTGCCGAATTCAAGATGGAACCGGGACAATGACGTTGCGTTTCTTCCATTTTTCGGCCGCCCAGAAAAATAATCTAAAGCCGGGAATACGGATACGCTGTTTTGGTGAAACACGAACCGGTCCAAGTGGCTTGGAGATAGTCCATCCGGAATATAAACGTGTTGATAGTGATGATCTTGTTCCGGTCGAAGAGCACCTGACTCCCGTTTATCCGACAACTGAAGGCTTACATCAGGGGCGCTTAAGAGCGCTTACCGAACAAGCATTGGCTTATCTTAAGCGTGGTGCGCTTCAGGAACTGGTACCAGAAGCGCTACGTGAAAACTGGCAGTTCCCGGGCTTAGTTGATGCTGTTGCTTATCTACATCGCCCACCCGTCGATGCGGATCAACATCTGTTATTAGAAGGTTTACACCCGGCGCAACGTCGTCTGGCCTTTGAAGAGCTGTTAGCGCATCACCTTTCTTTATTAAAACTACGCCAGAAAACTCGAAAAAAAGGTGCTCCTGAATTGTCGGGCAGCGGTGAGCTAAAACAGCAATTTCTAGATCAACTTCCTTTCCCGCTTACTGGAGCACAGCAACGAGTCAGTGAAGAGGTGTCTCAAGATTTGGCGCTGGCTTTTCCAATGCTACGTTTGGTTCAAGGTGATGTGGGTTCTGGTAAAACTGTGGTGGCTGCGTTGGCTGCGATTCAGTCGGTAGAGAGTGGTTTACAGGCCGCAGTCATGGCGCCAACAGAGATTCTGGCTGAGCAGCATTTTATTAACTTCACGAACTGGCTTGAACCCCTCGGCGTTAAAGTTGCCTGGTTGGCTGGAAAACTCAAAGGCAAGCAACGTCAGGCCCAATTGGAAGCTATTCGTTCAGGTGAAGCTCGTGTTGTGGTGGGTACACACGCTCTGTTTCAGGAAGAGGTCGTGTTTTCTGATCTGGGGTTAGTGGTCATTGATGAGCAGCACCGCTTTGGTGTTCATCAGCGTCTCTCTCTACGTGAAAAAGGGCGCAACGGTGAGCTGGCACCGCATCAGTTGATTATGACGGCAACACCTATTCCTCGAACTCTGACGATGAGTGCCTACGCAGACCTGGATTGCTCGATTATTGATGAGCTTCCTCCTGGCAGAACACCCGTGAATACAGTGGTTATAGCTGATAGCCGTCGTGAAGAGGTAATGCAACGTGTTCGCAGTGCCTGTGCTGAGAAACGGCAGGTATACTGGGTCTGTACCTTGATTGAAGAATCTGAGGCGTTGCAGTGCCAAGCGGCAGAAGTTACAGCAGAAGAGCTAAAGCAGGCACTGCCTGAGTTGCGTGTAGGCTTGGTGCATGGTCGCATGAAACCAGCGGAAAAAGCCGAGATTATGCAGCAGTTTAAATCCGCTGAGCTGGACCTTCTGGTAGCCACTACTGTGATCGAAGTGGGTGTGGATGTCCCCAATGCCAGTGTGATGATTATTGAAAACCCGGAACGTCTTGGCTTGGCACAATTACATCAGTTGCGTGGTCGTGTTGGGCGAGGTTCTGTTGAGAGTTTTTGTGTGCTGATGTATCACGCTCCTCTATCCAATCAGGGGCGCGAGCGCCTAACAGTGATGCGGGAAACGACCGATGGTTTCCGTATCGCCGAGAAAGATCTAGAGCTACGTGGACCGGGTGAAGTTTTGGGCACAAGGCAAACCGGTGTAATGCAGTTTAAAATGGCAGATCTGCAGCGCGATTCTGATCTGCTCACCCGAGTGAAGACGGTGGCAGGGCAGATGGAACAGTGGCCCGATCATGCTGAATCTCTGGTACAACGATGGTTGGGCCGTGGTGAAGATTACGGCAATGTGTAAGTTATTAAGTGAGCTTGAAATTGATTAAACCGATTCAACCAACTGGACAACAACTGGAAATTATCCGTCAGCAACTGGGTCGTGAGCCTGTTGGTCTTGCGGGTATCGCCGTACAGAATAAACAGGGGGTGCCTTTGGTATTACAGATGCAGCCCTTAGTTAATGATAAGCCGTTTCCAACACTTTATTGGCTTTCCAGTAAGGATGTCTACCAGGCGATTGCTGAGATTGAAACTGCTGGTGGTGTTAAACAGCTTGAGAAAGAGTTGGAAGAGGATGAAGAGTTTCGCGAAGCTCATCTGGCAGATCAGCAACGTTATGCAGATCTGCGCTGGTCCACAGTAACAGATGCACAGAAGGACCGGATAGAGGAGCTAGGTTTCACCCATCTCTACACGCAATATGGGATTGGTGGAATCTCCCAGTGGGACAAAATCCGTTGTTTACATATGCAGTATGCCTACCATCTGGCTGCAGGAAGTGCTGTAGGCCAAAAACTGGATGAAAAATATCAACTTAACTTGATTAACGCCAAGATTTAGCGCACTTTTTGAACAATTAGCGTCTAAACTTAAAAGATGTATTGCGTTTAAATTTGGCAGGGCCTGAGAAATATGAAGTTGCGATCGTTGTTATGCGTTTTAGTTGGTTTGTTCCTGACTGTATCTACAGTGCAGGCGGCAACAGAGTGTACAGCAGTTTTTCCCGATGGCCTTTCCAGCAATAACAGCGGCGGAGAGATTAAACTTAAGAGCAGTTCCCGAATTAATAACAGCCCTGATTCCATCCTTGATACCAAATCAATCAGTGGTAGTGGTAGTAATAGCTGCCCTCCATCCAGCTGTTCTGCCTCTGGTAATGCTGCAAGCTCTATCGACTACAACAGCTTTTCCGGAAATAGTGACTATGAGTTAGATGAAGGTGACAGCGAGACGTTAAGTCCTGGAAATTATAAAGAGGGGAAAATCAAAAAGAATGCCACACTGAGGCTTTCAGCGGGTGATTATACGTTCAAGGATGATTTTGAATTAGAAGAAGGTGCACGGATTATCATTAATTCTGGTCCAGTACGTATATTGGTCAAGAAGGATGTGAAAATTGAGAAAAATACCCAAGTAAATGTAGGTGGTAGCGCAGCTGATTTGCTGATCTATAGTCGGGACAAAATTGAAATAAAAGATGATGCTGAAGTTACCGCGTTTCTATACAGCAAAGATGATCTCAAAATCGAAGAAGATGCAGTAGTTAACGGAGCTGCAAGTGGTAAAAAGGTTGAACTGAAAGAAGATGCTACAGTCAATTTTCTAGCGGCAGAACAAGCTAAAGCCGATTTTGGTAATCTCTGTGAAGCTGGTGATGGCGGTGATGGCGGTGATGGTGGAAATAGCTGCCCACTGATTTTCCCTTCTTCACCTGTATCTAATTCCAGTTTAGGTCTTACTCCTTTAAGTGGTTCAGGTTCCGCTCTGAGTTATGGGAAGGAATCAGAGATCACCTTTAATGCTGATAATACCTATTTCTATACGTCGGGTTCCATTGGCAAAGAATCTGAAGTGGAAATTAGTGGTAGTGGCACGGTTCGCCTGCAATTTAGTGGTGACCTCGATATCGCAAAAGAAACTGAAATAAATGTGGATGGAAAGCCTGAAGATTTAATTATCTATGTTGGCGGTGACCTATATATTGCTAAAGAGTCCGAGGTTAATGCCATTATTTATGTTGCGGGTGATGCAACATTGGATAAAGAGTCTAAATTTGATGGTGCCTTTACCGTAGCTGGAAGCTTATCTCAGGGTAAGGATATAGATTTTGATTATGATGCAGGTGCGATAACTGATGCGAACTTTGCTGGTATGTGTGGTGGAAGCTCAGATACTACCCCGCCAGAGCTTTCTACTGTAACGGCCAGCTGTTCAGCTCTGACAACAGTTAATGTCTCCTTCTCTGAAGCAGTAGATAACGCCACTGCTTCTTCGACTGGAAATTATTCCTTAGTAAATACTGATACAAGCAGTTCAGTATCCATCTCTTCTGCTTCAGTCTCAGGTAGCACTGTAACCTTAATTACCGCAACTTTGGTCAGTGGTAATTACCAGTTGACGGTAAACAACGTTGAGGACAGCAGTGGCAATGTAATCGACAATAATTCACAAGCCAGCTTCTCTCTGGACTGTGATCTGCCTAATCCTCGATTGGAATACAGGTTTGATCAGTGTGATTTGAGCACAGGGGTTCCAGATAGCGCGAACAGCTATGATGGTACGGCTAATAATACTGAAAGCACAGATGAGCAGTATCTCATTAACCTTTCTCTAGACCTCACAGCAACAGATACGTCTGATTACGTTACCGTACCTAGAAGTGCGGTTAATGGCTTGAATGATTTCAGTATTTCCACCTGGATTAAGACCAATCAATCACCTTCACAACAGGAGATTTTCCAGGCGCTTGGCAGCAATGCGAATGATGATGAGATTGAGATATATCTGGTGGGTTCAAACCAGGTTCGAATGAATGTAGGTGATAGTGGTAATACGGTTAGTGCGGGGAAAACCTTAACGGATAATAATTGGCATCACCTGCTGATTACGCGTTCGGGCCGAGATATGTGCTTGTACGTAGATGGTAATCTGGCCAATTGCCATGATGATGGGGGTAACTCATCAGTGTCTATTGGTAACAGTTCCGGCGTGATTATTGGGCAAGAGCAGGATTCCTATGGTGGATCGTTTGATAGTAGTCAGTCATGGAAAGGCTATATCGACGAATTCAAAATTTATGGCTCTAAACTTGAAGAGTTCCATGCTGACCAGATTTACACAAATGAGGCGGCGGGCAGAAATGCAGATGGAACCACCCGATCCCCTGTCACTTGTGAAGCTCCTCCGCTACCAGATCCTCGTCTAGAGTATCGCTTTGACGAATGCACCTTGGTGGAGGGAATAACTGACAGTGTGGGCAGCTATGATGGCACTGCAAATAACACCGAGAGTACCGATGATCAGTACGTTATTAACCGCTCCCTCGATCTATCTGTAACAGATACTTCTGATTACGTGACTGTACCTATGGGGTCGGTTAATGGGTTGAATGATTTCAGTATCTCAACCTGGATTAAAACCAATACAAGCCCCTCTCAGCAGGAAATCTTCCAGGCGCTTGGAAGCAGTTCTGGTGATAATGAAATAGAGATCTATCTGATCGGTTCCGATGAAGTGCAAATGAATGTCGGTAATCAGGGCAATAAGGTTGATGCCGGGAAGTCTTTAACGGATAACAGTTGGCACCATCTGCTGATTACCCGTTCGGGTAATGATATGTGCCTCTATGTGGATGGAAGCCTGGCTAACTGCCATGACGATGGTAGCGGGTCGCAAATCTCAATCAATAACGGCTCTTCAGTCATCATTGGTCAGGAGCAAGACTCGTTTGGTGGCTCATTTGATAGCGGCCAGTCCTGGAAAGGTTATATTGATGAGTTCAAAATTTATGCTTCTGCTCTTGAAGCGGATCATGCCAGCCAGATTTATACGAATGAGCTTGCAGGGAAAAATGCCGACGATACTGATCGTGATCCAGTAACTTGCCTTGTTACCCTTCCTGATCCACTTGCTGAGTACCGAATGGATGAGACTTCCTGGGATGGTTCTGATGATGAGGTAGTTGACTCCGTTGGCTTATATCATGGTGAAGCGATCAATAGCTCTCCGGTTGAGGGAAAAATCTGTAATGCGGCCGATCTGAGTACTACCGGAACCTCTGACTATTTAAAATTAAACGGGAGTTTCTTCTCTAATCAGGGCGATTTTACAATCTCAACCTGGGTGAATACGTCTGATGCCACTAATCAAGCCCTAATATCTGGTGCTAATAGTGGGACCTCCAATGAACTTATTTTCTGGTTTGATAGCAGTACCAGTTTTAGGCCTCACCTGAATGATGGTGATGGGGGATCCATCAGTGCTTCAAATTTTGCCAATGGAAGCTGGCGGCATTTGGTTTGGACGCGGGAAGGAACCGAAAATTGCCTTTATATTGATAAGACTTTACAGGGCTGTAAAAGCTTAAACAGCACTAATATATCTATCGCATCTAATGGACTTATTATCGGCCAAGAACAAGATAACCTTGGCGGAGGGTTTGACGATGGGCAGGATTATCGTGGGCTGTTGGATGAGCTGATTTTCTTTGGAGAAGCGCTTTCCCAAAGTCAGGTAGAGTTGCTCTTTGATAATCAGGATGCAGGGTTGAACTATGATGGGACAAGTCGAGGCGACTGTGCGACTCAATCTATTAGCCCTGTTGCTGATTGGCGTTTTGATGAAGGTAGTTGGAGCGGGACAGATGATGTAATTGATTCCAGTGGTAACAATTATCATGGTACTGCGACAAATAGTTCACCAAGTAGTGATGCTCAGCTTTGTAATTCAGCTGATCTAAGTCTTGCCGGCAATACTGATTTTATCGCCCTAGATAAGGATGCAATGGATGGTTTAAAAGATTTCACTGTTATTGTTTGGGCTAAGACCTCATCTAACCAGGACTCCACGATTATCTCTGCAGCTTCCGGTAACTCGGGAGCTGCGACTAATGAGGCTGTTTGGTACTTTGATAACTCCGACCGGTTCTGGCCAACCATTACCGACTCCCCTTTTGACGAAGCAACCAGGATGAGTAGTACTTCAACGGTAAGAGATGGCAATTGGCATCAGTTAGCATGGACTCGCAAAGCAAATAGCTTACAAAGTTGTTTCTTTATTGATGGCGTTAGCCAGGGTTGTATCACTCATCCCGATTCAAATGACAGTGATCCTATTTCAGTTGCTACAGGTGGTCTTATCCTTGGGCAGGAGCAGGATTCAGTGGGTGGCGGGTTTGATAACTCACAGGATTGGGTGGGTAAGTTGGATGAACTGCTGATTTTTGATTCGGTACTCAGCCAGGCAGATATCAGCGATATTCGAACCAACATAATGAACTCCAATAACTGGGATGGCACGCCACGTATTTGTCAGTCATCTATCGATCATTACTCCATTAGCCATTCCGGTACAGGAGTAACCTGTCTGGCTGAGCAGGTAACCATCACTGCCCATGATAGTAACCACGACCCTATAGATGCTGGGGAAGCCACAATCACGCTTTCTACAGGAACCGGTAAAGGTGACTGGACAAGTATTATTAGTGGTGGAGGTTCTCTGGCTAATGGAGCTGCTGATGATGGAGCGGCTACCTATACCTTTGCTAGTGGTTCGTCTTCGGTTGTACTGGAATTTTTACATACCACAGAGGGCACATTTGGGTTTGGTGTTAGTGATGGTTCAACCACAGAAACGAGTGGTAGTGCCGATGCATCCGATGATCCAGATTTAACGATTGGTGGAGCGGTACTGAAGTTTGTTAATAGCGCAGGCACTCCACTTAATATTTCAACGCAGATATCGGCTAAAGATTCCACAGGGGTTTATTTAAAAGCTTTTGAAGCGGATGAAGCAGATCCAACCACCTGTAGTAGTCCGATTTCATCGACCAAGGCTGTTGGTTTTGCCGCGAGCTGTATCAACCCTAGTACTTGTGCATCTGGCCAGTCGTTTAGTGTGGAAGGAACTAACGTTAATCTGCACAACAATGGCGCATCATTGAGTTATACCAATGTAAATATCACATTTGATGCTAACTCTATGAGCAGCACTCCCGTTGATCTGAACTATAGCGATGCAGGGCAGGTTCGACTCAATATGTATTTGTCTGATCCTGTTATGAGTGGTCAGTCAAATGACTTTATCGTTAGGCCATTTGCTTTTGGTTTCCCATCTATTATGGCGGGTAGCACGAGTAATACTGCTGGTGATGAAGTAGGGGGTAATGGTTTTACTTCTGCGGGCAGCGACTTTGATATAACGATCAATGCTTACCTCTATCACAGTGATGATGATAGCAATGGAGATGGAATCCCTGATGCCGGTGCTGATGTAACCGATAACGGTGTGACTCCAAACTTTACCGGTACAGCCAACATTTCCATTGATGCGTATACTCCGGCTTCTGGCGTTGAGGGTAATTTAACTGGAGCGACTTCACCGTTACTGGATACTTACGCTAATCGTAGTGGCAATAATGTAACAGCGACTCTTCAGTACGATGAGGTAGGTAGTGTCAGCATTCTTGCTCAGATGAATGATTATCTGGGCGATACTGACGCTGATATTCAGAGTGTCTCAACCAAGATCGGTCGATTCTATCCAGACTATTTTGCTTTCTCTGATGATGCGGTGACCGCGAGTTGTTCTGTCTACACCTATATGCAACAGCCTTTCCCATCTATTGCTTACAGGTTGGAAGCAAGGGCTGCGAATGATCAGGTGACTGAGAACTATGATCTGTCTTTATACAGTAATACAGCTTCCTTTGAGCTGCTGGCAGAGGATAGTGATAACGGTGTTGATTTGAGTGGCAGAGTTAACACGTCCTCTTCATTGGCGGGGTGGTCTGCAGGTGTAGTTGATCGCACGTCGGGTTCTGCCTTGACTGATGTTATTTTCACTAGGTCAGGGGGCGCTGCTGGACTGGAAGATGGGCCATACACCCAATTGCAATTGGGTTTACGAGTAGACTCTGAACTTGATAACCGTGATTTTGCTGATGCTGATAGGGATATGAATGCAGCGACAGCCGGAAATTGTGGTAGTAGTTGCGATGCGGTTTCACTTGGCAGTGCACAGGAGCTAAGGTACGGGCGTTTATCAATTACATCCGCTCATGGGCCTGAAACAGAGGTCATTCCGGTGCCATTTGTAACTCAGTACTGGGATGGAAACGCTTTTGTCACTAACACTGACGACAGTTGTACCGTCTTGTCGAAAGCCAATATCATCTTTAATTCTGTATTATTAACGACAAGTATGGATGTGGACTTTGATACAGATGCAGATGTTGAAACGACCGGTTCATTCACTACAGAAACGGCTACGGATGTAACAGCGAGCAGTGGTGATTTTGGCTTGCTGTTTAGCGCACCAGGAATCGGTACTGGTGATGCAGACAATACTGGTTCATTCCCGGTAGATATCATTAACATCGATGCTTGGTTACGTTACGACTGGGATCAAGATGGTAGTGCCGATGATACAGAAGCCAGAGGGGCTTTGGTAACATTTGGCCGCGCGCGTGGTAATGACCGCATGATCTTCTGGCAGGAGCGGTATCGGTAAGTGTTTGTCATTCCAGCGAAGGCTGGAATCTATAAGGCTTAAGGATAAAAGCGCAGGAAATAAAAAAGCAGGCTTAATGCCTGCTTTTTTGTGTTCATTGTAAGCGTATAGCTTACTGACCTGTCAGCTGCTTGTATTTTTCCATCAGCTGAGCTTCAGTCTCTTCGTGATCTGGATCTTTAGGGATACAGTCTACCGGGCAAACCTCAACACACTGTGGCGTGTCGTAGTGGCCTACACACTCAGTACATTTAGATGGTTCGATCTCGTAGATCTCATCACCCGGAGAGATTGCCTCGTTAGGGCATTCCGGCTCACATACATCGCAGTTGATGCATTCGTCAGTAATGATTAATGCCATGGGTGGCTACCTCACTCATTAGTTTAAACAGTTACTGGCCCAGGTGCTCAGTCAGGGCCTTAGACACAGACGGATGTACAAA
>NZ_JAAEQH010000369.1 GCF_024231755.1 Neptuniibacter sp.
CAATCAATGGAGACATCACTACAACCATATCAGACCACATAGTTCACTGGGTTATATGTCACCAGTGGCATTTAAAAACAAAGCAGCATAGGATGAAAAATCTCATCGAGGAAATGGTTCTAATGATGGGGAAAGGTCAGTTATTGTAGTAGGACCTGTAAATGAAAAAAATCTGATATATGTCAGTTTTATCTGGTTTATTAGTTTGTGGAGAAGGTGAAAGCACAGCTTCCTTAGTGTTGTGACTTCTTAAGTATTAATACAGCATGGGCTCCTAGCTCATTCTGTTGAATGGCCAGATCCCAGTTCAGTCGTTCGCAGATCTTTGTCACCAGCATCAGCCCCAAACCAAAACTGTCACCACTTTCAAGTTCTTCTGCTTCCGTATTTCTGTTTTCAATCTCTATCTTTTCATTACTGATTTTGATTGTTACGAGTCCAGAGTAAGTATACTGAAAAGCATTTCGAATAAGATTGCTCAGGACAATCTTAAACGGAGTTTCGGCTAGAGATAGGGCAGATAGATCGGTTGAATATTGGGTAACTACTTCCACCTCTTTGTCCTGCAATAGATAATCGAGTTCTTCTATTAACTCTTCAGTTGTCTCACGTAGATTTACTTGATTGATATGTGGGGCTTTTTCACTTTCCCGGCTGATCCACAGTAGAGTCTCGGTGAGTTGTTGCATACTATGACTGGAGCGCTCAATACGCTCAATTGGGCGTTGCATCGATGCGGGGTAGCCCACTCTGTGTAGAAGCTCCAGGTTCCCACGAATTACAGCGATTGGGGTACGTAGTTCATGACTAGAGTGACGTAGGAATTGGTGCTCGCGTTCGATAAATTTTGCATTTCTTTCATACGACCCCTTCAGTTGCTCGGCAATTTTATTGAGTTCAGCGTAGCGAAAATCAGGCAGTGGTTGATTCACATTATCCATAGAGATCTGTTCTGCCCAGAGAGCGAGGTGTTGGGTATGGTGGCTAATGCGACGGTTATAGAACCACACAACGGTTAGCATCAGGAACAGAAAACCACCAACAAAGTAGAAAACACGTGTGAAAGTAGAGTCGAAACGGGTTTGTTCCTCTTTTGTCATCAGGTTGGCTTCGTAATCGGTTATGAGAAACAGTGATCTACCATCATGAAGTTGGTGTTTATAAGCGATTAGGTAGCGAGAATCTTTCCATTCATCAAAGCCATGGGGGGACCATTCTTCATGTGAGAATTCCCCCATTTTCATAGATCCTGTATTAAGTAGTTTTCTATAGAGTTCCGGTGCATTATCCAGATTATCTAGGTAAAACTTAGTGATGTAGCCCGAAGGCAGCGGGGTATCAGAGTTTTTACGGTACTCTTTAGCGAAAGAGCGCGCTTCAATTAACATTGTGCTTTCTGCTGCTAGGTCTAAACCGCGTTCGAAATAACTGTTTAGGGCATACATAAAAGCAAAACCAATGGCGAGTGATAGGGTCAGAATATACAGGCTTAGTTCACGGCGCATACTACGTGGTTTTTGCAGTTTCTTAAACATCAGAAAGAATCCTCACGGATCACAAACCCCTGTCCGGGGATGGTCTGTAGCAGAGCACTGTTGAATGGCTTATCTATCTGTTGACGTAGATGGTACATATGTACTTTTAAACTGTTACTGTCAGGTATCTCTTCCGGCCAGAGTACTTCTTCCAATTGTTGTTTGCTAACCACGTTTGGGCTGTTTCGCATCAGTGTTTCAAGTATGACCCAGCCAGTGGGAGTAAGCTTTAATAGCTGACCACATCGTTGGGCTGTTTTACTATCCAGATCAACCTCTAGGTCAGCTACAGTTAGTTTCCTTATCTGACCACTGCGCCGTTTTGCCAGGGCCTGGATACGTATGATCAACTCCTCCATGGCGAAGGGCTTAACCAGATAATCATCGGTGCCGGCACGGAAACCGGCGATTTTATCATCCAGCGTATCCCGTGCCGTTAGCATCAGCACCGGGGTATCGATACCGGCCCCGCGCAGTTTCTCACACAGCGTTAGACCATCCATACGAGGCAGCATTAGATCGAGCAGCAGCACATCATAGTGGTTGTCGCAGGCCAGTGTGAGGCCTGCATGGCCGTTGTAAGCATGGTCAACCAGTATATGATCCAGAGCCAGATAATCAGCTACTGATGCTGCCAGATCTCGGTCATCTTCAACCAGAAGAACCTGTATGGCGCTGTGATTCATAGATGGACTTCCTCTGTACTCTTCGTCTGGAGATTAAGCTGTAGGTTATCGTTTGCTACAGACTTGGGTTGAAACCGGTGTTTGAACTGCAGATCTTCACTGATCAATACCAACGCAGGAATCAGCACCAACGTTATCACTGTAGCAAACAGAATCCCGTAACCCATAGCTATAGCCGCTGGGATTAGGAACTGTGCATTTTCGGATGTTTCCGAGATCAACGGCATCAATCCCGCGTAGGTTGTGATGGATGTAAGGATAATCGCCCGCATTCGGCTACACCCTGCTGCAACCATAGCCAGTCGAGGTGGTTGGCCGTTGGCTCTGAATTCATTGTAGCGGCTGATAAGCAATAAACTATCATTCACCACCACGCCGGACAGGGCCAGAATGCCAAACAGAGAAAGAACACTTAGCGGAATCTCATGTAACCAGTGACCGAGCAGTGCTCCGATTATTCCAAAAGGGATGGCAGTCATTATCATGAGTGGCTGAACATAAGATTTCAGAGGAATCGCCAGTAACGCATAGATCGCGATCAGGGCTACGATAAAGGCTCCTTTAAGAGAATTCGTTGTTTCCTGTTCCTCCTGGGCTTCACCACCGAGATGGATATTCAGATCCGGGTAATCCAGCTTTAACTGGCCCAGTAACTCGGTTTCTAAGGAGCTTAGAATCTCTGTCGGTGCTGCAACCGCTTTATCCAGATCGGCCGTGATTACGGCAACCCGACTGCGGTCGATACGCTCGATCTCTGTCGCAACATAGCGGGCGTTGATATCGGCAACGGTACTCAATGGAATTGCAGTACCATCTGCGATACGGATACGGGCATTACTTAGGTCATCGATATGTTGACGTTGTTCATCCTGATACCGTACTTTGACCTTCACCTCATCACGGCCACGCTGGATACGCTGTACCTCATTACCTTGATACGCATACTGAATCTGGCTGGCAAGATCAGCAATGGTCAGGCCCATTGCTTGACCCTCTGGGCGTAGCTTAAGGTCGATCTGAGCCTGACCTGCTTTCATACTGTTCTGAATACCGGAAACCCCTGCATACTGACCTAAAGCCTCGCGAATCTTAGAGCTGGCTGCATTAAGAGAATCTGAGTTCATGGAGCGCAGTTCGATACTGATGTCTTCGGCACCTTCCCAAGAGGTGATAAATTTCAACTTGCGTACCGCTTCTAGTGAACCGATTCTTTCTTGCCAATCGTTAGCAATGGTTTCAGTACCCAGTGGACGAGAAGATCGGGGCGAAAGCCCTGCGATGATGGTTGCACTGGCATCATCGGTTAGAGTCATCAGATTGGGGATAGGGTCTTCACTGAGCTGATATTCCTGTTTAATCTGTTTATTCAGATCCGCTGCAATCTTTTCAATCTGAATCGCCTGGGATTGTACTAAGCCGTAACCGATCTGATCCTCAAAGGTAACCTCTACCATAATAAAATCACTGGGTATATCCGGAAAGAAAACTGCACGGATTTTGCCTGACGGAACCAGTCCAGCGACCAGAATAAACAGGGCAATCGCAAAGAGTAAGGCAGCGTAGCGGAAGTTAAGTACCTTATGGATAAACGGGCGATATAGCTTAGAGGTAAAGAAGGTCAGTCCATCACTGACTTGACCTTGTAACCAACCCCAGCCACGGGAGATTGGATTAGTAGATGTTGAAGGCCCCATTTTCAAGTGAGCCAAGTGAGCTGGTAGAATCAGTTTTGATTCAATCAGGGAGAAAATTAGGCAAAAAGCCGCAGCATAGGCAAAGAAACTAAAAATTTTGCCCATCTCACCTTCAACCAATACCAGCGCCATAAAGGCTACAACGGTTGTCAGTACACCAAATACAGTTGGAATGGTTACGCGTTGGGCACCACGGATGGTCGAGCTGAGACTCGCTCCATGCTTTTCCCGTTCACTGTAGATACTCTCGCCGACAACAACTGCGTCATCCACCACAATACCCAGAGCAATTATAAAACCAAAAGTGGTAAGTTCGTTTAGGGTCATATTAAACAGGCGTGGTTCCATCAGCAGCATTGCGCCTGCAAAAATTACCGGTAGTCCCATACCAACCCAGAATGCGACTCGTACATTAAGAAACAGGGCTAGAAGAAACATTACCAGAGCAATACCAATCAGACTGTTTTCCAGTAATAAGTTAAGGCGGCTGGAGATATAAATACTCTGGTCGTTCCAGATAGCTACTTTGATGTTTTCTGGAAGCTTAGTCTCAAACTTTTTGATTTCACTACGCACCTGTTCGGAAATCGCCATGATATCGGAGCTGCTATACATCTTAATATCCAGCCAGATTGCAGGTTGCCCGTTGTAGCGGGAGATGACTGAACTTTGCGCGTAACCATCAACAACCCGCGATATATCTCCTAGTGTAAGGCGTTGCCCATCAAGGGTTTCTTTGATCAGAATCTCCTCAAAATCACGCAGGTGATAGCGTTGTCTGTCAGCTTTAACTACAAGGCTGCCATCGCGACTAAACAGTTCACCTCCTGCTTCAGTCAGGGATGAGGCAGCGATACGTTGGGCGATCTCGTTATTGGTCAGGTTAAGCGCTTGTAGCTGTTGTTCATCAACCTGAATAATAATTTCCGGGGTTTGGCGGCCATTAGGAATAACCCGCTCTATGGCTGGATTTGCCAGTAGCTGTTCTCGTAAACGGCGCGCAGTCTCCTGTAATACATCCTGTTCTCCATCTCCATACACATGCACGCTGACTGCATCCTCTAGATAAACTTCGCGGCTTATGATCGGCTTTTCAGCAAGCTCGGGCAGGGTGGCAATACTATCCACTCGGTTTTTTATATCGCGGTAGAGTGTATCAAGGTCATAACCACTGATGCGTTCAACCGTTACTGTTGCTCCACTACCATGGGACAGGCTGCTGACTTTCTTGATGCCCAGCACCCCTTGTAGAGCCTCTTCAATCTTGATTGTGACGCCTTCTTCAGAGGATTTTGCTGAGCCGCTTAGGTAGGTAACATCGATGCTGATACTATTCGGGGGTAGTGGTGGGAATGCTTCCACCCGTAAGTTATTTGCGGTAATTAAACCTGCGACCAAGATCAGAGCCATCAGTAGGTTAGCGGCAACTGGATTGCTGGCAAACCAAGCCACCCAACCCTGTTCCTCAGGGCTGCTAAGTCTCTGTGGTGAGTTACAGTTCATTGATTTGCTCCACTGAGTTCAAATGAAGCCAGCTTGCTTTGAACCTGAGTGCCCGGCAGGTAACTGGACATCGGTTTGTTCACTAATAGGATGCTATTGGGTAGAGAGTCTTGACGAATAAACAGCTGCCCATGACGACTAAATAGCGGTTTGGTTTTGTGACGTTGCAGATGATTGTTCTCAACTAACCAGATGTAACCGTCTGCAGTGAGAGCGGAAGCCGGTAGGGCAAACAGATTATCGAACTTTTTACCCTCAATCTGGGCAGTAATAAAACTTCCAAACAGGAGTGGAGTGTCCTGCTGCAATGGTTGATCTACAGTCAGTACTAAAGATCTGAGTCGGGTTCTTGTGTCCAGATTGGCCGCAATACGGTTTATCTGAGCTGGCCAACTTACACCGGATTGCTCTCTGCTGTGCAGACTGATCTCGGTTGCTCTTTCTGGAAGTAGCTGCCACTCCTGCGCAGAGAGAGCTAGTGTTATCTCCGCTTTTTGGCTGCTGCGAATCAAAGCCAGAACTGTACCCGACTCGATATAACTACCTAACGCTACGTCCCGGTTACTGATAACGCCAGCAAAAGGTGATTTGATCTCGGTTTGTGCCAGATCGCGTTTGGCTTGGGTCACTGTTGCAAGTGCTGCTTGGTAGCGGCTTTGTGTTACTTCCAGTTGCGGAATGCGTAGTACCAAGTTACTCGGTTTTTGTTTCAGCCCCGAGCGCTGCCAATCCTTTTCAGCTTGCTTTTTCTGACGTTTCTCCTGTTGCAGTGCCAGTTTTGCTTCTGCCAGAGCCTGGCGCGCATTAGCCAGTGCTGCTTTATAATCAGTTGCATCAAGTTTTAGCAGAACCTGATCTTTACTTACCTGATTACCATCGGCAAATTCTGGGGCGCGCCAAATTACACGTCCTGAAATTTGACTGCTCAAATTAACTTGTTCAACTGGATTTACTTCACCGTATGCCGAGATCACACTGCGGTATGTACCAATGTTGACCTTAGTGACAGTTACACGAGGAACATTAACCAGTTCCTCCTGCATCTCAGGTTTAGCCTGATTGCTGATGGCAAAGTTGGTGTAGGTTAAGGTTAGGGGAATACTAACCAGAGCGATACCGGTAAAGAGCAGTGTCTGCCAGCGTTTTGTAAGCTTCATCGACGTTACACTCCCATGCCCAACGCCAACGCCAGAGTGACACGGTTGGTCAGGCGGGCTTGTTGGGCTTGTAATAATTGAATTTTGCTATCAAAAGCGGTTTGCTGTGCGTTTAAGAGGTCGAGGATGTCGGCTAAACCATCCTGGTATCGTGCTTGGTAATACTGCAGACTCACTTGAGCGTGGTTTTTTGCTTGGGTCAGCAGTTGCTGCTGTTGGTTAAGTGAGTGTTCTCGGCTCAAAGTAATCTCTACTTCATTCAGAGCATTAACTAATGTTTGCTGATAAACGAGATAACTGCGCTCCGCCTGTAACTCAGCGATTTTTGCATCACGCTTCAGACGACCGGCATTAAATAGGGGGGCCGTCATTCGGCCCAGTAAACTCCAGGCGGAAGAGCCACTCAGTAGGTCTGAAAACTGTGGCTGGTTTTGACTCAGGTTAGCCATCAGATTAAAGCTGGGTAGCAGTTGTTTGTGAGAAACTGATGTCTGCAGGTCTGATGCGAGAACTCTATGATAGGCCGCGATCAGATCAGGCCTTTGCCCAAGCACTGTTGCTGGTAAAGCAACGGGCGGCGTTTGGATCTGTGGAACGGCATCAAGTTTCAGTTTGATTTGGTTACTGTTAATACCTCGTAACTGCGCTAACTGGCGGATAGCTTCCTGTTGTGATTGCCTTACCGAAGCAAGAGATGCCAGTGCCTGAGCTGTTGCAACCCGAGCGCTTTCCAGGTCTGCCAGTTGCCCCAGCCCATTACGGAAACGATCTTTGATGACCGCTTCGGTATTTTGCAGTGACTTCACTCTCTGTTGTTCACTATTGATAATTTGCTGACGTAAACTGAGATCGATCCAGCTTTGAATAACCCGTGCTGTCAGCGAGTTTTGAGCAGCTGTAAAGTCTGCTTTTAAAGCCTCTGTTTCAGCATCAGTAGCCAGGGAGGCATCGGCAAGACGACCCCAGACATCCAGTTCCCAGTTCAAATTGAGTACGAGGTTATGGCTGTTGTATGGATGAGTGTTGATTGTTTGCTCTTGAATTCGTTGGCTATCAAGTTGCAGGTTTAGTTCTGGCTGTCGAGTTGCATGACTATTTTGTGCCAGGAGCTGCTGTTCTTTTAAACGTAAGGCTGTTTGGCGCAGATCAAAATTGGCTGCCAGAGTATCTTTAACCAGTTCGTCCAGTTCATCGTAATCAGTTAGGTCTAGTATTCGTTTCTTCTCTGAATCTGACAGCCTTGGTATCTGCTCTTGCCAGTTATATTCAATGCCCGTTTGACGCTGAGGTTTATCGGGTATCAGGCCCGAGCAGCCGCTAAGCAACAGTGCAAACAGTCCCAGTGAGGTGAGTTTAGACACGGATATCATCATCAAATATATCCAGGGTTATTAGATGCCTGGTTGTTATATCGGATAGTGGGTTAAGAGCGGGTTAAGAGAATTTAACAGGAGCATGGCTTAGCACGGGTTGTGCCTGTAAAATCCCACTCTCTTTAATCTGAGTGCATGTCATGTCTGATCTTCACAGTCTGTTAAAACAGGCATCCGATAACCGTATTGAGTTGTTACAGCAGTTAAATACTGAAAATACAAACTGTTACCGGCTGTTTCACGGCACCAATGAGGGGCTTTCAGGCCTAACCGTTGATCGTTATGGTCCTCAGTTATTGGTTCAGACATTCCATGAATCACTGCATGATGCAGAGTTGGAAACTATCCAGCAACATTATGCCGATCAGTTCGCCATTGAAGAGTTTGTTTATAACGACAGGAGTTCAAAAAACTCCCGCCGTGTGGATGAATCTGATAAACGTGGGCAACAACTTGTCGGTCAGGAACTGGGTGTTAACTACCGGGTTAAGGGTAAACATGCCGGTCAGGACCCGTTTCTATTTCTGGATATGCGGGTAGGGCGACGTTTTGTGTTAGCTAATGCTCAGAATAAGTCTGTACTCAATCTGTTCTCTTACACCTGTGGTGTTGGAATCTGTGCAGCCGTTGCTGGCGCTAGTGAAGTCTGGAATGTGGATTTTGCTAAACGTAATCTTGAAGTGGGTCAGGACAATGCGCAGTTGAATGACCTTCCTGAAGAGCAGATCAGTTTCATTCAGAGTGATTTCTTTACTGCAGCAAAGCAGCTGGCAGGTATTCCTGTTAAACAGAGGGTACGCCGCGGGCAGAAACCTAGACAGTTTCCTCGTATAGATGAGAAACAGTTTGATCTGGTGTATCTGGACCCTCCTCGTTGGGCCAAAAGTCATTTTGGTACAGTGGACCTGATCCGTGATTATCCCAGCGTTCTAAAGCCGTCGCTGTTGGCAACGAAAGAAGGTGGAACTCTGGTTTGCACCAACAATGTGGCAAAGGTGCCACTGGATGAGTGGCTTGATGTTATTAAGCGTTGCGCAAATAAGGCGGGACGCCCGGTTCAGGATATTGAGCTTCTTGAGCCGGAAACCGATTTCCCATCCCCTGACGGGCAATATCCATTGAAAATAGCTGTTTTACAGCTCTAGTTTCCTTTGGAAGTGAATTCTTATTAAGGTTGCCAGCGGTGCTGTTTCAGATTGATCTTACCGTTAAGCAGAGTTATCCCTTCCTCTTCAAGCCGTGACTTTTGGCATTCATAGGCTTCAGAACCAACCGGAAATGATATCTGCCCTTTAGCGTTGATAACACGATGCCACGGTAATTGGGTACCTTTGGGTAGTAGGCTCAGCGTTCTTCCTACCGCTCTTGCCATTCTTGGTAATCCAGCTAGCTCTGCTATCTGTCCATAGGTGGCAACATTACCTTCAGGTATCAGCGCAACAACCTGCCAGATCTTTTCCTGATAGCTTATTTCATTCATTTGAATAGTATTAACCGTACTTTGTGAGGGATGATAATACTTGAGTTAAATGCTAGGGTAATAGCAGATTAACTTATAGCGACAATACACTATGGCTTCTCTGGAATCTCTCAATTTTGATAACAGTTATTTGCGCTTACCCGAAAACTTTTATCAGCAGGTAAAGCCGACACCTCTGCGTGATCCATTCCTTATCGCATTCAACGCTGAGGTCGCTCAGCTATTGGATCTTGATCCATGTGAAGTCAATCCTCCACTTCTGACGAAGTTTTTTTCAGGTCAGGAGCTATTACCGGGTAGTGCGCCTTTAGCGATGAAATATACCGGTCATCAGTTCGGGGTGTATAACCCTGAGTTGGGTGATGGTCGCGGTTTGCTGCTTGGAGAGGTTGTAAATAGCCAGAATCAACGCTGGGATTTACATCTAAAGGGCGCAGGTAAAACTGCTTTTTCACGTTTTGGTGATGGTAGAGCTGTGTTGCGCTCTAGTATCCGAGAATATCTGATCAGTGAAGCGATGTATGGTTTGGGTATACCGACCACAAGAGCGCTGGCTCTGGTCGGTAGTGAAGAACTAGCGATGCGGGATGGGATGATGGAGCCCTGTGCTACTGTGCTCCGGGTGACGCAGTGTCATATCCGTTTTGGCCACTTTGAATATTTCTACCACACTCGTCAGCATGAAGACCTTAAACGTCTGGCTGATTATTGCCTTGTCCGCTATTTCCCCGAACATCTAAATAGTGAAAACCCTTATCTGGCGATGTTCAGAACCGTCGTCGAACGAAGTGCAACGCTGGTTGCTAAATGGCAGGCGTATGGTTTTGTTCATGCGGTACTGAATACCGACAATATGTCTCTCATTGGTGAGACCTTTGATTACGGCCCATACAGTTTTATGGATGAGTACAAGCCGGGCATGATCAGTAACCATAATGATCACCAGGGACGTTATGCCTTTTCGCAACAGCCCGCGATTGTGCACTGGAATCTATCAGCATTGGCTCAGGCTCTATTACCGCTGATTGATAGAGACTCACTGATCCCAGTACTGGATAGTTATCCCGATCTGTATACCCAGGCGGAGCTGACAGAGTTCAGAAAACGTTTGGGTTTGCAAAGTCAGAGTAAGGAAGATAAAGACCTCGTTCAACAGCTGCTTACTTTATTTACCAAACATTCGGTAGATATGAACCGCTTCTTCCGTTGTTTGAGTTCTTATGATGGTTCTGACGTTGCGATTGAGGCCTTATCTGAATTGACGAATAAGACCACTGAACCAAGCCCCGAACTTAGAAAGTGGCTTGATCTTTACGACAAAAGGTTGATTCAGGAAGAAAGTGATAATTCTACTCGTCATCACTCAATGCTAGAGGTAAATCCTCGATTTGTATTGCGAAATTATATGGCTGAGGAAGCAATTAAAGAGGCAACTGAGGGGGACTTTACGTTGATTCATAATTTGATTACGTTGCTCAGTTCACCCATGCAGGAGAATCCCGATTTCATGCACTATACAGAGGCACCACCAAGCTGGGCAGGATCAATTTTCCTTACCTGCTCTTCATAAAGTAAAAAAACTGCTACAAACTAGGGGTTTATTGGCTTTTTTCGTTGACCCCACGTTGAAACCCCTATAGATTGGGTCCTGCTAGAAAGTAAGCCGTATATTTATGCTATACAACCTCGAAGTTACATAGTACTTCGTCCTGTTTTTCATAAGTAATCGCAACACTTCAAGCACAATCGCTTTGCGCTGCGAAGCACTATATTACTCTTAAAGAATAGGATTATGACTATGTCTACTACTGGTACTGTTAAGTGGTTTAACGACGAGAAAGGTTTTGGTTTCATCGAGCAGGAAAACGGCCCAGACGTTTTCGCACACTTCTCTGCAATTCAGGGCGAAGGCTTCAAATCTCTGGCTGAAGGTGAAAAAGTACAGTTCACTATCACTCAGGGTCAGAAAGGTCCTCAGGCTGAGAACATCACTAAGCTGTAAGCTTTAGTTTCTCGATAAAAAAGCAAGGCTATGCCTTGCTTTTTTTGTGCCTGAAATCCTGATCTGGTTGTCATGTCTGTTCGCTACTCTCTTGCTGGAAATCCTCTGCCCAGATGAGAAATTCATCAATCGGCATGGGTTTAGCCATATAAAAGCCCTGCAGATAATCACAGTCCGCCCCTAACAGAATCTTATATTGTTCATCTGTTTCGATACCTTCAGCAACTACATCAATCTGCTGTAGGTGACAAAGGCCGATCAGGGCTTTTGTCATATCTCTCTTATCTGGAATCCCAATTCGCTCGATCAGCTGTTTATCAAACTTGATGATATCTACTGGGTAATCGAGCATCTGCATGAGGCTCGTATAGCCCGTTCCAAAGTCATCGATTGCTATTTTAAAGCCTTGATTACGAAAGCTACTCAGCCATTTAAGGGCATCCTGTTCTTGCTGTAGGGCAAAGGTCTCTGTGATTTCAATGACAAAGCTATTTGGCTGCACGTTATACTTGTGGCATAGATTCGTTACTTTTTCTGAAAAACGCTCGCTGCCGATCTCCGCTGATGAAATATTGATAGAGAGCTCGAAATGATCATCCAGGCTGTTTTTCAATAGATGGGAATCTTGAAAGGCTTGCTGAATTACCCAAAGATCAATCTTTTCAAAAATGCCTGTGCTTTCGGCTATTGGAATGAATAGGGCAGGAGAGACTGAACCCAGTTCCTCAGACGTCCATCTAAGTAACGCTTCACAACCTTTGATATGACCATGGCTGTCAATGATCGGCATGTAGAAGAGTTTGAATTCTTGATCGCAGTTGAGTGTTTTAAGCTTGTTTTCAACTTCTTTTAACTCGCGGTCTTTTTTTGCGAGCTCTTTGGAATAACTAGCCTGCTTGTTTTTGCCTGATTTCTTCGCCTGATACATGGCGAGATCAGCGTTGGAAATGAGCTGTGAAAGTGAGTGACCATCATTGGGAAAAGTTGCAACACCGATGCTGGCTGTTACCGGGAAATTACCGAGGTCAAAATGATAGCCATCGGTAAATAAATTAAGGACTTTCTCGCACAGGGAATAGGTCTGATCGCGGTTTAGATCAGGCAGCATGATAATAAATTCATCACCGGATAGGCGGTATACACTGGGCTGTTTGGATTTTGCCTCATCTTCATTTTGCCGAGTGATGCTCTGTAAACGAACCGCGACGGTTTTCAGAAGCTTGTCGCCAACCTCATGGCCGTATTTATCATTCACGAACTTGAAGTTATCCAGATCGAGATAAGCGATACTTAGTTCACTGCGAAATTGCTCAGCTTCAGCAAGTTCTACTGCAGCTGACTCATAGAATGCGGCTCTGTTTGGTAGCTGAGTTAAAGCATCTGTTCTGGACTGATGGCGGCTTTCGAGAAAAGATTGATTTAACTGTTCGTATAACCTGTGAAATTTTCTGCCTAACCTTCCTACTTCATCAGCAGCGCGTGGCGCTTCGATATTGCCACGTTTTTTTTCCATAACATCAGTTAACTGTTCATCCAGAAGGGAGATTGGAGAAGTGATATATTTGCGGATCAAATATTGCAGGATGGTATAAGAGACAAACACACCAATAACGACTAATGAAAGTAGCTGAGTTTTGAGAACTGATAACTGTTCATCCAGGTAAGAGCGTGAAGGGGTGACTTTCAGATAGTATTGGTCTCTAAGCGCTACTGAAGAGGTTAGGATATTTTGTTCGGGTAACGGTTTCGTTGTCAGATACTCTATCGTTGCTTTAAATTCTGAAGTTGTTTTTTTTAACAGCCTTTCAAACCTTTTTGGGGCAACAGTTACAATAATGTGAAGAGTGTGGTTGAGCTGATTAACGTGCGGTGAGCTCAGTGTGCGAGAATCTACTGTTACGCCCTTCTGAATAATGGCAGGTGCTAAATGAGGGTAATGCCGCCAGGACTGGAATACTTTTTTTTCCTGCATGACAGCTGCCATATTTAGCTGAACAGTGCTGATGTCAGCGAAAGGGTCTGTACTATTTTCAACATAAAATATTTTTTGGTTATCAGAGGTTATGATAGACAGAGAAGCATGTTGTGACTTATTACTGAAATACCTGCTAATCGCAGACTTCAAATTGCTGGATAGCATACGGTCACGGAAGATATTATCTGTATCACGAATAAACTGTGCCAACGTATCCCCTTCAATTAGAAAAGTCTGGTAGGCATCTACGAACCGGTTATAGGCGAGAAACTCAGATCTTAGGTTATTTAAGCGGAGGTCTAACTTGTTCTGTTCCAATTGATGTATTGATTTGGCTTGCTGCTCATAGATAAAGAATGCAGCCAGAATGTAGCTGACCAGAATTACCGGTAGTATTAATAGACCTGCTCGCTTATTGAGATTCATGAATATTAATAATCGCGTTCGTTATTCTTAGTCGTTGCCTGATGTTTTCGTTACTTAACACCTCATATAGGCCACTTCTTCTCAATATTTTATGTTCTGGGAAGATTTCACTGTCGTTTCTGAATTCCTCAGAGAGCAGCTTCGTCGCAGCATCGTTAGGGGTTGCGTAATAAAGGTCTTCTGCGTTCTTTGCAGCAATAGCCGGTTTATTCAGATAGTTGATCAGATTTAAAGCTTCTTGCTGGTGTTCAGACGATGCAGTTATCGCAAGGCAATCTACCCACAGTACTGTACCTTCAGCAGGTATTACATATTTCCACAGCCCCTTGCTGTTTTGCAGTTCATTAATGGTGTACTGATCACCTCCGTATGCAAGTGCCATATGAAGTTCGTCTGCATTTGGACTGTTTTGAAGGAAAGTGATTACGTAATCATAGGTCAGGACATGGGGGAGCTGGTTTTTTAAACTTGCAAAGGCTTGTTTGAAAGCCTTGGGATCTTCCGTATTTAACTCATGCTGATGCAGAAACAATGCCGGAGCTAACATATCGGTGTAATCGTCCATCATCCCGATATGACCTCTAAGCTGTTCACTGGGATTAAGTAGATCATTCCAAGATGTCGGAGGCGTTGCGACTATATCGGAGCGGTAGACTATGCCTAGTGTTCCCCACAGGTAAGGCATTGCATAATTACCGCAACGGTAGCGCCAGAACTCACCCATATGTTTTAGATTAGGAACATTCTCTTCAGTAAGCTTTATCAACTTTCCTTCTTTGCCGAAACGTTCAGCAATGACTTCGTCGACAACCGCTATATCAATACTGTTATGTTTGGAATTAAGAAGTATCGCGTCCCTTTTTTCATCATTGTCGAAGTAGATGATTTCAATGCGGTTACCTGATTGTTGTTCCCACTGATGTTGGATCTCTTCACTGAGATAAGCTTCCCAATTCAATAGGTTCAGGGTTTCAGCATTTAACTGAAACGGTGCAACAAGAGAAAGTACCGTGAGGTAAATACGGAATAAGCTCATAATTCTTCTCTTTATTGTTTTTATTAGGTGCGCTGAATTTAAGCACTTGTATTATTTTATAGCAGTTAATCAAAAAAGAGGAAAAGGGCACTTGGGTGTATATAAGTTGTGCTCAGGTATTGGGAGAGGTGATCTGTTCGTATATGGACCGAAGATCATTAGTTATCAAATATAAGGCTTATCTAGAAAGTTTGCTTCTTCCAAGCTGCTCACTAGAATTTACGAGTCTAAACGATGAGGTTCCAGATCAAAATTTGTGATTGCTTTGCCCAGAACAACCACCTTACCTTTGTAGCGTTCATCACCCGTTGAAGAAAACTCAAAATTGTATGAGCGCCAGACCCGGATCTGTCCTTTTCCATCTCTCTTAAGCCAGAACCCCCGTAGATTGATATTGTCATCTAGCAGTTGCAGCTCAAGCTCGTTGCACTTACGGCGCGTGTGTTTAAGTGCTACCTCTTTAACTTTCTGGGACTGCCACCAGTGGTAGATCATAAAAATGATCAGGGTAATCCAGAACAGCGATTCTATATCAACAAACATGGGTTATTGTTTCCACAATGAAGCGATTACTTTATGCTTGTTTTACAATGAGTTGCTAGATAATGCACGATAATTCTTGATTGGAGCTTTTTTATGGGGTCCCTGCAGCAGTTTGTCATAGAAAACGGACTCAATCTTTTGGCGCTTTTCTGGTTTCTGGCCTGCTTTAAAGGCTATATGTATTACTCGCGCAAGCGGAGCTTTGATACGGCTTGTCTTGCCAGTATGTTGCATATGTATCGTAAAGAGTGGATGAAGCGAATGCTGACCCGCGATGTCCGTATTGCTGATACCACTGCGATTGCCAATCTGGAACGAGGTGTATCTTTCTTTGCTTCCACTACCATGTTGATTCTTGCCGGTCTTATGACCGTGCTGGGCTCTACTCAACAGGCGATAGATGTGGTGGCCGACATTCCATTTGTCTACCCTGCTACCCGTGCAGAGTGGGAGCTGAAAATCCTGTTGATGATCACGCTCTTTGTTTACGCCTTTTTCAAGTTTACCTGGAGTCTGCGTCAGTATGGCTTTGTCTCCATTATGATAGGCGGCGCTCCCCATCCCGAGGAACACCCTTCAGAACAGCAGGTAAATGCTCATGCCAGTCGGGTAGCAAAGATGACCTCTATGGCTGCGAATAACTTCAACCTTGGCCTTCGAACTTACTATTTCTGTCTAGCTGTTCTTGGTTGGTTTATCAGTCCCTGGATTTTTATGGCACTGAGTACAGGTGTTGTGTTCATTCTTTATCGTCGTGAATTCAAGTCTTCGACACTGAAGACATTGATGATGAGTACTGAGGAATCTTGAGCCTAAAATGGTTTATTCATGAAAAACCTTATTGGCAGTGCTTGAAAAGGTTTTTCATGTCCCAATATTGCTTTTATTGGTAAATGTATGGGGAGGCTTTCCCTATACGGTTTCACAGTAAAACAGACCTATTGGAAAAGTGTTGATGACTACAGAAACTCATGGCTTCCAGACAGAAGTGAAGCAGCTGCTTCATTTGATGATCCACTCTCTATATTCCAACAAAGATATCTTTCTGCGTGAGCTGATCTCTAACGCATCTGATGCGGCAGAGAAATTGCGTTTTGAAGCACTATCAAATGGTGCTCTGTATGAAAATGATGGTGATCTGAAAATCAGCATCAGCTTTGATAAAGAAGCTAAAACACTGACTATTGAAGATAACGGCATCGGCATGAGCCGTGATGATGTGATTGAGCACCTGGGCACGATTGCTAAATCGGGTACAGCTCAGTTCCTATCGCAGCTGACAGGTGATCAGAACAAAGATACTCAGTTGATCGGTCAGTTCGGTGTTGGTTTTTACTCTTCATTCATCGTTGCTCAGCGAGTAGAAGTCTTCACGCGTAAAGCAGGCCTGCCTGTTGCAGAAGGTGTACATTGGGCGTCAGAAGGTGAAGGCGAGTTCACTATCGGCAATGTTGATAAAGAGGGCCGGGGTACTCGTATCGTCCTGCACCTTAAAGAAGGTGAAGAGAGCTTTGCCGATGGTCATGCACTGCGTGGCCTAGTTCGCAAATACTCCGATCACATCTCTATTCCTGTCATCATGCAGAAGGAAGCAATGCCTGAGTTTGATGATGAGGGTAACGAGAAGGAAGTTGCTGCTGAGCAGGAAGACGAGACTGTAAACAGCGCGACAGCACTGTGGACACGTAACAAGTCTGATATCTCCGAAGAAGAATATCAGGAGTTCTACAAGCATATTTCCCATGACTTCAGCGATTCCCTAACATGGGCACACAACAGAGTTGAAGGTAATCTGGAATATACTTCTCTGCTGTACGTGCCAGAAAAAGCACCGTATGACCTTTGGAACCGTGAAGCTCCTCGTGGCCTGAAACTATACGTACAGCGCGTATTTATCATGGATCAGGCGGAAGAGTTCCTGCCACTGTACCTGCGCTTTATGAAAGGTATTGTGGACACTAAGGATCTGTCCCTGAACGTATCCCGTGAGATTCTGCAGAAGGATGAAAACGTTAATAAACTGCGTTCTGCTCTGACCAAGCGTGTTTTGGATATGCTGGTTAAACTGGGTAAAAACAAGCCTGAAGAGTACGCTAAGTTCTGGGCAGAGTTTGGTCAGGTTCTGAAGGAAGGCCCTGCTGAAGATTATCCTAACCGTGAGAAGATCCTGAAGCTGATGCGCTTCTCTTCCACGCACAATAACAACGATGAGCAGAATGTATCTCTGGATGACTACATCTCCCGTATGCAGGAAGGTCAGGATAAGATCTACTTCGTTGTTGCAGATAACTACAACACTGCTAAGAACAGCCCGCACTTGGAAATCTTCCGTAAGAAAGGCATCGAAGTATTGTTGCTAACAGATCGTATTGACGACTGGATGATGAGTCAGTTGTTCAACTACGATGAGAAGTCCTTCCAGGATGTCACCAAAGGTGAGTTGGATCTGGAAGAGACAACAACTGAAGAAGAGAAGAAAGAGCAGGAAGAAGCAGCAAAAGAGCTGGAAGGTCTGGTTGAACGCCTGAAATCTAGCCTGGGTGATAAAGTATCTGACGTACGTATCACTAACCGTCTGACAGATTCCCCTGCTTGTCTGGTGCTGGGTGCCCACGATATGGGCATGCAGATGCGTCAGATTATGGAAGCTGCAGGTCAGGCCGTACCTGATAACAAGCCAGCATTTGAGGTTAACCCAGAGCATCCACTGATTGAAAAACTGGACAAGGAAGCGGATGAAGACCGCTTTGCTGATCTGGCACTGGTTCTGTTTGATCAGGCAGGTCTTGCAGCAGGTGCTCAGTTGGATGATCCAGCGACTTATGTAGCGCGTCTTAACAAGCTACTGCTTGAGCTGAGTGCATAAACTCTCTGAGTTAAGTTTGCGGATAATACCCGAGTAAAAAATTAAGTTACTGATAAAGCGGCCGTTAAGGCCGCTTTTTGTATTTTTAATCTACACTAGTTCGTAATCCAGCACAGACCTAACGGTCTTTAATGCGCTGGATCAAGGTTTTCGATGGCGATATGCAGTTGAATACCAATAAAGAATAAAGCTGGATCGGGTGAGGTGATCTTGATGAAAAAAGCAATGGGTTTTGTGGCAGCAGCAGTACTAGCGGCAGCGTCTATGGGTGTTCAGGCAGATGGTCAGGCAGTTTACGATAAGCACTGCAAAGGTTGTCATGTAGCAGGTGTTGGTAATGCGCCTAAGCCAGGTGACGCAGCAGCGTGGGATGCACGTAAAGCTGCGGGTGTTGATGCTATGGTCCAGACGGTAATTACAGGTAAAGGTGCGATGCCTCCAAAAGGTACTTGTGCTACGTGTGATGACGCATCACTTAAAGCCGCAGTGGAAGTGCTGTTAGCTCAGTAAGTTTTGTTTGTTCCTCTTGATTAGAAGGCCGCTTTTTAAGCGGCCTTTTTTATGTGGCGTATTTATGCGAGTCTACTGTTATGAACAGTGAGGTTTGTATGACTGATTTTATCGATGACGTTCAGGTAGAGCAGTTACTTGATAAGTTACATAAGCTTAAACATGAGCTGGATGATGAGGTTGATTCACTCAAGCATACAGCTGAGCCAGTTAAGCTCGATCAACAGGCGTTTGGACGTGTGTCTCGCGGTGAAGCATTGCAGCAACAGAATATGGCGAAAGCTAATCTCGGACAGTGCCAGGAGCGTATTCGACAGGTTGAGGAAGCTCTGCGTAAAATTGACAGTGAAGACTATGGTTATTGTGATAGCTGTGGTGACGAGATTTCATTAGCACGTCTGCATGCTAAACCTGAAAGCCCTTTATGTATTGGATGTCAGGAGCAACAGGAACAGTCCTAGGAACAGTCCTGAGTTTTGAGTGATCAGTGCACGTCTATGTCCCAAGAGAATGAATTACCCCCAACTCCACAAGTATCTTCAGCAACTGATTCTGAAGATGCCTGGGTCAGTGTTATCCAGAAAATGGATGAGGCTTATGCGGACCTTGTCCACTACCAAGTTGAGGTTGAAGAGAAGAATGCGGAGCTAGAAGAGAATAAGGTTTTCTTTGACAGTATCCAGCGTTCGATGAGTGATGTTCTGATCGTTTGTGATCAGAACGGGGTCATTATGCGAGTGAATAGTGCACTCGAGGTTTTGGTGGGCAAAACTGAAGGGCAGTTGGTAGGCGAGAATTTTACGCAGCTGATAGAGCAGCGTTATCTGCAAAAAGTGAATGGTTTCCTGAAACAGATCCGGGTTCAGCCGATTCGTGATTGTGAATTGGAACTAAAAGGGTTTGAAGGCTCTGTTCCGCTGTCGATGAACTGCTCTCCACGTAAGAACCATCGTGGTCGTTTGGTCGGTATGGTACTGATCGGTCGTCCTTTGGGTGAACTGCAAAAAGCTTATAAAGAACTTAATGAAGCCCATGCAGAGCTTAAACTAGCACAGGAACGTTTGGTTCAATCCGAGAAAATGGCATCTTTAGGACGTCTGGTTGCCGGTGTTGCCCATGAACTGAATAACCCGATTAGTTTTGTTTACGGCAATATGCACGCGTTACAGCGTTATACCGATCGTTTGAGTCAGTATTTTGATGCGATCAATGAGGGGCAATCCCGCGAAGAGTTAAAAAGGATGCGCGAGCAACTGCGTCTGGAAAAGTTGATCAAAGACCTTAACTCGCTGGTGGACGGTACCATGGAAGGGGCAGATAGAGTAAAAGAGATTGTTAATGATCTTCGCCAGTTCTCTTCCACTCAGGAATCCGCTAAAACTCACTTTGATCTGAGCCATGTTATACGTACGGCTTTGCATTGGATTATTAAAGAGAGCAAGCGTCCGATTGAAGTAACTGAAGACATCCCAGAAGAACTGCAAGCTTTTGGGCACTCCGGGCAGATTCATCAGGTGGTGGTGAATCTGATCCAGAATGCGGTGGATGCTATGGAGGATTCACCAGTTCAGAAACTCTCTTTAAAAGCCTGGAGCGATCAAGGGCAGGCTTTTTTCAGTGTAATCGATAGTGGTCCGGGAATTCCGGAAGAGAATCTGTCGCGCCTATTTGATCCATTCTTTACTACTAAACCCGTAGGGCAGGGCACTGGTCTGGGCTTGTCTATTAGTTATGGCATTGTTTCAGAACATGGCGGTAAGTTAGAGATCCGTAATCTGAGCTCAGGCGGGGCCGCAGCGCTACTGGTTCTTACGAATGAGGAGGATGAGCATGCTTAACCTACTCTGGTTGCAGTCTGCGGGTTGTGGTGGTTGTTCCATGTCCCTCTTGAATGCTGAATCTCCTGATCTTATGACTTCATTAGAGTCAGTTGGTATCAATCTGCTCTGGCACCCTTCCTTAAGTGAAGAAAGTGGAACAGAGGTGGTAGAGATCCTTGAGGATATCCTCAGTGATAAAATCCAGCTGGATATGCTTTGTGTGGAAGGTTCTGTGTTACGAGGGCCCAATGGGACAGGACGTTTTCATCTGTTTGGCGGAACCGGTAAACCGATGATGCAATGGATTGAAGAGCTATCCCAGAAAGCGCTCTATAACATTGCGATAGGTTCATGTGCTGCGTATGGAGGGATATCCGCCGCAGGCGAAAATCTGACAGATGCCACTGGGCTGCAGTTTGAAGGTGAGGTCCCTGGAGGGCTGCTTGGCGGCAGTTATCGCTCACAGAAGGGATTTAAAACTATCAATATATCCGGTTGTCCAGTACACCCAAACTGGGTTGTAGAAACACTGATCAGTATCGCTTTAGGCGAACATACTGAAGATAAGCTTGATGAATTTGCTCGGCCCCGAATGTATGCCGATCAGTTGGTTCATCATGGTTGTAGCAGGAATGAGTTCTACGAATATAAAGCCAGTGCCGAGGTCGCAGGTGATCGTGGGTGTATGATGGAAAATATGGGCTGCTTGGGAACCCAGGCTCATGCTGATTGCAACACCCGCCCTTGGAACGGACAGGGTTCCTGTATTAAGGGGGGCTATGCCTGTATTAACTGTACCGCGCCAGAATTTGAAGAGCCGGGACATAGCTTTACGGAAACCCCAAAAGTAGCGGGAATCCCAGTAGGTTTGCCAACAGATATGCCAAAAGCCTGGTTTGTTGCTCTGGCTTCACTATCGAAGGCAGCGACTCCTGAACGTTTACGCAAAAATGCGACTTCTGAGAAGTTAATCTATCCTCCGACCATACATAAGAGAAAAGGCTAAGATGAGTCGAATACTGGTTGGCCCGTTTAACCGGGTTGAAGGTGATCTGGAAGTCAGTCTGGATATTGAACAGGGGCAGGTGCAAAGTGCACGGGTTAATTCCCCTATGTTCCGTGGTTTTGAACGGATTATGCTGGGTCAAAACCCCATGGATGCTTTGGTTTATACTCCTCGAATCTGTGGTATCTGCTCGGTAAGTCAATCTGTTGCCTGTGCCAGGGCTCTGGGTGAGCTGATGCAGGTTGGTATGCCACGCAATGGTGAATTGGCAACCAATCTGGTCCTCGCCAATGAAAATATGACTGATCTACTAACCCATTTTTACCTGTTCTTTATGCCTGATTTCTGTCGAGAGGTTTATCAGGGCAAAGATTGGTTTTCAGATGTAGAAAAACGCTTTAAAGCGAAGGAGGGGCTGGCTGCTCGAACTATGCTGCCTGCACGTGCTGAGTTCCTGCATCTGATGGGCATTATGGCAGGTAAGTGGCCACATAGCCTTACTCTGCAGCCTGGGGGTAGTGCGAAACCTATCGAGGCTCAAGAACGTATCCGCCTGTTGGCAATCATCTCTGCATTTCGTCGTTATCTGGAACAGAACTTGTTCGGTACTGATCTGGATGAAATAGCGGAACTGGATTCGATTACAGCTCTGGAAAACTGGCGTGACAGGGATCATTGGCACAGCAGTGATTTTCGTACCTTTTTGCATCTCAGCGATGACCTAAAGCTCTCTAATCTGGGCCGGGCTACTGATCAGTTTATGAGTTACGGTAATTACCAGCTTGAGGGCGAAAAGTTATTTAATCCGGGTTTGGTAATGCAGGGGCAAGTCATGGACTTAAACCCTGAACAGATAACTGAAGATCTGTCCTACTCCTGGATGGGTGGTGCTGATAAACCACTTAAACCTAGTGAAGGCATTACCGATCCATCTTTGGATAATCCGGAAGCCTACAGCTGGTGTAAAGCACCTCGTTTGAACCGTCAGGTTATTGAAGTTGGAGCACTGGCGCGCCAGTTGGTAAATCGCCACCCGCTGATTGTCGATCTGGTACAACAGAGCGGTGGCAATGTGGAAAACCGCATGATTGCCCGTATGCTCGAACTGGCTTTGGTCATACCGGTCATGCAGGAGTGGGTTAAGCAGATTGATCCTGCAGATACATTCTGCAATCACGCAGAGCTACCGAATAAAGGAAGTGCTTTTGGTTTAGTTGAGGCTGCTCGTGGTAGTCTCGGCCACTGGATTAATGTGCAGGAAGGAAAAATATCTAACTACCAGATTATTGCCCCAACTACCTGGAACTTCTCACCCAGGGATGAACAATCTATACCGGGGGCCTTGGAGCAAGCATTAGTCGGTGCGCCAGTGCGTGAAGGGGAAAAGGAACCTGTAGCTGTTCAGCATATTGTTAGGTCGTTTGATCCTTGTATGGTCTGTACGGTGCACTGATTTAAGGGAATTCAGGTGAACGATAAAACTATCTCTTTGGTACTTGGTAGTGGCGGGGCTCGTGGTCTTGCTCATATTGGCATTATTAATGAGCTGACCTCTCAGGGCTATAAGATTGAATCCATATCTGGCTGTTCTATTGGTGCGTTGATCGGCGGAGTCTATGCGGCGGGTAAATTACCTGAATTTGAAGAATGGGTTCGGGCGATAGACAAAACGGATATTGTCAGCCTGCTTGATCTTACTTGGCGCCCGGATGGCTTGGTAAAAGGGGATAAAATTATCTCCACTTTAACTGAGTTGGTGGGTGATCAGACTATAGAGAGTTTACCGATCAGTTTTACTGCTATAGCTGCGGATATCGATGAAGAGAAGGAAGTATGGATCAATTCAGGTTCGTTGTTTGATGCTATCCGTGCCTCTATCTCTCTACCTCTTTTCTTCTCTCCGGTGGAATATGATGGTTCCTTTCTTGTGGATGGGGGTATATTAAATCCTGTCCCCATTGCACCGACTTTTCACGATAAAACAGAGCATACTATTGCTGTGAATCTCGGAGCACCAGTCGATCCAAATCTATATTCAGCCGTGTCACAGCACCACCATGAAAATCCAAATCCCGATTTCAGGGATAAAGTACGTCATTTTGTTGAAAAGCTTTATAAAGGTGAGAGCGCTCTGGAGCGTTCTCTGAGTATGTATGATGTGGCGAACCAAGCATTTGATTCCATGCAGGGAAGTATTGCCCGCCAGAAATTAGCTGCCTATCCACCGGATTTTCTGATTGAGGTTCCTCGTAATGCTTGCGGCATTTTGGAGTTCCACAAGGCAGAGCGGGTTATTGAACTGGGCTATGCTAAAGCAAGGGAGTTTCTGCAGCAGAATCAACACAAGTTTTAGTTTTAATCTTTCTCAAACAGAGACAGATCTAAAATTTCTGATTTACCAATCCACATCGGGTAGTCACGGTGATCTTTCAGGTGATCATCACTGATGGGGTGGATCAGAATAGTAAGGCCTTGGCTTTCTTTCATTAACCAGGGAATAAACTCTGAGAATTGTCTCTGAGAGAATGCCAGTTGGCAGCTCCATTTAGGGTGAGGGCCAACATTCTTTTTATGCATCCTTCCCATTGCAATATTGAAGCGCTCTGATGCGGTGTTGCACAGCACTTCAGCCTGAGCAAAAGTTTGCTCTTCGTAATACACATGTGCGTGGTATGCAGAAAATACAGTCATATAAGCCCCTTACAATAATTTATATTTTACTAATGAATAACTTTTAAAAGTTCTAATATTGGTTTTCAATATGCTCTGATTAGGTGGCTGTTATCCATTTAGTGGAAATGAGTATCAGCGATTTAAGTATTTAGTTAAATGAAAAAACTGATCGCTGTTATTTTTTGTAGCAACTAGCCACTTTCCTTACTTTCTTAATCTTAAAGCAATTTTTTGGCCTAAACTCAAGGATGCAGAGTGGTCGTTCAGGTATCTGTAGATGCGTCTTTTTCTTTTGAGTCTTATGCTTCTTACCTTTTCCGGCTTGGCTTCGGCAAATGATCAGGTCAGCCTACAACTGCTGTGGAAGCACCAATTTCAGTTTGCTGGCTATTATATGGCGATTGAAAAGGGCTTTTATGAACAAGAGGGCCTTGAGGTTGAACTAAAAGAATTTGATTACGGAACTAATCTTGTTGATGAGGTTCTTGAAGGCCGGAGTCAGTTCGCCGTAGGGCGAACTTCATTACTTATTGATAAGAATGCGGGGGCTGATGTTGTAGCGTTGTTCGCAGCCTACCAGCAATCACCTTTGATGCTATTAACCCGCCGTGATTCGGGAATTGTTCTCTCCTCCGATCTCAAAGGAAAAAATGTGATGATCACCAACGATGCAAAGAATGTTGGTGAGGTTATGGCCATGTTGCTGCAAACAGGCATCACTATCAGTGATATCAACCAACAGAACCACAGCTATAACGTGGCTGATCTGATCAATGGTAATACGGATGCTATGGCATCTTACATTTCAAACGAGCCTTATCAGATGGAGCGGGCAGGGGTTAAGTACAATATCCTGCACCCCAAGGATTATGGGTTTGATATGTACTCAGACATCCTATTCACGTCCCGAGAGTATATAAAGAATAATCCCCTGATCACTGACCGTATGTACCGTGCTTCCCTCCGTGGTTGGTTATATGCATTTGAAAATATTGATGAGACCGCTCAGGTTATTTTTGAACGTTACAACTCTCAGAAAAAGACAATAGAAGCGCTTCGTTTTGAAGGGCGTGAACTGAAAAAGCTAGCGTTTGATGATGAAGGGAATTTCGGCACGCTCTCGTTAAACAAATTTAATGAAATGGCCTAGGTTTACCTGATCACTGGAAGCATCTATCGTGGTTATGACTTTAGTGATTTTATCTACCAGCCCCCGAGCAACATTCACCGATTTAGCGTAGCCGAGCAGGGGTATTTAAACGCTAACCCGCTTTTACGAGTGTGTATTAATCCTGCTTGGTACCCTTATGAATCGTATAGCGATGGTGAACATCAGGGGATGATCTCGGATTACCTGCGTTTGATTATGAAAAATGTTGGGATTCGTTATCGCTTAATTCCTTCCACTACATGGCGCGAAACGCTGTTAATGGCTAAATCGGGTAAATGTGATCTGATTGCAGGTGCGATGCAGACAGTGCAGCGAAGTTCTTATCTAGAGTTCTCCAAGCCATATTTGAGTATTCCTGCTGTTGTTGCCACAAAGCCGCAAAACAGTGCTATGCAGCTTAATGATAAGCGTATAGGTGTTATCGCGAGATCTGCATTTCATGACATCCTGAGTAATCGCTACCCGGAGGCAGACTTTATTATTGTTGATAATTATCTGGATGCCCTAAGAATGCTTAAATCTGGTCAGATTGATGCAGTCGCTGGGGCTGATGCTAGTCTGACTTATCTTCTTAAAGAGCAGCAGATCTCTGACATTACTATCAGTGATGTTTTGCATGATAGCTGGGATATCAGTGTTGCTGTAACGAAGAATCAGCCCTATTTGTTAGGGATAATGAATAAATCCATTGAGAGGATCACGCCTAAAGAGCATGAGCAGATCAATAATCGATGGATGACAGTTGAGTATAAACACACCGTAGATTATCGGATTATTTGGTGGTTGTTGATGGCGGTTGGTGTTGTATCTGTATTTGCATTATACCGTTATCTTAGAATGTCTGCTTACAATAAGATGCTGAAGCGAATTGCTGAGAAAGATGCGTTAACAGGTATCCTTAGTCGGCATAAATTACGTTCGGAGCTGGAAGGCTTTATTGATCTGGCTGATCGTCATGATTGGCGCCTATCTTTGATCTTTTTTGATATTGATGATTTTAAACTGGTAAATGACCAGTATGGCCACGCTGTAGGGGACCGGGTATTGATTGAACTGTCCAGGTTGGTTGTTGATGGTTCAAGAAAAACTGACCGTTTTGGCCGTTGGGGAGGGGAAGAGTTTCTTTTCCTAATGTTGGAAACTGATCTTACTTCTGCCCATCAAATTGCAGAGAAAATTCGTCAGAAAATAAGTGAGCATAATTTCTCTATTTCTCATCTTGTTACCTGTAGCTTTGGCGTGGCTGAGTATGAGAAAGGGGAGAGTATTGAACAGCTAGTCAATCGAGCTGACCGCGCGCTTTATATCAGTAAACAGACCGGAAAGAATAAAGTGGAGGATAGTCTTCCTTAATTCTTGAGGTTTACCAGAATAAAAAACGGGAGCTACTTGCTCCCGTTTTTTATTCTTAATTGGCAATAAATTAATCGATCAAACCAAAGTCATTGCGCAGTGTCTCGATGATTTCAGCTTTTGGGTTTTCAGAGATTACCAACTGCTCACCCGTGATCTTCTCTGCGATGTTTACATAGGTATCAGATACTTTCTGAATCAACGAAGCTGGCAGTTCGTTATCTTCTGCCAGGGCACAACGCTCATCCATACGGTCTTTGTTGACCAAAATATCCGGGTCAGGGAAGTGATTGAGTAGCTCCTGACGGAAAACCTCTTTTGAATTTTCGATCACCTTACCATTGCGGTAGGATGGACCATCCCAGATACGGGAAGAATCTGGAGTACCTACTTCGTCCATGTAGATCAGTTTGTTATTACCTTCCGCATCGGTTACGTAACCGAATTCGAATTTAGTATCGACAAACACTTGATCGATCTTTTCCAGCTCTGAGCTAATCACTCCGAAGCCATCTTTGAGTAGCTTTTCGTATAGATCGATATCGCTTGCTGAACGGAACTGGAAAGCTTCAAAATTATTAACCAGATCATTACGCGTGATGTTCACATCATCTACTTCCGGAACGCCAGGGATTCCTTTCATAACACCTTTTGTGGAAGGTGTGATCAGTAGTTCAGGTAGTTTCTGGTCTTTCTCTAGACCTTCAGCAATCTGGATGCCGCAGAATTCACGCTCACCTTTTGCGTATGAACGCCACATCGAACCGGTGATGTATTGGCGGCAGATCGCTTCGATCATTACTGGTTTGGCTTTTTGAACGATCCAAACCAGCGGGTGTGGGATATCAAGAATATGACTGTCTGCCAGACCATTTTCACGGAACATTTTGAACCAGTGATTCGAGATCGCATTTAGTGCAGCCCCTTTACCAGGAACGCCTTGCATGCCGCCTTCACCGGTCCATATACATTCGAACGCAGAGATACGGTCACTGATCACCATTACGGCCAGTTCTGCATCTTCATGTACGTCGTAACCTTTCTCTTTAATTAAGCGTTTACAGTCATCTTTTTTTAGCCAGTAAACAGAGCGTACTTTACCGCTGTGGATAGGTTGTTCTGTACGAATTGGAAGATCGTTGTTAACTGCCAATACTTTATCAGCAAGACTCATATTGATATGTCCAGTAATGTCTAAACCTGAATGGGGGCATACGTGAAGCCCGCATTCTTTGAAAATAGTAATCGCTAGAGTTAACCGCTCAAAGATAATCTGTCTGGTTAACTGTACTTCTTCGCGTCGCGTAACAGAGAGCTCAGATCAAGGTCCTGAATCTCGGCCAGTGCTTCCAGGTCATTGGAAGTGCGCGGTGGAAGTTTTGTCAGTCTCTCACGTTCAGCTTGTTTTTCCTGAATTTTCAGCTGAAGTTTGTCGTGTAAAGCGTCCAATTGCTCGGTTGATAGTTGCGAGAGACGACCGATGAGTTCCTCTTCAGTCATTAACTCTTATTTGCTCCAGAAAGCGAAAAATAGGCGGGCATTATATCAGAATTGCCCAAGATCCAAGCAATATAAAGCGTATATTTTGACATGGAAAGTTACTTTCCGATATTTTTGGTAAGTGTAACTATTCCTTTCTTTTTGGGTTTTTAGCCAAAAGTTGTAACCCCTCCCGTAACAGTTGAAGTGGTGCACCCTGCAGAGCAGCAATGGTTTTTGGCACAGTCCTTGTTAAGTGAGTAGGTAGGTATGCAAATGCATATCTAAAAAGATCTCTAACTATCTCTATTTCCAATAAAAACAAACAGAGTAAATTGGATGATGGCAGAAGCTATTAAGGGCAACAAAAACGTACTGATTCTTGGAATTGGCAATATCTTATGGGCCGATGAAGGTTTTGGAGTACGTTGTGTCGAAACTCTCAATCAGAATTATCAATTCCCCGAAAATGTAAAATTGATGGATGGTGGAACCCAAGGTATCTATCTGGTTCAGCATGTCCAGGCCGCAGATATCCTGGTGGTATTCGATGCTATCGATTATGGATTGGAGCCGGGAACCTTAAAGAAAATATATGATGCTGAAGTTCCTAAATTTATGGGAGCTAAACAGATGAGTCTGCACCAGACCGGATTTCAGGAGGTGCTGGCCATGGCTGAGTTCACAGGCGGCTTCCCCGAGCATCTGCTTTTGGTGGGCTGCCAACCCGTTGAATTGGAAGATTTTGGTGGCAGCCTTCGTGATCCGGTTAAAAAACAGATTGTCCCATCTCTAGAAATTGCGCTGGATTACTTGAAGGGGTTTGGTATCGAGCCTCTAGCAAACGTCGGCGAGAGTGAAGGCCTAGCTCCTGAAGAACTTGAAATGCGCAGCTATGAATCTGGCCGTCCTTCCGAAGATAAAGCATGCCGTAAAGGTGATATCCGTTTCATCCCAACTGATGAAAGGCACAGCTAATGTGTCTGGGAATTCCGATGAAGGTCCAGAGTTGTGTTGCCGAAGAAGCAATCTGCCTTAACGGTGATCAGCAGGAGAAAGTTGATATGTCTCTAGTCGGGGGGCAACCCTCAGGGACATGGGTACTGGTTTTCATGGGAGCTGCACGCGAGATTATTACTGAGCAGCGGGCTGTCCAGGTAAGGCAAGCTTTGCAAGCTGTTGAAGCCGTGATGCAGGGACAGGACGGCGATTTGGACCATCTTTTTTCGGATCTTCTGGATCGTGAACCGCAACTTCCACCACATTTACAAAAATAAGAGAGCAAGATCATGTCATCACCACTGATCAACCGACTGATCGAAGAGTTGAATTACCCGTTGTTAGATGAAAATAACTTTGATGAATTTATCAAAGCGAATGAATTCAGTGTTCTTTTTTGTACAGAGCAGCCCAAGCGATTTCCTGAAAGCAATGATGTTGCGGTAATTCTTCCGGAGCTGGTCAGTTGTTTCCCTCAATTGAAACCTGCTGTGGTTTCGCAGAGTTTCGAAAAGAAGGTACAGGGGCGATACAACTTTAATGTCTGGCCAACGTTGGTGTTTCTTAAGCAGGGCCGTTTTCTCGGCAATATCAGCAAGGTGCAAGATTGGGACGTTTATCAGGCCGAAATCAACAGTATTTTGGCCCTGGAGCCCAAACGTGATCCTGGTATCGGAATTCCGGTAGTGGCGAATCCAACGCAAAGTCCATGCGGTCAATAAGCGAACTGAAAGAGGAAACAGCAATGCAAAATAATGGAATCCCTTTAGTTAATGTTCCGATGGGCCCAGGCAGTCAGGAAGAAGGTGAGATGGTCCTGGACTATATGAAAATGCCTTCCGAGATGGATAGCTACGATATTCCTGTGTTGCCTGAATCTGATCAGGCCGCTGAGTGTCCACAGGCCCTGGCAGTACTTGAAAAGTTACAAACCCTGCTGGATCACTACAAAGTGGGGGATGATGTCCCAACGCTGGTTCTGGATGCGATGCCGGATGCAGATCTGGACCTGTTAAACCAGATTTTGGGTGAAGGTGAAGTAAGTGTGACGGTTGATTCTGATACAACCATTCGTGCACAGGAAACTGTATTGGCGGGTGTTTGGCGTTTACGTGAAAGCAACGAACAGGGTGTGGTTATAAAGGAGAGTATTGAGATTGCGGATGTTCCTCTCTGTAGTCGTAAGTATGCTTTTGCTAACAAAAAACAGGTGAAATTTGATAGTGAAAATCTCCCTGCGGGAGTACTTAATGCGCCCTCAGTTTTAGTCGAAATTTCTGAGGCTTCAGAGAGTTATCAGCAGGCTAAAGAGTGCATTTCCGAACATGTGATCAACCTTTCATTGCTGCCGTTTTCGCCACAGGATCATGCTTTCCTGAGTGAACAAACCGGGACAGGTGCAGTCACTATCCTCTCTCGTGGTTATGGTAACTGCCGTATCACCTCAACCTGTGTTGATGGTTTGTGGAGGGTTCAGTATTTCAACAGTACTGATCAGTTGATTTTGGATACCCTCGAGATCACCGATATCCCACAGGTTGCTTGTGCTGCTCAGGAAGATCTGGATGACTCTGCTGAGCGATTAAAAGAGATCCGTGAGGTATTGGTGTGAGCGACTATCAGGGGTTTGAAGGTAGTTACCTTGGTGACAACAGCAGAGTAACTGATGACGTCCGCCTTGAATGCAAGATCTGCTGGTATGTTTATGATCCAGCACAAGGGGATGACGTCTGGCAGATTGCTGCTGGAACGCCGTTCTCCGAGCTGCCAGATCACTGGCGGTGCCCAGAATGTGATGGCGAGAAAGATCAGTTTATGGTGCTGGAAGGTTAGCCGGTATGCAGACTCCTGATCTGTTGTTACAAACCTATCAGAATGTTTCTGAGAAGATGTGTGACCTGCCTGTGTTTAACGCCGAATTGGATGTGGCTGTGATCGGATTTCAGGAATATGCAGGTCGGGGTATAGGAGTTTTGCTAACACCCTGGTGTATGAATCTGGTGATTCTAGCTGCTGAGGAAGATGGTTGGGGAGAGGATTTACAAGGGTCAAAGCAATTAATGGCGCTGCCATCGGGTCAGTACGAATTTATCTATAACTGGTTTGAAGGATTTGGCGCGTTTTTGAGTTGTTCTCTGTTTTCCCCAATGGAGCAATTTTCTGATCAAGAAACTGCGGTTGAGACCGCGGAAGAGGTGATGCATGCGTTGTTCAAATCCGAAAATGAGGAATTGACTGATCGCCAGAGTGCTCTCAAAGCGGAAAAGGTAGAAAAGGCGGAAAAAGAAGAGTTACAGAAAAAAGCAAGGGTTCGGACTGCGAAACCTGAAAAGTTAAGCCGTCGCGGTTTTCTAACAGCAGGCTTAGGAAACCGGGAATAGAGTATGAGTGTATTTGCGGGGGTAGCGGGCCAGATAACGGTTACTGTTGAGTACGATGGATATCAGATTACCAGAGTTAGTATCCAGTCGAGTCGCCCGAAACTGGTTAGCCGTATACTAGAAGGGAAAACTCCAGAGGAAGTTGTGACCATCGTTCCTCTGCTTTATTCCTTGTGTAGTAGGGCGCAAACGGTTGCTTGCGTTACCGCAATAGAAAGTAATCAGGGCCATCAAGCTGATCCAGAAGTGTTAAGAGTAAGAAACTTTCTATTATTGGCTGAAACTGTGAAAGAGCTAGGATTGCGACTGGTGCAGGACTGGCTGCCCGATGTACAGGTGATTTCTGCTCCAGCACTTTTAAAGTGGTTTAGCCAGGTGAAGGCAAAATTTTCCTGGTCGTTACAGCTCCATGCAGAGGTAGAAGATACCCAGCGAATTGAGCGAGATATTCAGCTTTCTGTCAGCGAGTTAAAAGGGCTTTTACAAAACCTAACAGCTGGCAATGAACTAAGTTTTAAAGAGTCTGTTTATGCCGAAAATAGATATCATCCTGTTGGGAATGCTGTGGCACGACTGAATCAACAGTTTGCGGGCATTCATCTGGGAGAGAGTGCAAAGCCTTTAGAGTTATCAGAGCATGATGCATCTTTTGAGTATCTTAAGCAGAAGTTATGTGAAGATAACTTCTGCGCCGCACCGGATATTCTAGGTCACTGTGCAGAATCCAGTGTCTGGATGCGGAATAGTAAGCAGTCAATGGTAACTGAAGCCAAAGCGCTGAACATGCATCCTATTGCTTTACGTTTTTTGGCTTTAGTCCTGGAGCTAAAGGGAGTGCCACAGCGTCTACTCTACGCAGGTAGGGAAAAACTGATCGATGTTTTGGCTCCTGGGTTTGTTGCTGTGAAGATTGCGCGGGGAACCTTGATACATAATATTACCCTTGAGGGAGATGAGCTGGCACACTCCAGGGTAGCAAGTTATAAAGTGGTTGCTCCCACTGAATGGAACTTTCACCCTCAAGGAAGCCTGGTGAAAATGCTTCAAGGCGTTGTGGTTTCAGAGAATCTGGTAAAACCGCTGGTGGAAAAGCTGATTCTAGCGGTTGACCCCTGTGTCGCATATCAGGTTGAAGTGATTAAGAAGTGAATAACTAGAGTGCTGAATAAGAAGAATAACTATGCATGAGATGTCGATAGCTGAAGGCATTATTCAGGTTCTGGAAGAACAGGCCAAAACGCAGAACTATAGCCGGGTAAAAACTGTCTGGCTGGAGATCGGCCCTTTGGCAATGATCGAGACGGAAGCGCTAAGCTTTTGTTTTGAAGCCGTAACCCGTAGTACCCTCGCTGAGGGCGCTACACTCAATATAATAAATACAAAAGGTGAAGCTTTTTGCATGCAGTGTCTTAAAAATGTTCCGGTAACCCAGCGTTTTGATAGTTGCCCTGAATGCGGTAGCCATCAGTTGCAGCTGACTTCCGGTGAAGAGATGCGCATTAAAGAGTTAGAGGTGGAGTAACTATGTGTACTGTTTGCGGATGCAGTGAAGGCAATGTACAGATTGAGGGAGTGCATCAGCATTCTCATGAACATGATCATGCTCACAGCCATGAGCATACTAAGAACCATGAGCATCATCACGGTCATGAACATGATCATCATGAGCACAGTCACGCTCATCACCACGATGAACAGGTGATCGAGAAGAAAGGCGATGATTTGCACTTTGGCAAAGGTCCGGCTCATGCTCATGTGGCGGGTTTAAGTCAGAGTCGCATGGTTCAGATTGAACAAGACATTCTCGGTAAAAATGATCGTTATGCGGCCATAAACCGTACCCGCTTTGAAGCTCAGAGCCTGTTTGTATTGAACCTTGTTTCCAGCCCCGGCTCAGGTAAAACAACTCTGCTGACAGAAACCATCAATCAGATTAAGGAAAACCGTAAAGTTGCTGTGATTGAGGGTGATCAGCAGACCGCTAACGATGCAGATCGTATCCGTGAAACCGGTGTGCCCGCAACTCAGGTGAATACCGGTAAAGGCTGTCACTTGGATGCCCATATGGTGGGCCACGCCATGGATAACTTTGATGACCTGCAGGGTGGAATTCTGTTTATTGAAAACGTCGGTAATCTGGTTTGCCCAGCAGCGTTTGATCTGGGGGAGGCACATAAAGTAGCGATACTTTCAGTGACCGAAGGTGAAGATAAACCGATAAAGTATCCCGATATGTTCCATGCTGCAGATCTGATGATTCTGAATAAAGTGGATCTGTTGCCTTATCTGGATTTTGATGTGGAGAAATGTATCGATTTCGCCCGCCAGGTAAACCCTGATATTAAAGTGATGCAGCTTTCAGCGAAAAGTGGTGAAGGCATGCAGGAGTGGATCGATTGGTTGGATAGCAATCGCCAGGGCATGATCCAGAACCGTATTGACCGGTTACAGTCTGAAATTAACCAGTTTAAGGCGTTACTCTGATGTTAACTCACACCCGCCCCACGGTGCTTTGTGTTGACGATGAGATCCGTTCACTGGAAACATTAGAACGCACCCTCGATGAAGAGTTTAATGTACTGACCGCTTCTGATGCTGATCAGGCAATGGAGCTACTGGAACAGCATGACGTCCAGGCAATCCTGTGTGATCAGCGTATGCCCGGAAAAACCGGTGTAGAGTTTCTTACCGATGTGCGTCAACGCTGGCCGCAAACAGCGCGTTTGATCCTATCGGGTTATACAGATTCTGAAGACATCATCAAAGGTCTGAACGAAGCAGGTATCTTGCAGTACATCACCAAACCCTGGCATCCGGACAATCTGTTATTGATTATGCGAGGGGCTTGTCGCTTATCTGAGCTGCAGAATGAGAACGAGCTGTTAGCGATGGAGATGCGTCTGACTGAAGATCAGGCAGAGCATAACATCAGCCAGAAGAAACAGCGTTTGCAGCAGGCATTTCAACTGGATGAGATTCGTCGTGGAGCCAACAGCCCGCTGAATAGCTTGTGTGAACAGGCCGCTAAAATTGCTCCCTATGATGTATCCGTATTAATTACTGGCCCTTCAGGCGCTGGTAAAGAGTTGTTTGCCCGTGCTCTGCACTACAACAGCTTACGCACAGAGCGGCCATTTGTGGTGGAAAACTGTGGTGCAATGCCTGACGAACTATTGGCATCGGAGCTGTTTGGACATAAGAAAGGTTCATTTACCGGGGCGATTACCGACCATGTCGGCCTATTCGAACAGGCAGATGGCGGCACGATTTTTCTTGATGAGATTGGTGAGATCAGTCCTGCATTCCAGGTAAAGCTTCTACGTGTTCTACAGGAGCGAGAAGTACGTCGCTTAGGTGAACATCAGCGCCGCAAGGTTAATGTGCGTGTGGTGGCTTCTACCAATCGGGATCTGGAGGAAGAGGTAAGGGCAGGGCGATTCCGTCAGGATCTGTATTTCCGTCTTGCGGAAGTGACGTTGGAGCTACCTGCTCTGGAAAAACGCGCTATGGATATCCCTGTTCTCGCGCAGAGCTTCCTGGAGAAAGCAGAAACTCAGTTTTCTAAACCAGTAAAAGGTTTTACCGATGAAGCGCTGGATTGCATGAGCCGCTACTGTTGGCCGGGCAACGTTCGTGAGTTACAGAATGAGATTCGTCGTATGTTGGTTCTGGCTGAAGATGAGTGGCTATCAGCGGATCTGCTGAGTCCGCGAGTATTGCGTGCAGCACCAGTTGAAGAAACCCAGGAGACCGAAGTACTTGCTGGTCTGGATGGTACTTTGAAGGAGAGGATCGAAACTCTAGAGAAGCGTATTTTGCGCGAAACTTTGATCCGCCATCGCTGGAATAAAAGCCAGGCGTCCCGCGAACTGGGGCTTTCCAGGGTAGGGCTTCGTTCAAAGCTGGAACGCTATGGATTGAATAAGGATTTCCACTAGGAAACCGGTGAAAGACCATGGTAGTAGAAGCGCGTCGGATTCAGATAAAGGGGCAGGTGCAAGGGGTTGGTTTTCGTCCCTTTGTTTACAACCTAGCTCAGCGATTGCGAGTCATTGGCTCTGTGGCTAATGGAACTCAAGGTGTTGAGATCTTTGCTCAGGCTGAACAGCGAGCCCTTGATCTGTTTATTAAGCGGCTGCGTGATGAGCAACCGGCGATGGCGCAGATCGAATCGGTCTCTGTGCAAGATAGTCATATCGATAGCAGCCTTTACGCTTTTTCGATTGAAGAAAGCCAACAGGGCGAAGTGAATCTGTCGGTAACACCGGATGCAGCCGTGTGCCAGGATTGCCTGACCGAGATGTTTGATCCAGATAACCGCCGTTATCAATATCCCTTTATCAACTGTACTAACTGCGGTCCTCGCTACAGTCTGATCAAATCACTGCCATACGACAGAGCCAATACAACCATGGCAGATTTCCAATTGTGCGGAAGCTGCGAGAGCGAGTATCAAACTCCATCAGATCGTCGTTTCCATGCACAACCTAATGCTTGTGCAGATTGCGGCCCTGAACTGAGTTTTTATGGTGCAGATGGTCAGTTAGTTAACTGTGCTGATCCGGTAAAAGAGACTCTGGAGCTGATACAGGCAGGCAAGATCGTTGCAGTTAAGGGTATTGGTGGTTTCCATCTGGTGTGTGATGCCCGAAATACTGCAGTAATTGAGCGTCTGCGTGAGCGTAAACACCGGGATGAGAAACCCTTTGCGGTAATGGCAGCCAATGTTGAATCACTGCAAGGTTACGTTGAGCTGGGGGATAATCGGATACAGCGCCTGCAGACTATGGATGCCGCTATTTGTCTCTGTCCTACAAAAGATGGCCCTCAAGGTAAGCAGCCTTTACCCGAAAGGCTGGCTCCCTGCCTGAGCTGGCTTGGAGTCATGCTTCCCCATTCTCCTTTGCAATATCTGTTATTTCATTATGCAGCAGGCCAGCCTGCCGGCACCGAGTGGTTAAAACAGAAACAGGATCTGTTGCTCGTGATGACCAGTGCCAATCGCAGTGGTAATCCTCTGGTGATCGATAATCAGCAGGCATTGCTGCAGCTGTCAGGTATTGCTGATGCGTTCCTGATGCACAATCGTGAAATCTATACTCGCTGTGATGATTCAGTTCTGAGTTTGGTCGCTGAAAAGCCTGCTTTAATTCGCCGCGGTAGAGGTCTTTCTCCTCAATTTATACCGTTATCTTATTCGTTCCAAGAGTCTGAAAGATCGGTGTTGGCGGTAGGAGGGTTTTTCAAGAATACGGTTTGCCTGACCAAGGGCAGCAGGGCTTATGTCTCTCAATTTATAGGGGACCTCGATAACCCCGAGTGCTGCCGTAATCTGAATCGCACTGTGGAGCAACTTAAGTCTCTGCTTGATATTGAGCCGGACCTAGTGGTTTCAGATCTCCACTCGGATTTTTACAGTTCCCAATTTGCGCGTGAGTACGCACAGAAACACCAGTTACCGTTACAGCAGGTTCAACACCATCATGCTCATATTGCTGCGGTGATAGCAGAGCACCAGATACAAGAGCCTGTGCTAGGCCTCGCTTTAGATGGTTTGGGTTTAGGTGATGACGCCTCTCTCTGGGGCGGGGAATTGCTGCTGGTGGATCAAGGTCAATCACATCGTCTTTCTTCGCTCTCTACTCTAGCGATGCCGGGAGGTGAGCGTGCCGCAAAAGAACCTTGGCGTATGGCTTCAGCAGCTCTGTATCGACTTGGCTTAGGTGATCAGATTGCGGATCGTTTTTCTCATATCGGTGCCGCCGCAATGTTGCAACAACTTTTGGATCAAGGGTTGAATTGTCCAGAAACCAGCAGTGCTGGGCGTTTGTTTGATGCGGTGGCAGGTCTTCTCGGAGTGAAGACAGAAGCAAACTATGAGGCACAGGCTGCGATGATCCTGGAGTCATTAGCCTGGCAATACCTGCAGAATCATGAGCTTCCAGAGAGAGAGTTGTTGATTGAGCAAAATGATTCAGGGTTGAATCCGCTACCACTTCTTAAAGAACTGGTTGATTGTGATGATCCTGCCTACGGTGCTGCTCTGTTCCATAGTCAGCTGATTCAGGCTTTGCATGAGTGGGTCACTTCCAATGCAAAGAAAACGGGTATCAGTTCTGTTGTATTAGCAGGTGGCTGTTTTCTTAATCAACTGTTACTCAGTGAGTTAAGCGCACGTCTAAAAGCTGCGGGTTTGAACGTTTATTGCCCTGAGAAACTTCCCTGTAACGATGGTGGCCTTTCTTTGGGACAAGCGCAGGTAGCGCTGGAAAGAGCATTATTTGTAAATAACGATAATAAAAAATGTGAGGCGGTATGTGCTTAGCCATTCCTGTACGTATTGAAGAGATTATCGATGCTGAAACAGCCATCGCTGATATCGGTGGCGTACGTAAAGAGATTAATGTCGCTTTGATCGGTGATCTCTATGTGGGTGATTACGTCATTATGCATGTGGGTTATGCCCTAAATAAGATCGACCCTGAAGAAGCTGAAAAGACGTTGGCACTGTTTGCCGAGTTAGATGAACTTAGCCAGCAACAGGCTATTGAGGGCTCTTTATGAATAGTGCTGAGGCTCTTGCATCTAACCTTGCTGAAACTCTCACATATATATTCGCTGAGGCTCTCTCACATATACCTGCTGAGGCCCTTTCACCTCACTCCGCTGAGGGCTCTTTATGAAATATGTAGATGAATATCGTGATGGTGCTTTGGCACAGGATATAGCCGCTAAGATCAGGGCTGAGGCTAAATCTGAGCGTGAGTATCACTTTATGGAGTTCTGTGGAGGTCATACCCATGCCATCTTCCGCTATGGCATTCCTGATCTGCTACCTGACAACGTAAAAATGATTCATGGTCCAGGCTGTCCAGTCTGCGTATTACCGATCAGTCGCCTTGATTCGGCTATCGAACTGGCAGTAACTCACGAGGTTATTCTTTGCTCTTACGGTGATATGTTGCGGGTACCAGGTTCACGTAAGCGTAGTTTGCTTAAGGCAAAAGCGGAAGGGGCGGATGTGCGTATGGTTTATTCCTGCATGGATGCGCTGCGTATTGCTCAGGATAATCCCGACCGGGAAGTTGTATTTTTTGCCATAGGTTTTGAAACTACCACTCCACCTACTGCATTGGTGATCCGTCAGGCACAGAAACTGGGGCTGAAAAACTTCAGCGTGTTCTGTAATCACGTATTAACGCCTGCTGCGATCAGCAATATTCTTGAATCTCCCGAAGTGCGTGAACTGGGCGTTTTGCCATTGGATGGTTTTGTGGGCCCCGCTCATGTCAGTACGGTTATAGGTTCTCAGCCTTACTATTACTTCGCTGAGGAATATCAGAAGCCGGTGGTCATCGCAGGCTTTGAACCTCTTGATGTATTACAAGCGATTCTGATGCTGGTACGGCAGATTAATGAAGGTCGTGCGGAGGTTGAGAATGAATTCTCCCGCGCCGTGACTTATGACGGTAACCCGCAGGCTAAATCAGTAGTTGCTGATACCTTTGAATTGCGTCGTTCTTTTGAATGGCGAGGACTGGGTACTGTTCCTTACAGTGCATTAAGAATCAAATCAGAATTTGCAGAGTTTGATGCAGAGAAGCGCTTTACTGTGGAATATCGCAGTGCTCGTGAGAACAAAGCCTGTGAGTGTGGTGCGATTCTTCGTGGTGTTAAGTCGCCAAGAGACTGTACTTTGTTTGGTGACCCCTGTACTCCGGAAAACCCATTAGGTTCCTGCATGGTTTCCAGTGAGGGCGCTTGTGCGGCTTATTACAGTTATGGCCGTTATCAGGAGCGCTCTCACAGCATTAACAGTAACACCATAGCCAGTGATAAAACCCATCCTGCTGCTTGATAAGGCGGTCTATTAAGGGCGTCTAAGAAGAGATAATAACAATGAAAAGAGAAGCTAATTACACCTCCAGCCTGGATTTTAATAAAGGCAAAGTGGAGATGGTTCATGGCAGTGGCGGTAAGGCGATGGCGCAGCTGATTGATGAGCTGTTTATCAAAACGTTCTCCAATGAATGGCTAGACCAAATGAATGATCAGGCTTGTTTTGAGCTGCCAGCAGGTCGGGTGGTGATGGCAACCGACAGTCATGTGATCTCACCGCTGTTTTTCCCTGGTGGTGATATTGGTGCCTTGTCAGTACACGGCACGGTTAATGATGTAGCTATGTCAGGTGCTATCCCAAAATACCTGTCTGTAGGCTTTATTCTGGAAGAAGGTTTTCCTTTGGCTGATCTGAAGCAAATTGTCGAATCTATGGCTCAGGCTGCGGAAGCTGCAGGAGTTGCCATTGTCACCGGTGATACCAAGGTGGTTGAGCGTGGCAAAGGTGATGGCTGCTTTATCAATACCACGGGCATGGGAGTGGTGCCTGCTGGAATTAACATGGGCGGGGACCTCGTACAGGCAGGGGATAAGATTCTGGTCTCAGGGACTTTGGGCGATCACGGGGTTGCAATTATGTCGCTGCGTGAAAACCTGACTTTTGAAACCACTATTGAATCAGATTCCCAGTCTCTCAATGATTTGGTTGCTGCGATGGTTGAAGTGGTGCCTGATATTCACTGCCTGCGTGATCCGACCCGTGGTGGTTTATCTGCGACTTTAAATGAGATCGCACAACAGGCGGGAGTGGGTATGCAGATCTATGAGCAACAGATACCTGTCAAAGCTCAGGTAAAAGCTGCGTGTGAATTCCTTGGCCTGGACCCTCTGTTTGTTGCTAATGAGGGTAAGCTTGTAGCGTTCTGTCCAGAAGATAAAGCTGATGAGTTACTAGCTGTGATGCAGTCTCACTCAAAAGGGCAAGATGCCGCTATTATCGGCGAAGTCACTGAAGATTCATTGAGCTTTGTACAGATGCAGACCGCTTTTGGTGGCAACCGTATGGTGGACTGGATCAACGGTGAACAGCTGCCGAGGATCTGCTAATGCGTATTCTGTTTCTTACTCACGGTTTTAACAGCCTCACACAACGCCTGTTTGTTGAGCTGCGCAGAGATGGACATGAAGTCTCTATCGAGTTTGATATCAATGATGAAGTAGCCGAGGAAGCGGTTGAACTGTTTAAACCGGAACTGATTCTGGCTCCTTTCCTTAAACGTGCTATCCCAGAGTCAATTTGGAAAAAGCATCGTTGCATTATTGTACACCCCGGTATTAAAGGCGATCGTGGTCCATCCTCCGTTGATTGGGCGATCATGAACGGCGAGGAACAGTGGGGCGTTACCTGTCTTGAAGCTACGGCAGAGATGGATGCCGGTGATATCTGGGAATCGGTTGAATTCCCCTTGCGTGATGCCAGCAAGAGTAGCCTTTACCGTAATGAAGTTACCGATGCTGCAGTTGCCGCAGTTAAGTTGACACTAAAACGTATAGAGTCTGGTGATTATCAGCCGGAACCTTTGGATTACACCAATCCTGAGATCAGAGGGCAGTGGAACTGCCTAATGCAGCAGAAAGAGCGTCAGATAAACTGGCAGCTAGATGACACAGAAACCGTATTGCGTAAGATCAATGCCGCAGATTCAATGCCCGGGGTGAAGGATCTGATTGGAGGCAAAAATTATTTTCTCTATAACGCCTATGCGGAGGTTGAACTAGGAGAGAGTAAAGCTGATTCAGGCTCAATTCTGGCAACCCGTGATGGTGCCATTTGTTTTAAAACTATTGATGCAGCAGTCTGGGTCACCCATCTGAAAATTGCCGAACCGGCTCCGGATGAGTTTGCTTTTAAACTGCCTGCTACCCATCTGCTAGGGGAGAAATTGAATCTTGCTCCTGAGGAAATGAGGGTTCAGGAAATTACTTTGCAGCCTGAAGCTATTCCTGAGAGTGGTACCTGGCAGGAGATCCGTTACCGTGAAGAGGGAGAGGTAGGTTATATCTACTTCGATTTCTACAACGGCGCTATGGATACAGAACAATGTCAGCGTCTGCAAAAGGCAATTACTGAAGCAAAGAAAAAGCCGATCAAGCTCCTGGTGCTGATGGGAGGTGAGGAGTTCTGGTCTAACGGTATTCACCTAAATCAGATAGAAGCGGCTGAAAGTCCTGCAGAAGAGTCCTGGCGCAATATCAACGCCATGAATGACCTTTGCCTTGAGATTATTAATACGCCAAACCAACTGACGATGGTTGCCATGCGCGGTAATGCCGGTGCGGGTGGTGTATTTATGGCTTTGGCAGCAGACCAGGTGTACGCACGGGGCAATGTAATCCTTAACCCACACTACAAATCGATGGGTAACCTATACGGCTCAGAGTACTGGACCTATCTGCTGCCAAAACGAGTGGGTGAGGATAATGCTCAGCAGTTGATGCAAAACAGACACCCTTTGTCCGCAGCAGAAGCTGAGCAGCTGGGCTTAATTGATGTCTGCCTAAATCAAAGCCGGGAAGGGTTTGTGCAACAGATCAGTTCCGAAGCGCAGCAATTGGCCAATTGCACTGACCATGGCCAACGTTTGGCAGAGAAAAACCTTCGCAGGCAGCACGATGAATTACAGAAACCCCTCTCAAATTATCGAGCTGAAGAGCTGGAGCAGATGAAACTGAATTTCTTTGGTTTTGATCCGAGCTACCATGTAGCGCGTTACCACTTTGTTGAGAAATTGCCGAAAGCGCGGACACCCGCCTACCTGGCAAGTCATCGTAAGATATAACTTGCAGAGATTCTTGAAGAGCGATAAAGTCAGCCTTGTAACTTTTGACATCAAGAGTAGGGCTGACGTCCTCGCCAACCTGCCAACCTGGGCAAGGTGGTTGCTGAAAAGCGATGTGGTCGATACCGACAATTAATCAGGTAGACCTCTTAATAAGTAATACCCGCGTCAGTCCTCATAAACTAGTTAACTTATGAGGGCATCTCATGTTTGAAGCACATTCAATTTATTCTCAAGATCTGTTTTCTGCGAATTCAGTTAGTTTACCCTGCAAGCGATTTAACCGTACCCATGTTGAAACACTCAAACCATTGAGTATCTGGTTTGTTGAAGGGAAAAGGAAACTGCCGACGGGCGAAATCAACAAAGCGATTTTCGTTTACAGCGAATACAGGGATAACAAGGGTGATCAGCGCTTTGCTTGCCAGCAATACCTTTATCCAGATCATTTACAGGAGGTTGATATCGAACGCTATATCCTGCTGGCTACGGAACAGCCAATTATGGTGTAGATGAGGGGTGGTCAGTCGGTGGTTAATACGCAGTTCGAGCAACTTTGATTTTCGGCACAGTTGCATGAAGCCTTTTGTTCAAGTTCGTTAAGCATCGACATGACCTGACCTTTGATCTCTTCTGGTATCTGCTCTTTCTGATGGTAAAGTTGGGTCATTTCGTTGACCTGTTCAAAAGTCAAAGTAATAGGAGTAGAGCTGAAGTTACATGTTTTTAGCTGATAATCGACTTTATTTGTTTTGATATGAATTGTTGACTCAACTGACGGGATACCTTTGAACTTGAAACCTTTCTTGTTCATCAGGCTTAGAATAGAGAAAGAGATAGGTGCACAAATTTCATTATCTGTGGCACCAAGGCTTGTAACAAAAATACTCATTCAAATCCCTATGTATTTCCCTGTAGTGTAAGCGCTATAAGCTTAGATCAATCTTGAAGACTTAGACACTCTGATTAGCTGTAGTAACTTTCCGTATAACTGGTCGGTTTAGTATTCTCAACTCATGAGGCTACTTGTAGACTTTCCAACGCCCACCTAATTGCTTCCTGCTGGGCATCGAGAAGATGGTAGTTGTTGCTTGAGCCTGAAAGACAATCCCAGTTATAACGGGAGAAGTTAATGACATCATTTAGCATAATCCCCAGATCTCCTTCCCGATGAGCTAAGGCTTCGTAAAGACTCTCATCCAGTGCTAACTGTTTGTTCAGATCTAACATGGGGATAGCAAAAAGGGCATCCGCTCCAGACAGTATACCAATCATAAAACCCTGTCCTGGTTCGATCTGATAGTGCGGAGCCATAGATTCACACATCTTTGCACGTATTAACAATTCACGACAAAGTTCATCTGGAACATCGAGGGACCCGGACATAGAAACAATCAGAGCCCAGCGTTTCAGTTCATTTAGACCCAGCAAGACAATTGCTTCACTGATGGTTGGTATTGAGCGTTGTAATGTATAAGTCGCTGAATTAACAATCTTAAGTAGTTTTACCGTTAAGCGCGGATCTTTGGCGATGACACTTTCCAGATCCTCTGGTGTCACTTCCGGGTTGGACAGTTCTGATAGTAGCTCCATCAGAATGAGTTCGCTGCCGCTGGCTCTTTTTCCAGGAACCATCTCTGGGTGGGCAAAAAAATACCCCTGAAAAAGTCGGAAACCAAGTTTTTTAAAACGGTTATATTCGAAGATGTTTTCTACTTTCTCGGCCAGTAGAACGACTGAGCTTTTATAAGGTTCCAGCCTTTCAAGGGTATGGAAAAGCTTTTTCCCTTTGGTTTCGAGAACATCTATCTTCACAACATCAACCACATCCATGATGCGATCAAATTCATCTTTCCAGGTAAAATCATCTAACGCTATTTTGAACCCCATGGCTGAGAGTTCACGAATCCGTTTTTCCGATCTGTCGTTGATCTCAATATCTTCGAGTATTTCCAGTACGACATTATCAGAGGAGAAGCTGGGCAGGTCTTTAAACAATAGCTCTTCGTTGATGTTCAGGAATGCAGGTAGTACTCGCATACTGCCTTGATGAAATACACCCGTATAGGCGCTGATTAGAACTTCGCAGGTAGCAGATGTGCCATCAAAAAAATCACCAGGTGGGCAGCCATGGCTATCCCTATAGAGCAATTCATAGCCGACCGTCTGCCAGTGCAGATCAAGGATGGGCTGTCGTGCCATTAGGATCTGTTCGCTCATGCTGTTTCCTATACAACCATGGAAGACACGTACCTAAGCCGATGTTCACGGATTGTGAGCGACTTGGCTTATAGCACTATCTTTTGAATATACAGTTAACAGCAGGTTTTGCCTAAAAAAAAGCAAAAAAAACCGGGCTAATGCCCGGTTTTTTAGAAAGTGTATAGCTTACTTAGTCATAGACTGCAGTTCAGCCATAGCAGCTTCGCGAGTTTCGTTCGCGATAGAAGTGAAAGCTTCGCCCTGGCTTTTCAGCAGTTCGAACAGAGCTTTGTTAGCTTCCATGTTGAACTTGATCAGTTCTTCTGGAGTTTTCAGCTCTTTAGCTTTCTCAGCTTCAGACTGGAAGAAAGAAGTCAGTTCTTCACCAGACTTTTTCTGCTGCTCGATAGATTTAGTGATCGCTGCAGCCTGCAGGTTCATCAGAGACTGAACGGCATCGAAAGATTTCTGGAAATCAACAGTATTAGTCATGTTATTTCTCCTAAAAAAGATTATGTTGCACTGCACAATATGAAAGCCATTTTAGGCGATTTTTTGATCATGTCAACACTTTTTTTGTGCAGTGCACAAAAATAATAAATTGAGCAGTACATCTGGGCTGTTTAAGCGGATCATAACGCCATCATATGAAAGAAAGATGTCTGGACCTTAGTCTGACAAATTGATCTAATTGCTGCCTCTTTGACAAGCAGGCTGGTAAAACTCATGGCAGGTGTAGAAACCATACTTACTCTTTTTATCCTGATAGGTCTGGGATATGTAGGTAAACGTACGGTATTAGCAGGGCACTCTTTAGCGCCTGTAAACGCATTTGTTTATTACTTTGCGGTTCCTGCGCTGTTGTTTAATTCAGTCTATAAGCTTTCGCTCGACAGTCTGTTCCAGCCTTATTATCTGTTAGCGTTCCTGATTGCGGTGGTGTTAACCGCGTTGATTGCTGCAGCAGGATGTGCCTTTTTCTTTAGCGAACGGAATAAGGAAGTTCTGGTTATACGTGCGCTAAACGGTACCTTCTCGAACTACGCTTATATGGGCATTCCTTTGGTTTTTGGATTGCTGGGTGAGGCGGCGTATGGAGCGATGATTAGTATAATTCTGCTGGGGAATGTTTTTCAGATTGGGGGCACACAGTTCCTGATTGAAAGTCAGCGTCAAGAAGGGAAGGGGTTTAAGCAACTTCTTACCATCCTTGATAAATCTCTGTTACGTAGTCCTATCTTTCTTTCAACGTTTTTGGGCGTGTTTTTTTCCGCAACAGAGATGCCACTGCCGGTCATTTTATCTTCGACGCTAGAACTATTAGCGCCAGCCACTGTACCTGTAGCTTTGTTCTGTTTGGGAGCTAGTCTTGAGTTTCGTACGCTTAAACAGAGTAAAGCCGAACTGCTCTGGCTTGTTGTGGTAAAGCTGGTTGTTCATCCATTGCTAACTCTGCTTATTTTTAAAGCGGCGGGCCTAGATGATCAGAACTGGATTCTGGCTGCAGTTTTCCTTGCTGCTCTACCAACGGGTGCGCTAGCCCATGTAATGGCGTTACGCTACGACGTTAAAGAGAAGGAAACTTCGCTCACCGTTGTTCTTTCTACACTAGCGGCTCTAGTAAGTGTTTCTTTCTGGGTTACGTTGTTGAATTAGGAGTTAGAGTTAAGAGATTAGGGGGACAGGTTTAAACCTGTCCCTTGATCCATATATGAGAGTCCAGATATGAGAGCAGATCAATCTTCCTGCTCTAAAGCTTCTCGCAACTGGTTGATCACTTTGCTTGGCAGGCGATTGATAATGATTCGGCCATTATCTTCATCAAATTCCACATCTTTACCTGCATTCAGTTCGCCAAAAGTGCGTTTGCTGAAATCCAGGCTCCAGTTATCAGATTTGACCTTCAACTTAGAGAAGCGATTGATGGTACTTGTATGAGGCTGAAACTCCTGGCTGACGTTATAAGGGCCTTTGTTAGCAAAGGTGCCAAATGTTCCTGCAGTAGTTTCTGCCTGCTCTGGTGGGATGTAAGCATCAAATAGATTCTGAATATCGTTCAGGTTTGCTGACTCTTTCTCTGAACGCTGGCGTTCGAGGTAGCTGACCACGTCTTCTACCACCTCTTCCTTACGGTCCGACATGCTGTTCTGGTTACAGAAGTCCCGTGCAGCACGGATCAGTTCGCCAGTGGATTTTCGGGAAGGAGTTACATCGGTACAACCAAATGCGGTTGAGAAGTAGTGAGTGATTTCACCTTTCTCTTTACTGCCGATAAAGCTCAGGTAGCTATCCTGTTTTTTGCGGAAAGTGCTGATGTTGATACGTGCTGCCTGATGCAGCTGATCAAGGTTTACTTCCATCACTTCGGTAGGACGAAGGTCATTATCAAACACAATGCTGGCTTTATCTCTCACAAGAGCGATTAGTAGGTATTCGTATCGATCACTGGCATAGAGGGCGAAAAGAACGTAACCACCATGAGCAGTATGAGCTGATGGGTTATTTATCGCTACGGCCAGCTGAGCCATGCTTTTATCACATAAATCTTTGAAGTTAGCTTCATTCCATTCTGCACTAGCGAAGTTCTCAAAGGCGGAGATAAATGGGTAACCCTCTTCATTCTCATGGTTGAAAGAGCCGTGGGTCAGGCTGGAACGACGGCTGAAGGCTGAATTCAGAGTATCAAACAACTGGATTGCCATCGGGTCGGTAATAGAGACAACGCCTCCTCGGTCCGTAATACGTGCTGGTGCATCTTCAGACTCTTTTACCAATTCACGGATAGCCAGATGTTTTAGTTCCATGCTCACCTCAAGGATTAATGACAGCGTTCGAGACAGGCGATTGTATTTAAAAGCGCTCAGCAATGCAGTATAAAGATGGCCTTCATTTATTGCTGACGGGCTTTTAGGAACAATCAATGGCTTTAAAACCTACCATCTACAAGGCAACGCTGAATCTGGTTGATATGAATCGTGATATTTATACGACTGAAAAATTAACGCTGGCGTTGCATCCTTCAGAGACTCAGACCCGGATGATGGTGCGTTTACTGGCCTATGCGCTTAACTACGATGAGGATATCCAGTTCACCAAAGGCCTTTCAACGGCAGATGAACCTGACTTGTGGATCGTTCGCCCGGATGGATCAATTCCTAGCTGGATTGAAGTGGGGCAGGCTTCGGCTGACCGATTGCGTAAAGGTGTAAGTCGTGCTGATCTGGTCAAACTCTATGCTTATGGCTCTGAAGTGGATATCTGGTGGGAAAAACACGGCGGAGCGATCAGCGCTTTGCCTAAAACGGAGGTGTTCAGTTTTCCTTCTGAGCAGGCAGAATCACTATCTCAATTGTGTGACCGTAATATGGAACTGACTATCACCATTAGTGAAAATCAGCTATTTGTAGCGGCAGGAGATCACCAGGTTGAGGTGGAGCTAATGAGTCTGTCTGCTGATTAATAATCCACTTTCCCTCGATTCTTTTTAGTCTGCCCACGCTGGGTCTTCTTATCCATTCGTTTCCGCTGAGAGCTTCGCGTGGGCTTAGTTGCCCGGCGAGCTTTCTCTACGTGGGTCGCTTTTAGAATGATCTGCTTGAGACGTTCTAATGCATCAATTCTGTTTCTTTCCTGATCACGGAAATTCTGCGCTTTAATTACGATAACGCCATCACTGCTAATTCTCTGGTCACGAAAGTTCAGCAGACGTTCTTTGTAAAAGTCTGGTAAGGAGGAGCGTTTGATATCAAAGCGCAGATGGATAGCACTGGATACCTTGTTTACATTCTGCCCGCCACTACCCTGAGCGCGGATAGCGTTGAATTCAAGTTCAGAATCGGGGATGGATACACGGCTGGAAATCTCTAACATGGCGGAATCATATCAATATTGTGATCTTAATTCTGCGCCAACTTGAAAAGATTTCCTGATGATTTTCGTTCGAAAATTTGAATTATCAGGTGTAGTAAACCACGCTTGAAATTGCATTCAGGAAATGGAGGCCTTATGGATACCATTTGTTGGCATTGTACGCAGTTAATTGAATCTCCGATTATTACTGAGCCGCATGAGCAGCTCACTGCTCTAAAGTCGAGAGCCGGCGCGACAATCTATCGCTGCCGTTCATGTCGTACCATGTTTGAATTTACTGACGATTCGATCTACCTATTGGTGACCAATCCAAAGAGTCAGCGGGTCGCTGAGGCAAGATGTGCCTGATCTAAGATGATCCGTCTCGATTAATTTTGGGAAACGTACAGGTAGGTACTGAGAAGGTACTGAGACTGTTATTTTGTCAAACCTCAGTCGTTAAAATTTTCTCATCGAAATCATACTCGTCAAAATCTTATTCATCGAAATCATAATCATCAAAAACGTCCTGGATATCTCGCATTAATTCCCGTTCTTCTCGCATCTCTTCTAGACGTCTGCGTTTAGCCGGGTTAATCGCATCTTTCTTATAGATCGTAGAGTCAGCTTGAGCCTCTTCTGATTCTTCTTCTGTCACATACTCTTCCAAGTCAACACTGGTGTTTGACTCAAGATCAGCAGCACGTTGTTCACTCATATCCAGACCTCACTACCACGTTTTGAAAAGCCTATAGCCTGATTATGGTACAGATTTGGAAATTGGAAAGTTAAGGACGCAGCAAATTAACGCTTTGCGACTATCGTTGATAAAAGGCATGAAAAAGGTCGGGCTTTTCAGCCCGACTTAACCACTTTTGGGTGATGGTAGAAAATAGGAAAAGTCTGGTGGCAGTACCACCAGAAAAGGAATTCTTACTTGGTTTTTAGAACCAGGGTGGAGTGTAAGAAGTCCGGTGAATTAAGCGATCAGGAAAAGCGCACCAAGTGTTGCTGTTAGAGCGCCAAATGCTTGATGAAGCAGCGGTAAACGGTTCTGAATTTTAGTCATACCGGTTTTGCCTGCGAACTGCAGTGCCAGTGATGATGCGATAAAACCGGTAGCAAATGCGAAGGTAGATACCAGACCCATCTCAGCGCCATGTGCCGCGCCATGGAACAGGGCAAAACCACCAACAATTGGTAGTGCTGCAGCAAGTTTCATTTGCTGAGTGGTTGCGATAAACAGGCCTAACACCATAACTGAAACTGCAATACCTCCTTCAACTACTGGAAGTGCAAAACCAGAAACTGCCAGCATAAAGCCTGCAAGCAACATGAGAGTGAAGGTTGCAGGAATAAGGCTGGTTGCTTTGTCTTTTTGCATAGCCGCCCAGATACCCACGGCAAGCATTGCCAGAAGGTGGTCTACACCAGTAAGTGGGTGCAGAAGACCTGATACCAGACCTGATTCCATCAGGTGAGAGGTATGAGCCAAAGCAGGATTTGCCAGTAGAGAACTGCTGATTGCCAGAGCTGGAAGAAGTACAGGGTTAGATTTCATCTCTATCTACCTTAATTCGTATTTGTTTTTTTTGTATCGCAGGTGATATTGCTATTCCAATTAGATAGCAAAGCCAATGCCAA
>NZ_JAAEQH010000370.1 GCF_024231755.1 Neptuniibacter sp.
GATCGTATTTGCCAGCAACGCTGTGGAAAACATCAGCGACGCGCTTCACTTTGTCCTCTTTACGGACATCTTCGTAACCAAAGTGAGTGGTGTCGTTATTGTGCTGGTCAGCCATATCCGGGTGTCCTGATTTCTGTTCTGTGATTTTTCTTGCGCCGATTGTACCGGGATGCGTTTAGCTTGTCTTTGATTTATCGGCCGATAGCGATCATGCCGCCGTCACGGCTTTCACCTGCTTCCTCCAATTTGCGGAGGTATTCCTGCCAGTAATCATCATGATTGTAGGCTAGATCATGCAGGCAGTCCCAAGTATAGAGTCCGCTGTCATGCCCATCATCAAAAACGATTTTCAGAGCATAGTTGCCAGAGGGGATCAGTTCTTTGATCCCAACCAGCTTTTTGCCTGTTTGCAATACGCCGTTACCAATACCATGCCCGCGTACCTCGGCAGAGGGTGAATGGACACGTAGATACTCTGCTGTTAGCTCAAAGGATTCACTGTCATAGGACAATTCCAGAGTGCGGGATTTTTTATGCAGTTTAATTTGTGTTGGTAACGGTGCTTTAGACATGCAAACTCCAGTTTTGGGTTACAGGATATAGTGACTCAGGTCTTCGTCCTGGCTGAGTTCGCTCAACTGCTGATCCACAAAAGCTTTATCCACAGTGATAGTCTGGCCCTGGCAATCGGATGCAGCAAATGAAAGCTCTTCCAGAAGACGCTCCATCATGGTGTGTAAACGACGGGCTCCGATGTTTTCAGTGCTTTCATTTACTTCAAATGCCAGTTCGGCGATGCGACTAATGCCTTCATCTGTGAAGATTACATCTACACCTTCAGTTTTCAGCAGTGCCTGATACTGTTGAGTCAAAGAGGCATTTGGTTCTTTTAGAATACGGCGGAAATCATCAGGTGTTAGAGCATTCAGCTCTACGCGAATTGGTAGACGTCCCTGAAGCTCAGGAATCAGATCTGATGGCTTCGCCAGATGGAATGCGCCGGATGCGATAAACAGGATATGGTCGGTTTTAACCATGCCGTATTTGGTGCTTACGGTGCAGCCTTCAATCAGCGGTAGCAGATCACGTTGTACACCTTCACGGGATACATCGCCGCTGCTGTTTGAGCCACCTTTGCAGACTTTGTCGATCTCATCCAGAAAAACAATGCCGTGCTGTTCGACTAGTTCTACAGCGTTCTGTTTTAGCTCGTCTTCTTTGACCAGATTAGCGGCTTCTTCGTCAGTCAGCATCTTGAATGCATCTTTGATCTTCATGCGACGCTGCTGTTTTTTACCGCCGCCCATACCAGAGAACATACTCTGTAGCTGGTTGGTCATCTCTTCCATGCCAGGAGGCGCCATAATTTCAACGCCAACCTGAGGCTGTGCTACTTCGATGTCGATCTCTTTATCGTCAAGCTGACCTTCACGTAGTTTCTTACGGAAAACCTGGCGTGTAGCGCTGTCTTCAGATTTTGCCGGCTCTTCTCCAAAACCGGTTGGGCGAGCTGGTGGCAGAAGGGCATCGAGAATACGTTCTTCAGCGGCTTCTTCAGCACGGAAACGGACCTTCTCCATCTCCTGTTCGCGCATCATCTTGATCGCCATATCGACAAGATCGCGAATAATAGTTTCTACATCGCGGCCTACGTAGCCAACTTCAGTGAATTTAGTTGCTTCTACTTTTATAAATGGTGCATTGGCAAGCTTTGCCAAACGGCGTGCAATTTCGGTTTTACCAACACCCGTTGGACCAATCATTAGAATATTTTTCGGTGTTACTTCTACGCGTAACTCTTCATCCAACTGCATACGGCGCCAGCGGTTACGCAGGGCGATAGCAACCGAACGTTTGGCTTCATCCTGACCGATAATATGGCGATCCAGCTCGGATACGATTTCGCGTGGGGTCATATTTGACATGTTTTGCTCCTATAAGCCTAATGGGGCCGGATCAGGCTACTGAATCGAGTTCTTCGACAGTCAGATTATCGTTAGTAAATACGCAGATACCTGCTGCGATATGTAGACTTTTCTCTACTACGTCTTTGGCGCTCAGTTCGGTGTTGTCTGTCAGTGCGCGGGCGGCTGCCAGAGCAAAGTTGCCGCCGGAGCCAATTGCGACCACTCCGTCTTCAGGTTCGATAATGTCGCCGCTACCAGAGATAAGGTAAGTCTTCTCTTTATTTGCAACCAGCATAAGGGCTTCAAGTTTGCGAAGTACGCGGTCACCACGCCACTCTTTTGCCAAACTGACTACGGCATTGAAGATATTGCCCTGATGTTTTTCCAGCTGAGCTTCAAACAGATCCAGCAGTGTGATCGCATCGGCAGTACTGCCTGCGAAACCAGTAATAACATCGTGCTTGGCCAGGCGACGAACCTTGCGGGCTGTGCCTTTCATTACGGTGTTGCCCAGTGATACTTGTCCGTCGCCGCCAACGACGACTTTGTCATCACGACGTACTGAAACAATCGTTGTCATGTAAATGCTCCTGATGGGAGTTTTTTGTTAAACACCAGTAAAACGATAGAGCCTTGGTGCTTATATCTTAGGGTTTACAAAAAGATGGTGACGCTTGGATGAAATTCAAGTCTGAAAACGAAAAAGCCGGGTAGAGAACCCGGCTTAGTGTTTTACTGTTTTATGCGCAGTGGCTGGATGTTTTGTTGAACCAGTTTGTCATAAGCCTTGGACAGGCGTGAGCGGTTATCAAAAGGTCCGATACGTACGCGATACCATGTTGTGCCATCTTTGCTGGTACTGGTATCGGTGTGTACATTAGGCAGACCTAGCAGAATCAACTGGGCGCGCATACGTTCAGCATCTGCTTTAATCTTGAACGAACCAGCCTGCAGAAGATATTTGTGCTGTGTCTTCGCGTCTTTAGGCGTTGATTTGTAGGCTTCAACCTCTGGGGCCTTAACCTCGCTTTTCTCCAGCATCTCGTAGAATTCAAAGCGTTTGCCTTCGCTGGAGTTAGTTGATTTCTCAGTCGCTGGAGCTTGGCTGACAGCTGCTTTTTTCTCTACGGGCTTGGTTTGCTGAGGCTTACTATTTGCAAGCGGTGTAGACGCTTTGCCGGGATCAACTTTGGTCAGGTTATAGAGGCCATAACCCAGGCCTCCAAGAAACAGTAAGGTAAGTGCCAGAAGGCCGGTAGGAAAGCGCTTTTTAACGGGGGCTTTCTTTGCGGCCGAACGAGCGCGGCTGGCTGCAGCCTTGCCGCGTTTGTTCTTGGCGTAATCCTTACGGGAGGCCATGGTTTTACATCTGCTCCGGAGCGGTTACGCCCAGCAGGTCTAGGCCGTTGGCCAATACGTGGCGCACTGCAACAGCAAGTGTCAGACGGGCATTACGCAGATCAGCATCTTCAACCAGAGTTTTCTCTGAATTGTAGTAGGTGTGGAAATCACCCGCGAGGTCACGTAGGTAGTTAGAGATCTGATGTGGCTCACGTGCATTTGCTGCATTGCGTACCACTTCAGGATAACGGCCTAGTGCGGTAACCAGGTGACGCTCTTTATCATGTTCAAGGCGATCCAATGCTGCGATGCCTGTTTCTTCATCCCAACTCCAGTTGTTATCTTCTAATTTGCGGAAGATAGAGCAGACACGGGCATGAGCGTACTGGATATAGTAAACCGGGTTGTCTGCCGATTCAGAACGAGCCAGATCGATATCAAATGTCAGATGGCTATCTGATTTACGTGCTGCCAGGAAGTAACGGGTTGCATCACGGCCTACTTCATCGATCAGATCTCGTAGAGTTACATAGCTACCTGCGCGCTTAGAGATCTTAACCTCTTCGCCACCTTTCATTACGGTAACCATCTGATGCAGTACATAGTCAGGCCAGCCTTCAGGAATGTCGGCTTTCAGTGCTTGAAGACCTGCGCGAACACGGGTGATAGTACTGTGGTGATCAGCGCCCTGTTCATTGATAACGGTATCGAAACCACGTTGCCATTTGTTCAGATGATAAGCTACGTCTGGAACGAAGTAAGTGTAACCACCATCCTTCTTACGCATTACACGATCTTTATCGTCGCCAAAATCGGTGGTACGTAACCAGAGGGCGCCGTCTTCTTCATAGGTGAAGTCGTTTTCGATAAGAGTCTGTACGGCTGCTTCTACTTTACCTTCTGTATAAAGTGAAGACTCAAGGAAGTACACATCAAAATCCACGGCGAATGCTTTGAGGTCTAGATCCTGCTCGTGGCGTAGGTAAGCCACTGCGAAGTGGCGAATAGCTTCCAGATCGTCCGCATCTTTGGTGCCTGTGAAGCTCTGGTCTTCCGATTTAACGGTATCACCACGCATGAAGCTTTCAGCCAGTTCAATGATGTAATCACCCCGGTAACCATCCGCTGGCCAGCTTGGATCTTCAGGAGTTAGATCTTTGCAGCGTGCTTGTACCGAAAGTGCCAGGTTGTTGATCTGCTGGCCTGCATCGTTGTAATAAAATTCACGGGTTACATCCCAGCCTGTTGCTTCCATCAAACGACAGAGGCAGTCGCCTACTGCTGCGCCACGTCCGTGACCGATATGCAGAGGTCCAGTTGGGTTTGCAGATACAAATTCAACCTGAGCTTTTTTGCCAGCGCCGTCATTATTACGACCGTAGTTGGTTTTCTGCTCCAGAATGGTTTTTATCTGGGTGCTGGTGGAGGCGCCACTGATAAAGAAGTTGATAAAGCCTGGGCCAGCAATTTCCGTACGCTTGAGGTTTTCAGATTGAGGCAGTGCATCAACAATCTTTTCTGCCAGTTGGCGTGGATTGCTTTTTGCCGCTTTTGCCAGAGTCATCGCAATGTTGGACGCATAGTCACCGTGAGTTTTATCACGGGTGTTTTCAACCATGATTTTTGGCTGAATATCTGCTGGCAGTGTGTCGTTCTCAATCAGGTTCTTCAGGGCGGAATCAATCAGCTCTGCAATAATTTCTTTCATTTGCGTACGTGTACCGTTTGGAGTCAGTCAGTAGGCCTGTGGGCTGAATAAATATCTCAGTTAAAAGGGCCTTAAGAAGAACCGCGTATTATCCCTGCAAACATCTGGTTTGTTAAGTCAAAAGAGCTGCTGTTGCTTAAAAAGTATCCGCTGGGTCAACATCAATGGACCAGCGTACTTTTCTGGCTTCTTTATTCTGTTCTAAATACCAGCACAAATTAGCAAGGAGCTGGTGCAGCGATCTGCGGTCCTGCGCGTAGATCATTAGCTGTGCCCTATGCATGCCCGCGCGTTTTTCCATAGGTGAAGGGAAGGGGCCGATCCAGTGAACACCATGAGGAAGCAGCATATCGTCTTCCAGTTGCTGACGCAGCGCGCCCAAGAAAGATTCTGCTCTGCCTTTTATGCTGGTTTCTGCTCGTAGCAAAGCGTAGTGGGTGAAAGGAGGTAGCTGGGCTATCTTGCGGTTGTGTAATTCTTCCTGAGCGAAAGCACTGTAGCCATGGTTGACCAGAGTCTGCAAGGTGGGGTGATCTGAATGATAGGTCTGCATCATTACCTTACCTGGATGATCAGCTCGTCCAGCTCGGCCTGCGACCTGTAGAATCAGCTGTGCTGTACGCTCCATACCTCGGAAATCTGCGCTGAACAGTCCGCTATCAGCGTTGATAATGGCTACTAGAGTGACCTTGGGGAAATGGTGGCCTTTAGCCAGCATCTGAGTGCCAACAAGAATGCAGGGGTTGCCGGTGTTAACCTGCTGCATGATCTCCTGCATGGAGTGTTTGCGCTGGGTGCTATCCCGATCAACCCGGATAACAGGGAAATCAGGGAACAACTTCTGCAGTGCTTGTTCGCTACGTTCCGTACCTACACCCACCGGTTGTAGCTGATCACTATTACATTCCGGGCAACGCTGTGGAATCCCGGATTGTTTATCACAATGATGACAATGTAAGTGAGGTGGACTCTGGTGTAACGTCATATGCGCATCGCAGCGGTTGCAATCTGCAATCCAGCCGCAGTCATGACAGGTCAGAGTCGGGGAAAATCCGCGCCGATTCAGAAAAAGAAGGACTTGGGTGCCGCCTTCTAGGTGTGAGCGGATGGCTGATATCAGCTGTTCAGACAGTCCGTCGTTGAGGTTTTCCTGTCTGATATCTAATAGCTTAAATTCCGGAGGGCTGGAGTTACCCGCTCGTTGAGTTAATTTGAGCCAGTGATATTTTCCCTCTACTGCATTGTGTAGAGATTCTAGGGAGGGTGTGGCGCTTCCTAGAATAATCGGGGTGTTTTCGTGGCGCGCACGTAGAACGGCAAGATCCCTTGCGGAATATCTGAATCCATCCTGTTGTTTAAAAGAAGGATCGTGTTCCTCATCGATAATAATAATGCCGGGTGTTTGTAGAGGCGTGAAGATAGCTGAGCGTGTGCCGATAATTATTCGGGCAATCCCTTCTCTAGCCTGTAGCCAGGCGTCCAGGCGCTGACGATCTGTAAGGTTTGAGTGCAGGGCAACAATAGGTACGCTGAAGCGTTGCTTGAAACGACTGACTGTTTGTGGAGTAAGCCCGATCTCTGGCACCAGTACCAGTGCTTGTTTGCCTTCCTTTAATGCCTTCTCAATGGCTTGCAAGTAAACTTCAGTTTTCCCTGAGCCTGTTACCCCTTCCAATAGTATGCAGGCAAACCCTTTACGGCTATTGATTTCGTGTAAGCAACTTTGTTGTTCGGCATTTAGTGCTAGTGGTGCTTCATGCAGAATCTGTTGGTTATTCTGTTTATGCTCTCTGTGAAATGATTCTGCGAGTTCTTTTTCCTCAAGTGTGCTTAAAGCACTGGTATGGCCACCTTCAGCTCGGATAGCATCAGTGCTGATTCCCTGAGGATGCTCTAGAAGTAGGTTCAACAGTTCTATCTGGCGTGAAGCATTACTTTTGAGCTGTGCTATAGAGGCGTCAGGGGCCGCTCGCCATAATATTTCATGCTGGTGTTCGCAGGGGGCTCCTTTGCGCAAGAGTGTTGGGATGGCTTGTTGAAGTGCATCTCCTTCGGGGTGTTGATAGTAACTGGCAGCCCAACGGGCCAGTTTAAAAAGGTGTTGTGGCAGAGGTGGCTCAGTATCAAGGATGCTTTTGGCTCTTTTAAGTTTGTTGTGTGCGAATTCACTCTGGTCAGTAACTTCGACCAGTATGCCGATAACATCCCTTCTGCCGAAGGGCGCTGTTACCCGGATTCCGGGCTTTATGTTCGATAGATCAGTCCCTTCCGGCGGCAGATAATCGAATAAACGTCGAAGAGGACTGGGGATGGCTAAGCGAAAAATACTCATGAGTGTTGGGGTGCTTATTTAATAACCTGTTTTCAGTTGCTAAGCATCATATGCATGCGTATAATTCGCCGCCTACTTAACGTACCGGTGCTTTTTACTGGTAGTTTAAATCAATGCGGTGCCTGGCAGAAGATCAGGTGGCGGCATGAATATTATGAGGTTCGTCATGAAAGCTGGTATCCATCCGGAATACTCTGAAATTTCCGCTACTTGTTCTTGCGGTAATGTTGTAAAAACTAAATCTACTCTGGGTAAAGATCTGCACCTGGACGTATGCTCTGCTTGTCACCCGTTCTACACTGGTAAGCAGAAAGAAGCGACTTCTGGTGGTCGTATCGATCGCTTTAACAAGCGTTTCGGTGGCCGCGGCATGAAAAAGTAAGAGTTGCTCACGATGAGGATTCTAAAAAAGGCGCTTCCATTATGGGGCGCCTTTTTTCTTGTCTTTTCACAGGTGATTTTTGCTGCCTGTCCTCAAAACCTCTCTTCAGAAATTGTTGAGATAGCCAAAGTTTACGATGGTGATACGGTAAAACTGAGGGATGGTCGTCGTATCCGGTTAATTGGTCTTAATGCGCCAGAGACAAAGAAAGAGGGATCGCCAGCTGAACCTTACGCCAATGCGTCGAGGGATAGATTGCGTCAGCTCCTAAAAAACTCTGAAGTAAGGTTGTTATTAGGAAAGCAGAAGCAGGATAAGTATAAGCGTTGGCTTGGCCATCTTTATGCTGATGGCGTATTGGTTTCTGAATCCCTGTTGCGAGATGGTTTGGCTTTTCATATAGCTGTTCCTCCTAATTTGAAATTTAATCGCTGTCTGAAAAAAGCTGAGCAATCTGCTTTTGGTAGTGGGGTGTGGAAGCGGCAGGCATGGCGTGATGTTCTCTCCTTAAAAAATAAAGAATCAGGATTTCGCCTCTTAAGAGGTAAGGTGACTTCAGTTAAAAAAATTCGCAGTGGGTGGATTATTGAGGTCGATGATTTGCTTGCGTTGAAACTGAGCAAAGCGACAGCAAAAGATTTTGGAGAAAGTCGGGTTATCAATTTGAAAGGTAAAGCTATACAGGTGCGCGGCTGGATAAGACCTAAAGCTGCAAATGCTCCAGCCCACTACCAGCCCTGGTTTCTAGCCGTTACCCATAAGACCCACATTGAGTTGATCTGAGTTGTACTTTAGATCAAACGAACAAAAAAATTGCGATATTGAACGATTCTGCTGGTTGTTCGGTATACCGCTTTTCTATATAGTTCGGGGTTCGACTTTTTAACTAGATTGGAACAGCAGCCATGTCTGATGATATGAAACAAGCCGCTCTCGATTACCATGAATTTCCACGTCCAGGTAAAATCAGCGTGGAACTATCTACAGCAGCTGA
>NZ_JAAEQH010000371.1 GCF_024231755.1 Neptuniibacter sp.
ATAGCCATACTCGGACAGAGCGGCGAATATATCCGCCTGCTGGCGCGCATTCGTGATCGCAACTTCGGCGCGCACCAGGTATTCGTCCAGATTTTTGTGCACACTACTGTCTGACATCTAGCTCCCTTCCCGGGGGATGACCGGGTGACTGGGTGACTGAGTGACAAGGCGACAAGGTGATCGGGAATGCCCCTTTTGTGTGGGGAATGATTTCCCGTTGTGGGGGATGACTTCCCATAACGAGGGATGACTTCCCACACTGGGGGATAATTCCCTATACTGGGGAACAAATTCCCACAATAGGGGATAATCTCCCACGCTGGGGGATGACTTCCCGTACTGGGGGATGATTTCCTACATTGGGGGATGACTTCCCATCGTGGGAAATGATTCCCCAGCACAGGAAATAACTCCCTGGCGTGGGAAACTGTTCCCCATCGCAGGAAATGACTCCCTGGCGCAGGAAACCGCTCCCCCGTGTGGAAAGTAGCTCCCTGGTGTGGGAAACCGTTCCCTAGACATTTCTGCGATCAAATTGTATATCAGGTGGGATAAAAGGTCAAGATGTTAGTGGATTGGTTCATTCTTCTGAGAATGAACCAATCTCTAATTTCTCAATCCGCCGACAATCCTCACGGAATCGCGCCGAATTGCAGCGCTTCTAACAATTGGGGATCGTCCGCCAGGGCAATCGTGGCGATGGCCTTGAACTCGGACATCCACTCGTGCAACTCGTCCAACGCGGCATCCCGGTCCTTGGTGGCTTTTTGGGCCTCGCTCTTTTCTTTTTGCTGCGTCTTGTTGAGCGCCATCGTCTCATCGGTCAACGACTGGCCCTTTTCCAATTGCTCCCGCGTGATCCGAAAACGGCCCATCGCGGTTATGGCGTCATCGTCGGCGAGCAGCTTGGTATAGAAATACCTGGCCTGGGTGAGGCGGCCAGAAAAGCTCTGTTTCTTGGCCTGGTTCAGTTCAAAGGTTCCCAACCGGGTGATGTCATTCTTAAAGACAATAGCGGCTATCTGCCGGTGCGCGCTATACAGCCGGTCGGCTTCCGCGTGGCCCTCGTTCAACGCAGCAGTAGCCCCGTACTGTTCCGCGTATTCCTGGCGTTGGGCGCTGCTCAAGGCAAAGGCGGCGTCCAGCAGATCCTGGCCCTGTTGTAGAACGGCATCGTCGTAGCCGTACACTTCCAGGGCAGCGAGTATGGCCGGGGTTTCACGGGCGTTGCCGATGGCGACACCGGTGCGCGTCAGATACTCGTCGATACTTGCCGATGTTACTGGGGACATGATAATTCTCCTTTTTCTTGTCGAGACTGTGACTCTTTATTTTCACTACCCTTGCAAAGACTCTACTCGCTCGCGAGATATATTGACCGTGGATTATCATCACCTCCTCGCAGAATCGTCATTCTCGAATGCGTGTGGACGGTTTCGGGTTGATTGTATATCAGGTGGGGCGAAAATGCAAGCGGCTATTTGCTGGCCGCCAGGGTTGACTTTTTCCGGTGCTTGCTGTATAGTTTTTTTGCTTGGCAGGATTGCACTGTAAAGGGGAATGCGCAGCACAAGTCCGTAAGTTGGGTGTTTAGTATGTGCATTTACATCACTAGTTAGTCACCGCAGTGCACATTGAAGACGATACGTAATCAAGGAGATAGGAATGAGAGAAGATAAAGCTAACCCTAAACTTCAGGCTATTATAGGAATAACGGTAGCAATCATAGGTTGCATTGGTGCTATATTGGCAGCAATAATCGGAATATTGCCTGATTTTCTAGCGCCAGAACCATTATATACCCTGGTTCCACAAGTACAAACTCCCGTTGATTATCCCGAAGAATCGGAAACGAGCGTAGCTTTGGTAAATCCAACTTCTCCTGCACCAACTAACACATCAGCACCTATACCCACTAAGACATTTACGCCTTCACCTACACCCGAACCTATTCAATCAACTTCTACGCCTACCCCAATGCCATCAACATTCACACCTACTCCAATGCCACCAACATCTACACCTACGGCTGAACCACAAACCAGCGAGAATCATATGAAATCACTCGGAGAAGGATATTCACTCAACGGGGTTTCACTAACACTAGAGGATTATAGGGTTTACTCTTCTGATATTGGTTTGTGGTTTGTAGTCAAAAACGAGTCTAGTGGGAGTATGATTATACGTTATCAAAACAGCCATTTTGAATTGTATGATGACACGGGTAGACAGTATGACCATGATGTGTCGTGTGAATATGATACAAAACAACGACAATTGGAAATAGGGGATGCAGTTACATTGAGACCCGCGAACGGTGGTTGTGATTTTGATATAATAGGAGAATTTGACGGAGTAATCAGCCAAGATGCTTCTTATCTCATTGTGAAAGTCTCCAAGTTTATGGACTTGCAGGATATGCAATGGCGTATTGATTTGATGCCACCAGCATCTACTGCACAGAACCCTTCTCCAGGGGAAATTCTCCTTCTGAAAGAAGGATTCTCTGCCAATGGGGTTTCACTAACATTAGAGGATTATAGGGTTTACTCTTCTGATATTGGTTTGTGGTTTGTAGTCAAAAACGAGTCTAGTGGGAGTATGATTATACGTTATCAAAACAGCCATTTTGAATTGTATGATGACACG
>NZ_JAAEQH010000372.1 GCF_024231755.1 Neptuniibacter sp.
ATTAAAGCAATGCGCAGTAGTGTAAGAATATTGGGTATTTTCATCTAAGTCTTATGCATCAGGATGAAGTGCCGCATAGATTTCCTCGGCAATGGTTTGGCTTATGGTAGAGACTTTTGCAATTTCTTCAATACTGGCGCGCTCAACTTCCTGAATTCCACCAAAATGACGTAGTAACTCTCGTCTTCTTTTAGGCCCTACTCCAGGAATATCTTCCAATACCGACTTTTTACGCGCCTTACCTCTTCTAGCGCGATGGCCAGTAATAGCAAATCGGTGAGCTTCGTCCCGAATATGCTGAATAAGATGAAGAGCCGATGAGTCACTTTCAAGAACCGTTTCCTCTCCGGTATCACCGGAGATTAGCACCTCAAATCCAGCCTTACGTGTTGGCCCTTTCGCGACACCCACCACTAGCACTGAAGTTATTTCCAGCTGATCCAGAACCTCGAGAGCCTGGGTTACCTGGCCTTTGCCACCATCAATCAGCAGAATATCTGGCATCTTGGCTTCACCCTTTTTAAGGCGTTTGTAGCGCCTTTCAAGAGCCTGATGCATCGCGGCGTAATCATTTCCGCCAGTTATTCCCTCGATATTGAAATGCCTGTAATCAGATTTCAGTGGGCCATTGCGATCAAAAACCACGCAGGAAGCAACCGTTGCCTCACCTGAGCTGTGGCTGATATCAAAACATTCCAGGCGCTGCGGCACCTCATCAAGGCTCAGGATTTCCTGTAACTCAAGGAAACGGTTATAGATATTCTTTTTGTTCGCCAGATAGCTACCCAGCTGCTGCTCAGCGTTGGTCTGTGCCAGCTTCTGCCAAGCTGAACGCTCCCCGCGGACTTTATGCGCAACTTTGACCTTTTTATCACGCTCCGATGCCAAAGCCTCTTCGAGACATTCAGCATCCTCAATGGCGGCTGAGGTTATAACGTAAGGAGGGATCTCTCTTTGGGCAGATAGGTACCACTGAGCAATAAACGCGGAGAGTATCTCTTCCTCAGTCTCTTCAACAGAAACCTTTGGGTAGTGTGATTTACTCCCAATAATCCTACCCCCGCGCACAAATAGCATGTGCAGACAAACACCACCGGGCTGTAATGCACAGGCAATAACATCCGCATCCCCCTGCATACCAGAAACATACTGCTGTTCCTGCACCTTCTGTAGGCTGATCAACTGATCACGATATGAAGCCGCCTGTTCGAAATTAAGCTCTGTAGAGGCTTTTTCCATTTGGCTGGCTATTTCATCCATTACTGCACTGTTTTTACCTTCCAGGAACATGGCCGCGTGTCGAATATCCTGTTGGTACTCATCAGCAGAGATCAACTCAACACATGGCGCTGTACAACGTTTTATCTGGTACTGAAGACATGGACGTGAGCGATTCTTAAAGAAGCTCTCGTCACACTGACGAATCCGAAAGATTTTCTGCAATAGATTCAGACTGTCCCGGACCGCGCCTCCGCTGGGAAATGGCCCAAAATAGCGACCACTCTTACGCTTTGCTCCCCTGCTGAAACGAACTGCCGGATAGCGCTCTTTGTCAGAGATAAAAATATAGGGATAGGATTTATCATCCCGTAACAAGATATTGTACGGAGGCCGGTACTGCTTGATCAGATTCTGCTCTAGAAGAAGAGCTTCTGTTTCACTGTTGGTGATGGTGATCTGTACATCAGCGATGCGGCTGACAAGAGAACGCGTTTTTACACTGAGCCCCGTGCTGCGAAAATAGCTGCTCACGCGATTTTTCAGATTTTTTGCCTTACCAATATACAGCAGTTGCTCATCACTGCCGTACATCTGGTAAACCCCAGGGCGCGTTGTCAGCTGCTGCAGAAAGGCTTTCGAGTCAAACTCGGTCGGTTGTATCTCTTCTGTCACGGAACTGTGTACTAATCAGCGGCCAGGGCTTTCTGCTTGCGGGTATCCATATATTCGTGGGTTGCGATGCGGTGAATCTCCTCCAGAGCCTCCATAGTGGCTTCTGTAATACCGGCACCACGAGAGAGTGATACTTCTAGGTAAACCCCGATTTCAGCGTAATAACACAAACGCGCATCTGTACTGCGTGACCGACGAAGCTTGGTCAAAGATATCTGAGCGCCGTTTACGAGAATGTTATTGATGTCAGAGTCAGCCATCATCACATCACGATTTTGCTCACTTAACGGGGCTGCTTTGGTGTTTGTACGGCTCATAGGATCATTTTCTCTTAATTCACAGCGGAGTTTGCCCCATACTTTAAGGCGAAAATGAGCGAATGTAACTAGATATTTAAGATGATTGCCGACCTAGACTGGATTATGAACACTCCCTCTCTAATGGATCTACCTGAGGGGGTAAGTGACTTTAAATGGCTAACTGATCAGATTAGCTTGTCAGGTCATGAATTTTTGCCTGCTGATAATAACAAACGGCTTGGTATTTACTTCGAAGACCTTGTAAGCCAGATTTTAAATAGTGCGCCTAACTCCATTGATATAAAAAGAAATATTAAGGTCTTTTCAGGCAAGATCACTCTTGGGGAATTTGATTTTATCGGCAGTTCACCAGCTGGAGATTTTCACCTGGAATGTGCCGTTAAATTTTATCTGAGAGTAGGAAAAGGTGATCAGCTTAGCCACTTTATAGGCCCTGGGAAAAAGGATCGGTTGGATATCAAATGGCAACGCATGCTCTCCCACCAGCTAGCCCTATCCTCAACTGATGAAGGAACTATTACCTGCGCAGAGCTAGGTCATCAACCAAAGCACAAAATTTTGCTGCTTCGGGGTTATCTGTTTCACCCCTTTTCTGAATTTGAAGCTGCATCAGCTGCTCATGTAGAAACTTTCGCGCCAGACATAAACCCTGAACATCTTCGCGGCTGGTGGATGAGAAAGTCAGAAGCAGAACTCCTCGGCACCCAGTATCACTACTCGATCATGAAAAAACCATATTGGTTATCACCAAACGTTATCGAAAACTATTCACTCGATGAATTAAAAACTCGATTAGATGGAGTGGATTTCCCAGTACTGGTTAACCGAGGCAGATTCGAGAAAAGTAGATGGGTAGAGAAAGATCGGGGATTTATCGTGCCGGAAGGCTGGTAGGAAACCGGCTACCCTGCATCGCAGGATAGCCTGAGGTCATCGCTTATTTTTCTGCAGCTGCAGCGTCTTTAGCAATAACTTTTTTAAGTGTAGCAACCGCTACAACTGTACCGATAATCATAGCCGCTACGATTACCAGGCTTGGGGCAGCAGAGATCATGCTGTATTTGTCCATAGAACTGTCCTCAGATTATGAGATTATGTAATAGTTATCGCGGCAATTATATATTCTGAAACAGCAGTGTCTATGCCTCTATAGCTTATAAAAACCTTACAAAATAAAGTGTTATAAGCTTATTCTCCTGGTTCTAGTCTTTTCAACAAACTAGAGGTGTCTAAACGACCTCCTCCCATCTCCTGCACATCAGCATAGAATTGATCCACAAGCGAAGTAACAGGTAGACGGGCACCATTACGACGCGCTTCATCCAGGACGATTTGAAAATCCTTTCGCATCCAGTCAACAGCAAAACCAAAGTCATATTGATCAGCAATCATAGTCTGATGACGGTTAACCATCTGCCATGAACCCGCAGCGCCATGTTGAATAACATCAAACACCTGCTCCGCATCAAGGCCCGAGCGTTTGGCAAAATGTACTGCTTCAGAAAGAGATTGCAGTAAACCTCCAATACAGATCTGATTTACCATTTTGGCCAATTGACCAGAGCCAGCGTCGCCTAGCAGCCGGGTAGACTTAGCGTAGGCATCAATAACAGGCTCAGCTTTCGCAAAAGCGTCCTCATCACCACCAACCATGACACTTAGTACCCCATTCTCTGCACCCGCCTGGCCTCCGGATACAGGCGCATCAAGGAATTGAAAACCTTTTTCTTTTGCGATGCTATCAAGCTCTCTGGCAATATTTGCAGAAGCCGTTGTGTGATCGACCAGTACTGCTCCCGGCTTCATGCCAACAAAGACACCTTCAGGACCACAAGTAACGTGACGAAGATCATCGTCATTACCGACACAGGTAAATACGATCTCTGCATTCGCTGCAGCTTCAGCGGGTGTTGCCACAAAGCTACCTGTGTACTCTCCGGCCCAGGCCTCAGCCTTGGCAGTGGTCCGGTTATAGACGCAAACGCTGTGACCTGCCTTAGCCAGATGCCCTGCCATGGGATAACCCATTACCCCCAAACCGATAAATGCAACGTTCATAACTACCTCAAACCTGAAACTTTATTCCGGGAACTATATAGATGAGTGAGGACTCAGTATAAATCATGCTGCTTTCTGTAAAAGGCATTTCTGTTACTATTTAGCTTCTGTTTTTATCGGATATTTTTATTTGCTTCTTACTTTTTTTTGTCTTCGTGCTTAGCTTGACTACTCCTGTTTCGACGCTCGCTAACAGCGATAGTCCTTATAAGCTCAACTTTGCCAACGTTGAAGGTCAACAGGTGAGTTTATCCGAATACAAAGGAAAAGTTGTTCTGCTGAACTTCTGGGCCACATGGTGTCCACCCTGTATAGAAGAGATGCCCTCTATGCAACGCCTAAGAGAGCAGCTAGATGGTAAGCCTTTTGAAATAGTGGCGGTAAATGTAGGAGAAGACAGCGCGGCTGTTTCAAGTTTCCTGATGGAATTGAGCTCAGATTTAACCTTTCCCATTCTGTTAGACGAAGAAGGGAAATCATTTGGTGAACTGGGCTTAAGAGCATTACCAACAACCATCCTATTTGATCAAAATGGCGAGGTTGTGACGAAAGTCCTTGGAGCCCGAGATTGGGATAGCGCAGAGTCAGTACAAGAGATTGAATCGGTGATAAACAAAGACAGTGCCAGTGCCTTATAGAGCACCAAAATACCTTTTCTCCCTTCCCTAGCTAGAATCTAAAAAGCCCCTACTCATAAGAGCAAGGGCTTTAATAATCTTTGCAGCTTGAAAACAACTATTCAGCCAGTACAGCCATTGCTGCCTGAGCTGCTACGCCTACTTTAATCGGCGCATTCATAGAAGCCAGGGTATTTTCCAAAGCATCCAGACATAACATAACGTTACGCTGAGTACATGCACTACCCATCAGACCGATACGCCATACTTTACCTGCCAGCGCACCTAGGCCCGCTCCTATTTCCAGGCTGTAGTTCTGAAGCAGAGCTGTACGAACAGCTGCATCATCTACACCTTCAGGAATAACAACAGAGTTTAGCTGAGGCAAACGACTCTCTTCGTCAACCAGGAAGCTGATACCCATCGCTTCAAGACCAGCTCGTAACGCCAGGTGCAGTTTCTGATGGCGAGCCCAGGCATTTTCCAGCCCTTCCTCTTCCAAAATCACTAATGCTTCATGCAGAGCGTAGAGTGAGTTTACAGGTGCTGTGTGGTGGTAAGCACGTTTTCCGCCCCCACCCCAGTATCCCATAACCAGGTTCTTATCCAGGAACCAGCTTGGTACAGGCGTCTTACGGTTCTGTACCGCTTCAACAGCCTTCTGGCTAAAGCTCACAGGCGAGATGCCTGGAGGGCAAGACAGGCACTTCTGAGTACCAGAGTAGATCGCATCAATACCCCAGCCATCCACATCAACTTCGATACCACCCAGAGAAGTTACCGCATCAACAATAGCCAGTGCGCCATTAGCGTGAGCCAGTTCACACAAAGCTTTCGCATCAGAGCGAACGCCTGTAGACGTTTCAGCATGCACAAATGCCAAAGCCTTCACATTCTCATTTGCAGCGAAAGCGGCTTTAACTTTTTCAAGATCGACAGCGGTGCCCCACTCATCCTGCACCATGATAGCTTCACCACCAAAGCGCTCGACGTTTTCCTTCATGCGGCCGCCAAACACACCATTCTGGCAAACAATAACTTTATCACCTGGCTCAACGAGGTTAACAAAGCATGCTTCCATGCCAGCAGAACCCGGTGCAGAAACAGGCATTGTCAGCTCATTTTCTGTTTTGAACAGGTTTTTCAGCATGGTTTTGACTTCATCCATCATGCGGATGAATTCAGGATCAAGGTGACCAATGGTAGGTCGCGCCATTGCAGATAGAACACGTGGGCTTACATCTGATGGACCAGGTCCCATCAGTGTCCGTACAGGAGGGTGAAAAGTGGTTGTCATTTAAAAAGGCCCTTACACTTTGGCTTGTTGTAGATATAGGGCCTTATTTGTATCAGCTCGACGCTAACTCATCAATCATTGCGATGATCATTTCTGCGGAATGTTTAGCTGCAGTGACCAGGAATTGATCAAAAGAGACTCCGGATTCTTTACCGGCGATATCAGAAAGCGCGCGAATAATGATAAAAGGCGTTCCAAACAGGTAACAGGTTTGCGCGATAGCAGCTGCTTCCATCTCGACGGCTTTCATCTCAGGGAACAGCTTGCGTTTACGTTCAACCCGATCCGGATCGTTCATGAACTGGTCACCTGTACAGATCAATCCGCGGGTCGTGTGCATCCCCTCCATGCGGGAGATACAGCGCTCTGCGACATCAGCAAGGGTTTCGTCTGGGTAGTATGCCACAGGGTGACGCGCCACTTGGCCGTACTCATAACCGAATACCGTCAGGTCAACATCGTGATGACGTACTTCAGATGAGATCACTATGTCACCAACATTCAGTTCAGGGTCATACCCCCCTGCTGAACCGGTATTGATGATGCAGTCAGGTTTAAACATTTGAAGCAGCATGGTGGTACCAACAGCTGCATTCACTTTACCAATACCGGATTTGAGTAAAACGATCTCTTTTCCGTGGATCTTACCTGTATGCAGGTGATAACCCGCGATTTCATGATCTTCACGATCTTCGAGTGAAGATTTAAGCAGCTCTACTTCTTCATCCATTGCACCGATAATACCGATGCGGATATTGCCATCTTTCTGCTTCAGCAGATCAGCCATATTATTTCCGTTGCTCATCTAGGGTTAGCTACCATCTTTTCAAACGCAATTTATCTGGCGGATTAGAGCACAGCTCCGCGTAAAAAAATAGCCGAAATGCGCGAATTTACTGGGTTATAACGACTTTTTGACCCTGATCACGAAGTCTGTCAGCCCGCTCGTTAATAAAACGCTGAAATTCAGGCATGCGCTGGTAAACCTTATCGCTGACGTATTCTAATGCGGTGTTAAAATGAAAAGCCTGAACATAACCATCAACCCGGAACTGCTCTTTTGCCTGAGCGTCAAAAAGCAACATGCTCGGAAAATAACTAAGCCCTAATTTATTGGTCCATTCTTGGGCTGTCAGCTTTTCACCTGACGGGAGAGTTATTTCTTTTTCTTTAGAAATATCAAAACGATAGGCTTGATACCTCTCAAGATTTTTAAAAGTATCTGAGCGACTTAACACCTGTTTATGCAGCTGATTACAATCTTCGCAGCCGGGATATTCGAATAGAACTGCTAACGGTTTATCTTTTTCTAAACCACTAAGATCATCACTGCTTTGAAATGAAACTGAGGGATAAAGCTCGCCGGTAATATCTTTATTGATGAGCGACTGCGCCAGTGATGTTTCAGTATTTCCTGAGACGACATAATCAAGAATTTTGGCCAGCATCTCCTTACTACGGTAGCCATCTATACGCAGAAATGGCTCATCAGAATCGGTGTAAAAAATTAGCGTTGGCGTATATTGAACCTTCCACTCGATCGCCAGCTCTTTTTCAGTGAGAACAGTTCCGTCAGGAAGTGTCACTTCACGATCACCCCATAAGTTCAGCGCGATCAGATCAAAGTTTTCCTGGATATATTGCCCAAGAACAGGGTCAAGAAGACTTTGCTGGACCAGATTGTAACAGTAGGGGCAGCCAGCCTGATGGAAGTAAACGATCAGTTTTTTGCCCTCTTCCTTTGCCTCCTCGATATCATCTTCTAGCTCAAGAAAACTATCTTTGAACCAGTATGGTGATTCAATCGCACTTCCTGAGTACTCAAGCAGCCTGGTTTCTTCCGCTTTAAGCTCAATACTGCTCAGGAAAACTAACAGGGAGAATAAATAAGCAACGGTCTTCATGTGCGGCCTGCCTCTTTGCTGGTTAACCCTCTAATTCTGGTTGCAGAAACGCAGATCAGCAACCTTCGATTGGCTCTTCTTGCATACTCGGCGGGAAAAGCCCTTGCCAACCAAAGCTCGCGAAGAGCTGGTCAGTATAGGTATCTACAGGAGCTGTAATTGATAGAATCTCGCCAGTAATCGGGTGCTCAAAGCTTATATGGCTAGCCATTAGCATCAAACGCTGCAGTTCAAAACGCTCTCTAAGAGCCTTGTTATGCTTATTGTCACCATGCTTAGTATCACCCGCTATTGGGTGGAAGATATGTTTCATATGACGACGGATCTGGTGTTTACGGCCGGTTTGAGGTTTAACCTCGACCAGTGAGTAGCGTGACTTCTCGTAGCGACCCACAGGCATATCGATCTCAACAGTTGCAAGCCGCTTGTAGTGACTGACCGCATCCTGTGCAGGCTTATCCTGATCCGCATGTTTATCCGCAATTTTATCCAGCTGCTCTTTAAGCGGGTAATCGATCACATCCTGTTCTGAAGTGTAACCACGGACCATACAAAGGTAAGTTTTATCAACTTTCCTCTCTGCAAAAATCACATTCATTTTCTGCGCTATCTCTTTGTTTTTGCCAAACAAAATAACGCCAGAGGTTGGTCGATCTAAGCGATGAATTGTATACGGGCTACCGCCCTCGAAGTATTGTTTAAGCATCGATGCAAGATTAGGAGTGCCTCTGGGAGCAATCCAGCTAGGATGGACCAACAATCCAGAAGGTTTGTTTACAGCAATCAGATGTTCATCTTCAAAGAGGATATTTAGCTCAGTCATATATCAAGCACAGGACACGTATGGCGTTATAAAGCTGGAAATTATAAGCATCTCCCCTTGAAAAACCGAGTAAAATGCTTATATATATGGGTAATAAATAACAAGGACATTCTTTCGAGGATAATATGCGTAACGTTAATACTTACGACGTTCGTTCTGAGCAATCAATTCTTCAGACGAACAAAGTAATTCGCAACACTTATATGCTGCTGGCAATGACAATGGTTGTGAGTGCTGTCACTGCTGGCATAGCTATGCTGGTTCAAGCGCCAATGATCGCTTACATAGGAGCAGTTATTTTAGGTTTTGTAATGCTATTCATTCTTAACAAGAAACAAAACAGCGCCGCTGCCCTTCCACTAGTTTTTGCTTTTACTGGCTTGATGGGATTTGGCCTTGGCGCAGTTATCAACCGCTATCTAGGCCTTGCTAATGGCGGCGAGATTGTAACGACAGCGTTCGCCATGACTGCCCTGACGTTCTTTGGTCTTTCAGCTTACGTGCTGACGTCAAAAAAAGATTTCAGCTTTATGGGCGGGTTCTTGTCAGCGGGTATGATCGTTGCTCTGGTAGCCATGGTTGCTCTTTTTGTTCTTCCGCTATTCGGCATTCACATGCCAGCTCTACATTTGGCATTTTCTGGGCTGATTGTACTACTGATGTGCGGCATGATTTTGTATGACACCAGCAATATTGTTAACGGTGTATACACAAACTACATCATGGCAACAGTAAGCCTGTACCTGAATATCTACAACCTGTTCATTCACCTGATGAGTATCCTAGGTTTCATGAGCGACGACTAAGAATCAGTTTTCAAGAAAAGCCCCGCTTTCTGGTAAGATGGCGGGGCTTTTTATTTATATGAACTCAAACTCTATCTAGTCTTTCGCAAGCAACGTTAGTGAACAAGCAATGAAATTTTCCATCATCATTCAGTCCTCCCCTTTTTCC
>NZ_JAAEQH010000373.1 GCF_024231755.1 Neptuniibacter sp.
CCGATGGTAGTGTGGGGCTTCCCCATGTGAGAGTAGGTCATCGCCAAGCATTTAATCCTAAAAGAAGGCTCATCCTAACGGATGGGCCTTTTTTTATGTCTGGTGCTCAGGGAAGCTAATCGGGCATGGGGAACCATGTGACAAATTTGTCTGGAACAAATTTGAACAGCCTTTAGGCTGGCCCCGTAGGGGTGAGGGCAGGACTCCCGAGTATTGTAGGTCATCTCTCGTAATACCAATTCATAGAACAGAGTAGACGGTTAAGAGATCCCATCACTCCGCTGGAGTGCCTCAAGGTACTGTTTTACTGTTGGAACCGTGCCCTCACACCGAAAATAAAATTAGGCCCTGCATCCTTAAATCATCAAAAGCCTAGTAATCAAAAGCAGCAAACAGTCTATTAGTTATATTTCCTTTCTAATTACTCTGGAAAGTGGTAAAAACCGTTAGCAGAATTCCTACAGGTGATAAGAAGCTAGATGTATACAGAAGATGATATTCGCCGCTTAAAGTGGCAGAGCCGTCGTGGCATGCTGGAACTCGATGTTTTATTTGTTCCTTTTGTAGAAGAGGCGTTTGCTGATCTGGATGAGGCTGATCAGGATCGTTTTGTGAAACTGCTTGCTGAAGAAGATCAGGATCTGTTTGTGTGGTTGATGGAGCGTGAAGTGCCGCAAGATCCAGACTTACAAAGGATTGTGAGAATAATACTGGAGCGTGTTCAGCCTAAGTAATACCCAAATAAGACCTTCCCGCACTCTACTGTTTATCTACTGTGGAGTGCATCTGCTCGCTTTACTGTCCGTATCTATACTGGCGTTAGACTGGTTTACTCAGTTAATTTGTATTCTTGTCATTACAGCTATCTTCTTTCTTTACCTCTCCGAGAGTGTTTTATTATCCTCTCAGCAATCCGTATCTGCTTTATCCTGGAGTGCTGAAGAGAGATCTATGCAGATCAGGTTAAAGAATGATCAACTCTTGTATGCCACTGAATTAAAGCAGCGAGTTGTAACACCGCTTATGGTGTGTCTATTGGTTCAGGTCGAGGAACGTTATTTTCCATTGCCTGTTGTTATCTTCCGTGACAGCTGCAGTGAAATAGAGCTTCGTCGGCTGAGAGTGCTTGCCTTCCATGGCAAAATTAGAATAGATGACTTGGGCAGCAGTAACTAATTCCAGGAAAAGTTAATTGGCGTCAGAATGGTATCCAGAGCCTCTGGCCCCTCGCTTGGATGATCGAGAGTATAATGAAGCCCGCGGCTCTCTTGGCGCAGCATTGCTGAGCGAATAATCAGATCTGCTACTACCGCAAGGTTACGAAGCTCCAATAGGTCGTTGCTGATCTTGTAGTTGCTGTAGTATTCGCTGATCTCAAGTTGTAACAGGTCAATACGATGTTTGGCGCGTTGTAAGCGTTTTGTTGTTCTAACTATACCCACGTAATCCCACATGAAGCGCCTGATCTCATCCCAGTTATGAGAGATGATAACGTCTTCGTCAGAGTTCGTGACCTGAGATTCGTCCCATGCCGGAATGATTGATTCATCCAGCGGTTCCATCAGCGATTTTACAACATCATCAGATGCTGATTTAGCATAAACTAAGCACTCTAGAAGCGAGTTGCTTGCTAAGCGATTTGCTCCATGAAGGCCCGTGAATGAGGTTTCACCTACTGCATACAGGCCGGGAATATCGGTGCGGCCTTTTTCATCTGTGACTACGCCCCCGCAGGTATAGTGTGCGGCGGGTACAACAGGTATGGGTTCCTGAGTTATATCTATGCCCAGTTTTAGGCAGCGCATATAGATCGTTGGAAAGTGTGACTGGATAAATTCCGCAGGTTTGTGAGTAATATCCAGAAATACACAGTCACAACCAAGCCGTTTCATCTCATGGTCGATTGCTCTCGCGACGATGTCACGAGATGCTAGCTCACCTCGTTTATCGAACTTGTGCATGAAGGCTTTGCCATTAGGGAGGATGAGTTTTCCTCCTTCACCCCTAACCGCTTCTGTAATCAGAAAGGATTTAGCCTGAGGGTGATATAGGCAGGTTGGGTGGAACTGATTAAATTCCATATTGCCAACCCTGCAGCCCGCACGCCAGGCCATGGCAATACCGTCCCCAGTGGCTCCATCTGAATTACTGGTGTAAAGATATGCCTTAGAGGCACCGCCAGTGGCGAGTACAACGTGTGGGGCCTGGAAAACTTCAACATGGCCTGTTTGCTCATTCAAAATATATGCACCAACACAGCGGTTGTGTGCTAAGCCAAGTTTGCGTCTTGTAATCAGGTCGACGGCGATGTGATGTTCAAAGAGATCAATGTTGGGGTTGGATTGCGCTTGTTCAATTAACGTCTTCTGTAACGCCTTTCCGGTAGCATCTGCAGAATGAATAATTCGCCTATGGGAGTGCCCACCTTCTTTCGTTAGATGGTAGTCGTCACTTTCCTGGGTGAATGGTACGCCTTGGTCTATCAGCCATTCGATGCTTTCCCGGCCATGGGCAACGGTGAATTCTACGGCATCTTTATGGCTCAAGTGCCCGCCTGCAGACATGGTGTCTTCAATATGCGCCTGGGTACTATCTGTATCATCCAGAACCGCTGCTATCCCTCCTTGCGCCAGCCAGGTTGAGCCGCTGGTCAGTTCTCTTTTACTCAATACAGCAACACGTGCACTTTGGGCGAGATGAAGTGCCATACTTAAACCAGCTGCGCCACTGCCTATTATTAAGGCATCGTATTTGTGATGTGTTGTCATCGAGGTGATGTATCCTGTTTCAGAAGAGTAGGTAGTGAGCGGCTTATTAGAGCAACCTCAGAATGATATTTCTTCGACTAAAGGCGCAATTTAGCATTTTTTTTATGCCAGAGGGAACTTCAGATGGAATATGTGCTCATAGAAGTGTCCCGACACTCCTGAAGAGGTTGAAATGTTGTTCAAGCAAAAGAGATACTGCTGTGATCTAAACTTCTAACTAAATGAATGATAAAACTCTTAACAGAGTATTTCTGACGGAAAAAGAATAGAAAGTATTAAAGGAATTTCGAGTGTCGAATGAAAGCCAGACAGCTGTTGATAAGAAGCTTGTTGAACGCGTAAAAGCGGGAGATAAGAGAGCTTTTGATCTGTTGGTGAAAAAGTATCAACACAAAATAATTGCGTTGATTGGACGTTATGTTTACGACCAGCATGAAGCGTTGGATGTAGCCCAGGAAACGTTTATCAAGGCTTACCGGGCATTACCCAAGTTTCGTGGCGACAGCGCGTTTTATACATGGTTATACCGAATCGCCATCAACACGGCCAAGAATCATCTGGTAGCCAGAGGTCGAAGACCGATGGATGTTGATGTGGATGATGCTCAATATTTCGAAGGTGATAATGAATTGAAAGATATAGAGACACCTGAGAATAAGCTTTATCGCGATGAGCTGGAGCAAGTAATAAAGGTTACCTTGAGTAAACTGCCCGAAGATTTGCGGGTTGCGCTTACCTTGCGTGAGTTTGAGGGTATGAGCTATGAAGATATTGCGGATGTGATGGACTGCCCGGTAGGAACGGTCCGCTCCAGAATCTTCAGGGCTCGAGAAGCAATTGATAAAGAAATTTCACCACTTCTGGCAAGTTGATGCGGGAATGATGCAATTTAGAGGTACTAGATTATGACTGAACGATCTACAGAATCCGTCTCAGCTTTGATGGACGGTGAAGTTGCAGACTTTGAATTACGTCGGACTTTAGATCGTATTGAGGACGAGCCTGAACTTGCGGAAGCATGGCAGCGATATCATTTGATCCGCTCTGTGATTCGTAAAGAGGAGGTCGCATTACCATCCGTTGATATCAGTGACTCGGTGATGAGTGCTTTGGATGGCGATTCAGAGTATGAGCTTCAGCCTGAAGAGGCAGCGGACAAGGAGCATGAGTCAAAGCAGCAGTTCTGGAAACCGCTTGCGAGCATGGCTGCAGCTGCATCTGTGACAGCTATGGTGATTCTGGGGGCTCAGAATATTAATCAGCCTCAAACTGAACAGATTGCTGATACTCGCCCTGATTACACGCTTCCTTCGAATCCTATTTCAAATGATTTTGTACGTGCTCAATTTGGCAATCGTTCAGTAATGAACGAAAGCGGCCAGGAACCTGAAATTATTCGTCTTTCGCAGGGGCTTGAACGTTACATTGAGCAACACAAGCATATGCTGATCGGTAAACAGTCCGGCTGGAAAACTTCCTGGCTTCCAGAGGGTTATGAAGGGCAGCGCAGGGAAGTGATGGCTCATGCCGAAGTGCAGGTGTTCAGTAATGGACGTAATGCCTTCTCCGTTTGTATTGAGGACTATGGCCGTCAGTCAGTACCAGAAGGTGTAGCTCAGTCCGGAGATATGGTTGCTGTGGGGAAACGAATTGGTGATCAGTTTGTCACTGTGGTTGGCGATGTACCTTTGATGATCGCTGAGCGAATTGCCGCATCTGTCGAACCAAAATGATAGAAGAGAATGGTACGGTTGTTGAAATAAGCAACGGTGAAGTCTGGGTTGAAACAGTGAAGAGGAGTGCTTGTGCCAGCTGTGCTGCACGTAACGGATGCGGTCAGAAGTTGCTAGCCTCGGCAGGAGAGGGGAAGAGGTTCATTTTCAAGGTGAATAATCCCCGCAATCTTGCCGTAAATGCTGATGATTCAGTTTTGGTTGGCATTGAAGAAGGGGCTTTTCTTAAAGCGACTCTTTTTATGTATCTGATACCACTTCTAGCACTTTTTGTTGGTGCGATAGGAGCGGACGCCTTAGGTTTGAGTGAGGGGTACGTTATTCTCAGTTCTCTCTCCTTCCTGGCGATAGGTCTGCTCTTTATCCGTTTTGGTAGCCGTTCCCTATTCAGATCCTATAAGTATCAACCCACATTAGTAAAAGTATTCTAAGTAGATAGAAAACAGGTGTTTGTTGTTATGAGACAGTTTAATCGACTCATTTGTGCTTTTTTTATCTTTGTAGCAGCCCCTTTGTCAGCTGCAGGCCTTCCTGATTTTAAATCGTTGGTTAAAGAAGCGTCTCCAGCGGTTGTAAATATCAGTACTGTGCAAAAAGCGCAGAGCGACAAAGGCCGCATGCATCCTTTTATGGGGCCTAATGGTGAGGAAATTCCTGAGATTTTTCGGCATTTCTTCCGTATGCCTGAGTTTGAGCAAGGGGAGCGTCCGCGTAGAAAAACTCCTCAGTCTTTAGGATCTGGTTTTATCATCTCTGAAGATGGCTATCTGTTAACCAACCACCATGTAATTGCTGAAGCAGATAAGGTTCTGGTTAGGTTGGCGGATCGCCGTGAATTAGAAGCGGAAGTCATTGGCTCTGACGAACGATCTGATGTGGCTTTGCTGAAAATAGATGCATCTGATCTACCGACGGTAGAGTTAGGTAAATCGAAAGAGCTGGAAGTGGGTGAGTGGGTACTTGCTATAGGTTCCCCTTTTGGCTTCGATCACAGTGTCACGGCAGGTATTGTCAGCGCTAAAGAGCGTGCTCTAGCAAATGAAACTTATGTTCCATTTATTCAGACTGATGTGGCTATTAACCCGGGTAACTCTGGCGGTCCTCTATTTAACCTAGAGGGAGAGGTTGTCGGTATCAACTCCCAGATCTATACCCGCTCAGGCGGCTTCATGGGCCTGTCCTTTGCTATTCCTATCGATGTAGCTATGGATGTTGCGGACCAGCTTAAAACTCATGGCTATGTAACCCGTGGCTGGTTGGGTGTCATTATCCAAGAAGTTAACCGCGATTTAGCGGAATCTTTTGGCCTTGAAAAACCAGCAGGTGCTCTGGTCGCAAAAGTATTGCCGAACAGCCCAGCAGAGAAGTCCGGTCTGCAGGAAGGTGATGTTATTCTTCGTTTTGAAGGTATGGAGGTGATTCGTTCATCCGATCTTCCTCATCACGTAGGTCGAGTTAAACCGGGTAAAAAAGCACGTGTAGAGATTGTGCGTGCGGGCGAGAAGAAAACATTGCGCGTCGAGATTGGTACACTGCCGAACCAGGACGAGTTAGCCAAAACACAGCATAAGAAGCCTGAGAAATCCGATGGTAACCGCTTAGATATTGAGGTGGCTGAGCTGGATGCTAAGCGTAAGGAAAAATGGCAGGTTAACTCAGGTGTTGTGGTGAAAAAAGTAATGCAGGGCGCGGGTGCTGATGCTGGTCTGATGGTAGGTGATGTAATTACTATGCTGAATGGTCAGAAGGTTAGCAGTATTGCGAGCTTTGAAAAGGTTTCAGCAGCTTTGCCTGCGGGGAAATCGGTACCGATGAGAATAGTGCGTCGTGGCAGTCCATTATTCATCCCGTTACGAATTACTGAATAAACATCTTAAGGTAAAGAGGAGGCTATATGCCTCCTTTTTCGAGCATCTAAAATACATAGCCCCAACCCCGCAAATACTGTAAACTTGCGCCCTTTCTGCGAGCTTCATTTAAACGGTATCCTGCACGTGAGCAACCTCGAACACATCCGAAATTTTTCCATTATCGCCCATATTGACCATGGTAAATCGACCCTGGCAGATCGTTTCATCCAGATGTGTGGTGGTCTGAGTGATCGAGAGATGGAAGCTCAGGTTCTCGATTCCATGGATCTGGAGCGCGAACGTGGTATCACCATTAAAGCCCAGAGTGTAACGCTGAATTACGAAGCTAAAGATGGTAACACTTACCAACTTAACTTTATCGATACTCCAGGGCATGTGGATTTCTCCTATGAAGTATCTCGCTCTCTGGCTGCCTGTGAAGGTGCGCTGCTCATTGTAGATGCGGCACAGGGTGTTGAAGCGCAGTCTGTAGCTAACTGCTATACTGCGATTGAACAAGGACTAGAAGTTGTCCCTATTTTGAACAAGATGGATCTGCCTCAAGCAGAGCCTGAACGTGTTCGTGTAGAGATTGAAGAGGTCATCGGCATTGATGCGGATGAAGCTGTCGCTTGTTCTGCAAAAAGCGGGATGGGTGTAGAAGATGTTTTGGAGCAGTTGGTAAAAGATATTCCACCACCAGAAGGTGATGTTGATGCTCCACTACAGGCTTTGATAATCGATTCCTGGTTTGATAACTATCTGGGTGTTGTTTCTCTGGTTCGTGTTACTGAGGGCACACTACGTAAGAAAGATAAGATCCTGGTTAAATCTACCGGGCAGAATTATCAGGTGGATTCTGTTGGTATCTTTACACCAAAACAGACCGAAACCGGTGTGCTGCACGCGGGTGAAGTAGGCTTCATTGTTGCCGGCGTAAAGGATATTCATGGCGCGCCGGTAGGTGATACGCTAACTCACCAAAAGACGCCAGAAGTAGAAAGCCTGCCAGGCTTCCAGAAAGTACAGCCTCAGGTTTATTCCGGCTTGTTCCCAACTAGCTCTGATGACTATCAGGATTTCCGTGAAGCACTGGATAAGTTAACTCTGAATGATGCGTCTCTGTTTTTCGAACCTGAAACATCCGATGCCTTAGGGTTCGGTTTCCGTTGTGGCTTCTTGGGAATGCTGCACATGGAGATCATTCAGGAACGTTTGGAGCGTGAATACAATCTGGACCTGATCACTACAGCGCCTACGGTAATCTATGAGCTGGAAATGAATAACGGCGACGTTATTCATATCGACAGCCCATCAAAACTGCCTGATCCAGGTTCGATTAATGAAATGCGAGAGCCAATCGTAGAGGCCAACATTCTTGTGCCACAGGATTATCTTGGGCAAGTTATCGGCCTCTGTGTTGATAAACGCGGCATCCAGAAGCAGATGAACTATGTGGGTAATCAGGTACAGATTACCTACGAGCTGCCGATGGCAGAAGTTGTTCTGGATTTCTTCGACCGCTTGAAGTCTGTTAGCCGTGGTTATGCATCCCTGGAATATAATTTTATCCGGTTCGAACCGGCGAAGCTGGTACGTATGGATATTCTGATTAACGGTGACAAAGTTGATGCATTAGCTGTCATCTTACATCGTGATAATGCTCAGTTCCGCGGCCGTCAGCTCTGTGAAAAAATGAAGGAAGTTATTCCTCGTCAGATGTTTGATGTGGCAATTCAGGCTGCTTTGGGCGGTAAGATCATTGCCCGTACCACTGTTAAAGCCCTACGTAAGAACGTAACAGCGAAATGTTACGGTGGTGACGTGAGTCGTAAGAAGAAACTGCTACAGAAGCAGAAAGAAGGTAAGAAACGTATGAAGCAGGTGGGTAGTGTTGAGATCCCACAGGATGCGTTCCTTGCAGTATTGAAAGTAGATAACTAAGTTTTTGGATTAAGGCCGTTTAAATGGATTTCGATTTTGCATTAGTGCTGGTTGTTCTGACCTTTGTCTGTGGACTGGTTTGGTTGTATGACCGAGTCGCATTAGCGCCTACACGACAGCAGCGTATCAAGGATGCTCAGGCTCAATCCCAAGGCGAGTTGCCAGAAGCTGCTCTTGTAGAGTTGAACCGTGAGCCAGGTTGGGTTGATACAGGGAAATCGATGTTCCCAGTATTGTTGATCGTGTTGGTACTACGCTCGTTTCTGGTTGAACCGTTTCAGATTCCATCGGGTTCAATGCTGCCTACACTGAAGATTGGTGACTTTATTCTGGTGAATAAATTTCACTACGGTCTACGCCTTCCAGTTCTGAATACCAAAATTGTTGCTATGAATGATCCACAGCGTGGTGATGTTGCTGTGTTTAAGTATCCTAAACAGCCGGCCGTTAACTATATTAAAAGGGTAGTTGGCCTACCGGGTGACGTAATTCGCTATCAGAATAAAACGCTGTATGTGAATGGGGTAGCTCAGTCCCAGCAGTTACTGGCTCAGTTGCCACCCAATCGCCCGGAAAGATTATTAATGTTGGAAAATCTGGATGGCGTTCAGCATCAGATCTTTAAAGATGTTATGCGTCCATCGCAGAATATGGAGTGGACCGTACCTGAAGGACATTACTTCTTCGTTGGTGATAATCGTGATAACAGTAACGATAGCCGTTATTGGGGATTTGTCTCAGATGAACTTCTGGTCGGAAAAGCTTTTGCAGTCTGGATGCACTGGCAAACATTCTTTAGTGTGCCATCATTCAGTGATGTTCGCGTGATTGAATAATGGAGGAAACAATGAGATCGACGCGTAAGCAACAGCAAGGTGCAACTTTTTTCTCTATTCTGATCGTGCTGATCGTAGCAGGTATATTCTTCTCTGTTGCGTTCAAGCTTTACCCAGCATATACCGATAATTTGACGATCGATTCAGTATTGACGGAAGTGATGAACGATCGGGAAGAGTTAGCAAAAGGTCCGAGTGGAATGAAGCGTGATATTACGAAAAAGTTCCGCATCAATCAGGTTAAATTGCCGTCAAAAGATTCTCTAAAAATTACTCGGGACAAGGGAATTATTCGCATGGACCTGAAATATGAAGTACGTATCCCGATGTTCTATAACGTGGATGCGATGGTTAAATTTGAAAAACAATATGAAGCTATAGCCCCTTGATTAAACCTGTTTCAGACCTTGCTCGTCGTATAGGGCATAATTTTTCGGATGAGTCGCTGTTCGAGCTGGCTCTGACCCACCGTAGCTGTGGCAAAAAAAACAACGAGCGCCTTGAGTTCTTAGGTGATTCGATTCTCAACTTTGTAATTGCTGATGATCTGTTTGCTCGCTTTCCTTCTGCGAAAGAGGGGGAGTTGAGCCGCCTTCGTGCACGTATGGTCAAGGGTGTAACATTGTCTGAAGTCGCCCGTGAGTTAGGTTTAGGTGATTACCTCCGTTTGGGTAGTGGGGAGCTGAAAAGTGGTGGCTATCGCCGCGATTCAATTTTGGCTGATGCGGTTGAAGCAATTATTGGAGCTATCTATCTGGACAGTGATATGGAAACGGCTCGTTCATATATCCTGTCCTGGTTTGATGAACGTCTGAAAAATCTGGATATGAACGAATCCCTGAAAGATTCGAAAACCCGATTACAGGAATTTTTACAGTCGCGTCGTTTGCCGTTGCCTACCTATGATCTCATCAAAGTAGAGGGTGAGGCTCACGCACAGACATTTTACATTGAGTGTCAGGTACAAGGTGTAGATAAAGCGCCTAAGGGCACAGGTAGCAGTCGTCGTCAGGCTGAACAAGAAGCAGCGAAGAGCGCTTTAATTGCATTGCAGGTGGAGAAATAAACAATGGCTGAAGATTTGATGCACCTGCTGGAACCGCAGAATCATAACCCAAACCAACGTTGTGGTTTTGTTGCTATTGTTGGCCGTCCTAATGTGGGTAAATCTACCCTGATGAATCATATTCTGGGTCAGAAGCTAAGTATTACTTCGCGTAAGCCCCAAACGACCCGTCACCAGATTATGGGTATCAAAACTGAGGGTGATCTACAGATTGTGTATGTAGATACTCCGGGTCTGCATAAAGATGATGGTAAAAAAGCCCTGAATCGTTACATGAATAAAGCGGCTTCTGACGCCTTGCGTGACGTCGATCTTGTCGTGTTTATTGTTGACCGTACTGCCTGGACTGAAGAAGACCAGATGGTGCTGGATAAAGTTAAACACGCTCGCTGCCCGGTTATTCTGGCGGTAAACAAAGTTGATCAACTTAAAGATAAAGCCAGCCTGCTACCTCAGATGCAGTCCCATTCTGAGCGTATGGAATTTGCGGAAATGATTCCATTGTCTGCAAAACAGGGGCATAACGTTGATCAGTTGGAAGAGTTAATAGCCAACTATATGCCTAAAGGGATGCATCACTTCCCAGAAGATCAACTGACGGATAAAAGTTCACGCTTTATCGCTGCAGAAATGGTACGTGAAAAGCTGATGCGTAATCTGGGTGATGAAGTCCCTTACGGTACTACCGTTGAAATTGAAGAGTTTAAGTTCGATAAGAAAGGCATTCTTCATGTGAGTGCGCTGATTCTGGTTGAGCGCGATGGTCAGAAACGTATCGTGATTGGTGACAAGGGCGAACGTATCAAAACTATCGGACGTGATGCTCGTCTTGATATGCAACGCATGTTTGAAAGCAAAGTAATGCTTAACCTATGGGTAAAAGTACGCCGTGGCTGGGCAGATGATGAACGTGCTCTGCGTAGCTTGGGCTATAACGACGAATAAGCGCCAGTTATGTCAGCGGTAGATCAGCAGGCAGCCTATGTGCTGCACTCCCGCCCTTACAGAGATACCAGTCTGCTGGTCGATTTCTTTACCTTAGAGCATGGCAAGGTTCCCGTTGTCGTAAAAGGCGCGCGGAGGCCCAACTCTAAGCTGCGTGCCTCGGTGCAACCTTTTGTGCCTGTCCAGATTGCCTGGAGAGGGCGCAGTGAGCTTAAAAGCCTGACTCAGGCTGAGCCCGTAGCTGCCATGATGTTTCTTAAAGGTGACTCATTGTTATGCGGCCTTTATGTAAATGAGCTTCTTGAACGGTTGCTGCAACCGTTTGATCCACATCCTCAACTCTATGTTTATTATCAATATGTGCTAAATGAATTAGTATCAGGTAATGATATTGAAGGCGCGCTAAGAACATTCGAACATAGATTGCTACGCGAGTTGGGCGCGCTACCAGATCTGCAGAATAAAGAATCGGAACAGATCTATATGCTAAATCCAGAACAGGGGTTTAGCTCGCTTTCAACTGTTAATACAGAGCAGAAAGCTCACTGTTTTTATGGCTGGCAGTTAGAGATGATTGCCGGTGACAATTATGAAGATATTCAGGTTAGACGTGCTGCCAAAAGGTTGATGCGTCTGATGATCGACCATGCTCTGGGACATAAGCCACTGCGAAGCCGTGAGCTGTTTCAGAAGATGTAAGGAGCTGAAAAGTGATTGAACCATCTCGCCTGCTACTGGGCGTAAATATCGACCATATTGCGACTGTGCGCCAGGCACGTGGCACGCGCTACCCGGATACTGTTCAGGCTGCAGCATTGGCTGAAGAAGCGGGTGCTGATGGTATTACCATTCATCTGCGTGAGGACCGCCGTCATATTCAGGATCGCGATGTTTATCTTCTGAAAGAGACGCTGCAGACCCGTATGAACTTTGAGATGGCGGTGACTGAAGAGATGATCGCTATCGCTCAGGATGTTAAACCGGCTCATTGTTGCCTGGTTCCAGAAAAGCGTGAAGAGCTGACAACAGAAGGTGGACTGGATATTGTCGGTCAGGAAGCGCGCATTAAAGATGCCTGTGACAGACTTGCTTCAGCGGGTATTGAGGTATCTCTGTTTATTGATCCCGAGCCAAGCCAGATAGACGCCACTGTTCGTTGTGGTGCTCCAGTGATTGAACTGCACACTGGCGCTTATGCGGATGCAGAAAACGCGGAAGAGCAGGCAGCAGAACTGAAGCGTATTCGTGAAGCAGCAGCTTACGCATACCAGAAAGGTTTAATCGTCAATGCTGGACACGGTCTGAACTATCATAATGTTGAGCAGATCGCAGAGATCCCGGAACTGAATGAGTTGAATATTGGTCATGGCATTATCGCCCGTGCGTTGTTCGTAGGGCTTAAAGAAGCTGTATCTGAGATGAAGCAGCAGATGTTGCAGACCCAGTCACGCATTCAGCCATTAAGGGATGCTTTAAAGCGATGATTCTGGGAATCGGGACAGATATTATTCAGATCAGTAGGGTGGCGGATTCATTAATTCGTACCCCTAAACTGCCTGATAGAATTCTGACGCCCGAGGAATTGGAACATTATTCACAGGTACGTAATCAGGCTACATATCTGGCTAAGCGTTTTGCTGCCAAAGAGGCGATAGTTAAAGCGCTCGGTACCGGTATCGGGCGTGGTGTAAGTTGGCAGCATATTCAGATAAGCAAAGATGAACTGGGTAAACCGCTTATTGAACTATCCGATGGTGCACAACTGAGAGCGAACGAACTGGGAATCACAAACTTCCAGCTCAGCTACAGTGATGAAAAAGAATACGTTGTAGCGTTTGCCATAGCCGAAGGGTAAGGGTTAAGGATACGGATTATGCAGAAAGTATGTGTGGTAACAGGCGGATCTGCAGGGATTGGTCAGGCGGTTGTCGAGCGCTTTGCCACTGATGGTTACCGAGTATTTAATCTGGATCTGCAGTCATCGGATCAGGGCGAGTTTATCTGTTGTGATGTTTCTCAATCGGCTCAGGTCTCTGCTGCAATTGAACAGGTTAAGAACACCGCTGGTCGTATCGATTGCGTGGTTTCGAACGCAGGTATTCACCTTTCTGCAAATCTAGAAAGTACTTCTGAAGCCGATTTCGAACGGCTGATGGGTATCAATGTAAAAGGTGCCTTCTATCTGTTGAAATCGATACTGCCGATTATGAGAACACAAAACTCAGGGGCTGTTATTCTGATCGGATCGGATCAGTCTTTGGTCGGTAAAACCAACTCCTTCGCCTATAACCTGAGCAAGTCTGCGCTTGCTTCTATGGCAAAAACAACTGCGTTGGATTACGCTCAGTATGGAATTCGGGCTAACGCTGTTTGTCCAGGGACAATAGAAACACCTCTATACCATCAGGCCATCAACAGGTACTGTGAGCGCAGCGGTGCTGATAAAGAAGCTGTGCACGCAGAAGAAGCTGCTCTGCAACCTATCGGTCGTATCGGCCAACCGGAAGAGGTTGCTGCGCTGGTTGCTTTTCTTGCCAGTGATGAAGCCCGTTTTATTACGGGTAGCTTGCAGGTGATTGATGGGGGCTACACTGCTCAATAATAAGGATTTCAAATAGGCGGAAAATGGTTAAAGTTGTCGATCCGCATCTGCATCTATTTGCATTGGAGCAGGGCAATTATTTCTGGCTAAACGAGGGCAATGCTCCTTACTGGCCTGATAAAGAGAAAATCCGTCAGAATTATTTTGAGTCAGATCTGATTCTATCCCCCTCTCATCAGTTAGCTGGCTTTGTGCACATTGAAGCGGGTTTCGATAATGAGCAACCACACCGTGAGATTGCTTGGCTAGAAGAACATTGCTCACTACCTTTTAGATCCATAGCATCCGCTGATCTTACTTCTCCGCAATTTATTGAAAGGTTGGCACAGTTAAAGCCTTTTAAATCTGTTGTAGGGGTTAGACACATTCTTGATGAACAGGCCGTTGATCTGCTATCTAAGGAAACCTTTCAGAGAAATCTAAGGCTGTTGGCAGATAACGGACTGGTTTTTGAAGCTCAGTTAATATTGGATGATCTTCCTTCAGTAAAGCTTCTGGCTGAAGTTGTTCAAGAGATACCGAAGCTTAAAGTAGTTATTAATCATTGCGGCTTTCCGCAAAACTTGTCTGACGAGTGGATAGACTCAATAACTCGTTTAGCGCATCTGCCTGAATGCAGTATCAAATGTTCGGGTTGGGAGATGGTAGATCGGAACTGGAATGCAGATCAGGTAAAGCCCTTTATAAGCTTTGCAATTCGTCAGTTTGGACTGACCAGGGTTATGTTGGCGAGTAATTTTCCCGTCAGCGAACTTTCCTATAGTTATGCGGAAATTTGGCAGCGCTACTTGAATGAG
>NZ_JAAEQH010000374.1 GCF_024231755.1 Neptuniibacter sp.
CTCTTTTACCACATGAAGTGGTAACGACTTCCCTTTTTGTGAAAGCTGCTTCTGAAATTCTGGGTAGTGGCGTTCGACCAATTGATACAGTAACGTCTGCTCTGGACGATGTCGTTTATAGGTATGAGAGTGAGTTACTAGGGCGTGTTGATCTTTTCTGTACAGCAGCAATAGGCTTCGTATCTGGAGGTATTGCGACAGGTAGTTTGAGGGGGGCGTTGGTTGGAGCATTCTCTGCTGCCGCCTTTCAGCAGATAGGGCAACATTTTAGGAATGCTTCAGATGCAAATTTGGGCCGATTAGCTGATGCTTCAAGCGCGGCTGAGTTTGACCAAATTTACAATGGGCTCCATGAATTTGGTGGCAATATGCTGACCTCTGGTCAAATTGCAGGTCAAATAGCAAGTCATGCTGCTGTTGGAGGAGTTATATCAACTCTATCAGGCGGAAAATTTGGTCACGGATTCTTTAGTGCAGGTTTTACAAAAGGGGCTGGAACTCCGATGATCGGTTCAATGGGAGACAATGCCATAGGTGCCACTTTAGCGTCGGCAGTAATTGGTGGAACAGCATCTGTGATATCAGGTGGTAAGTTTGCTAATGGCGCGAGGACTGCCGCATATCAAACCTTGTTTAATGGTCTTGGTGACTGGTTCAAACAACAAGCTGCACGATATAGTGCAGGTAAGAGGAATATAGGAAAGATTAACACTATGTACTATCCTCTGTGACTTCTGAATTCAAGACCTGTTTCACGCATTACAAATTTAGATATGAAAAGCAATGACGAAATCATTGTTGTTAATCGAATTGGAATACGCTGGTCATTGCTACTGAAATCTTCTAGTAGATATATGAAAGCACGCCCTGAGCATGATGCATGTTTAAGCTGTGCATTGTGTTCGAGCTTCAAGTACCAAGGTCCGGTTTACGTACGATGCCGCCCTACAGTTATTAGTGACAGGCACGAAAAGACAATTGGACTAAACCGCTCCGCGGTAGTAGTGCCGCCCCCACCTCATTAATTATATTCTGATCTCGTTCTCCGCTTCTAAGCTGAAGGAAGGGCAATGTCGCCCTGAATTCACTCAGGAGTGAAACCATGAGTTACTTTGAAG
>NZ_JAAEQH010000375.1 GCF_024231755.1 Neptuniibacter sp.
CAGGATGACATCATCGACGGTACTTTCTCTCGCGTGATGATGGAAGACTGGGCGAACGATGACAAAAACCTTCTGGGCTGGCGTGCGGAAACTGCTGAGACTAACTACGAGAAGACTCCAGCAGGCGACGTAGAGATTTCTGAGCAAGAATTCTTCGACAACGGCATCCTGATGGTTGCTATGGTTAAAGCAGGTGTTGAGCTGGCATTCGAAACAATGACAGCAGCGGGCATCATTGCTGAATCTGCTTACTACGAATCTCTGCACGAGACTCCGCTGATTGCTAACACAATCGCACGTAAGAAACTGTACGAAATGAACGCGACTATCTCTGATACTGCAGAGTACGGTTGCTACCTGTACAACCACGCGTGCCTGCCTCTATTGGGCGACTTCATGAAAGGCATCGAAACAGACGTTATCGGTAAGGGTCTGGATGTAACAGACACTGGCGTTGATAACGCTCGTCTGATCGAAGTTAACGAAGCACTGCGTTCACACCCAGTTGAAGCAATTGGTAAAGTACTGCGCGGCCACATGGCTGACATGAAGAAGATCGTATAAGTTATTATTACTTAAAGATTTCTTCTAGATGGAAAGATAAAGCCAGGGCCTTTGGCCTTGGCTTTTTTTTGCCCTTTTACTGCGTTTTATCGAGCTATTTATTAGAACCATGAACAAAATCATCGTCGAAAATTACAGCGCTGAATTTGGTGAATCATTCACCCTTTCCAATATCAACTGGACTCTGGAAACAAACCAGCACTGGGTTATTACCGGCACCAATGGCTCCGGTAAGTCAGCATTGTCTGCGATTCTGGCGGGCGCCGGCGAGAAGACTTCAGGCTCGATAACAGGATTGCCTGAACGCGTAGAGCTGGTCTCTTTTGAGGCTCAGGCTGAGCTGATAGAACGTGAGTTAAAGAAAGATGACGCCGATATTATGGACGTTATCTCTGAGGGCACCCCTGTTCGTGAAATCCTTGAAGAAGGAAAAAACGACAACCCAGATTTTGATGCTGATCTGCTTGAAGAGCTGATTGGTAAGTTCAAACTTGAACATATGCTGGAACGCAGTTTCCGTAAGCTATCTACCGGCGAAACCCGCAAGATCATGCTCATCCGCGCGCTGGTAAATAAACCGGGCCTTGTGATTCTGGATGAGCCTTTTGATGGTCTGGATGTTGATTCCATGGCGATGCTGAACGAGCTTCTTGCCAGTCAGGTTGATACGGTTCCCATGGTGCTTGTTCTGAACCGCTTTGATGAGATGCCGAATTTCATCACCCATGTTGCTTACATGGATAAAGGCCAGCTGCATCACACCGTAGATGTGAATGACAAACAGGCTTACGACAACCTTTATCAACTTCTTCACCTGAAAACAACTGATCTTGAAGTGCCTGAAACTGATGATTCCGACCGTCCACCAGCTTTAAACCCTGAAGATCCGCTGGTACGCCTGAGCAATATCAAAGTGGCGTATGCAGATAATCAGGTGATTGATGGGCTCGACTGGACCATTAATCCCGGTGAACATTGGCAACTAAGCGGCCCTAATGGTAGTGGTAAAACCTGCCTGCTGAATCTGATCACAGGCGACCATCCACAATGTTACACCAACGATATTTTTGTTTTTGGTATGCAGCGTGGTAACGGCGAAACTATTTGGCAGATAAAGCAGTACATCGGATATGTATCTACTGCTCTGCAGTGGGAATACCGTGTCAGTATCAGCCTACGTAATGTAATCATCTCTGGTTTCCACGACAGTATTGGTATGTACACCAAGAGTAGTGACAAAGAGAAACAGGTTGCTGATCAGTGGCTCCAATTGCTAGGCATGCAAGATCGTGCCGACCAGCCTTACAATCAGCTATCTTTTGGTGATCAGCGTCTGCTATTGATCGCCCGTGCTATGGTTAAACACCCTACTCTGTTGATTCTGGATGAGCCATGTCTGGGTCTGGATGATATTAACCGCCAGTTGGTTCTGGCGCTAATTGAGAAGATCTGTGCCAGCGGTGAAACCACTGTTCTCTATGTAAACCACCACGCTGAAGACCAGATCAGCGGCATCCAGAACTACAAGCAGCTAAGCAAACTTGAAGGCTGAAGAATACATTTGGGACAGGTTTAAACCTGTCCCCCTACCTCATTTCTTCGCTATAGTAAGAACTGTTGTTTCTGCAGTAGCCTAAGAACATGGATCTATTCTGGCTCTACATTGTTTTAGCCACCCTAATGGTGCTTATCTTTGATTTCACCAACGGCTTTCACGATGCTTCAAATATGGTCGCTTCAGTTATCGCTTCGCGTGCGATGACCCCACGCCAATCTGTCCTGATTGTCGGCACTTTTACCTTTCTTGGCCCCGTTTTGGGCGGTACCGCAGTGGCAAATACTATAGGTAAGTTTGTTGTTCTCGACGATATGCCAGCACAACTCTCGCTTTCAGTGGTGATTTGCGGTCTTTTTGCGGCTACAGCATGGAATCTCATTACCTGGTGGCGTGGCCTCCCCTCATCTTCGTCCCACGCACTGGTTGGTGGGCTGGCAGGTGCAGTTGTAGTTTCTGTTGGGCCAGAACATGTCGTATGGGGCTTTCAGCAACTAGCAGAAGGACATATCACTGGAGTTACCAAAGTTCTTCTAGCTTTGGTGCTATCGCCTTTAGCAGGTCTTTGGGTTGGCTTTATTCTGCAGCGCCTGATGCTCTTTCTGTTCCGCGCAGCAAGCCCTCTTATTAATCGCGAGTTACGTGGCGCTCAATGGATTTCCACCTCTGCTTTAGCTTTTGCTCATGGTGCAAACGATGCGCAAAAAAGCATGGGTATTCTTACTTTATGTTTGTTGCTCAGCGGCGAGATAGATAGTTTTGAAGTACCCCTATGGGTAATGCTTACATGCGCATTCGCAATTACTCTGGGTACGGTATTGGGGGGCTGGAGAATAGTACGGACTCTGGCCTTCGCGATTTATAAAATCAGACCGCTACATGCTTTTAACTCGCAGGCCAGTTCTGGCGGCGTGATTTTTCTTGCCTCAATGATTGGGGCGCCTGTTTCTACAACACATGTAGTGTCTTCATCTATTATGGGAATAGGTGCTGCAGAAAGACCCAAGGCGGTTCGCTGGGCTAAGGCAAAAGAGATCGCCCTAACCTGGATTCTAACTATCCCAGGTGCAGCCCTAGTCGCGGTGGTAAGTTTTGCTTTTCTCTCAATTATTGGTTTGGCGTAAGGATTCGTTATGAGTCAGCTTGAAAAAAAAGGCTTTATCCAGCAGTTACTTGATCGGCTGATTCCCACTCCCCCAGATTTCTTCAACTTGCTCGCAGAGCAAAGCGAGATGGTCACCCTCACCATCCGCAATCTACACCAGTACATGGAACACGCAGATCCGGAACTCGCTCAGATACTGGCCGAAGATGAACATGCAGCTGATACTCTAAAAATCCGTAATCAGCACCAACTTAACCGCGCATTTTCAACGCCAATTGATAGAGAGGATATCTACCGCGCTATTGCAGCTCTGGATTGGATTATCACCCACTGCAAAAGCACCATTAACGAAATGCTGGATCTTCAGGTAGAGCCCGACGATCATATGCGCAGGATTCTAGACGAGCTTTTGTCTGGTTCTGAAGCGCTCGAACGGGGCTTTAAAGCCTTAGGCACCTATCCTGCAGACTGTGAAAAAGAAGCCCAGACAGCCAGACACGCTCACAGACGAATAGAGCGCCTCTATCGCCACAGTCTTATCGATCTTTTCCAGGGTGAAGTCACAGCAGAGATGCTGCGTAAGCGAGAGATATATCATCATCTAATGGATGGTTCCCGCTTCCTGCATCAGGCGGCAAATGTCCTGCACGATATTATGGTGAAGCTGGTTTAAGACCTGCCTTCATTCAGAATTAAAACACACAAAATAAACAAAAGCCCAATAGATCAATAAACACAGGCCAAATTTAAACACTCTAACCTTGATTATGTTTCATGATTATTTATTGATCCCCTCTGCAGCACTTGCGAACTCAATACATAAGCAATACTCATAAACTTATATTAAACAGGCATTAGAAAGCACTATCCAGATCTGCTACTTATTACAAAACTATAAAAATAATGAGTACCAATAAGGTTCTGTGCATGAACAAGTTACTAGCCATACTGCTAGCAGTGTTTTCTGTTAGTTGTTACTCAGGCACCCTGCCTGCACCAACAGGAAAAGTGATACTCACCATCACAGGCAAAATTCAAAATTCTCAGAGCAACGAGATTGTCGAATTCGATCTGGAGCAATTAAAGCAACTCAGAAGCGATACGTTTACCCTTCAAACGCGCTGGGATGATTCTGCACATGAATACCATGGACCTCTTCTCTCGGCTGTTCTCGAACATGTTGGCGCTCAAGGCTCCTCTATAAGCCTTACTGCATTGAACGATTATGCGATTGATCTTGATGCTGCATATATCAACAAGTATCAGCCCATACTTGCATGGCAGACTGACGGCAAGACCATGTCTATCAGAGATAAAGGCCCCCTATGGCTATTGCTACCCCATGATAAATACCCTGAATTGAATGCAGAAATTCATACGGGAAGAATGATCTGGCAGTTAACTCATATCGAGATTAAATAATGCTCTCACGGCACCTCCCAAGCAGACTGCTACAGCTCAAGAGCTTTTGGTTGATACCAATCGTTCTATTCTTTTTTGTCAGTGCAATTGTCAGTTTAACGCAGCTAAAGCAATCTAAATCTATACTTGATGCACAATACAACACGAGTGTCTGGACTCTTTTCCAACTTCGTGCCGAAACAAGACGTTTTCATGAAGCCCTTACGCTGTTCCTTGCAGACCATTCTACGCACCAGAAACTAGTCGAACATTACGACATTTTATGGAGCCGCTTTCCTGTAGTGCTTCAAGGGGTTGATGCCAAGGATATTAGTAGGATTGATGGTGCAATCCAGCTATTAGATAACTCGTTCTCTGAGGTTAAATCTCTAGAACACACCATCTTTAATGAACTTCCTGGTAATCCAGCACTAGCTACTGATATTCAAAAGCAGTTCGCTCCTCATTTGAAGGCGATCGAAAAACTTTCAATTGAAAACTACCATCTCCATAGCGACTCCCGCCTTCGGGTCGATAAGCGGGTATCAGAACTTCAGCAACAGCTGATCTGGTTGATGTTTGGGTTAATCATGGCCGGTACTCTACTCCTACTAATGGTACTAAAAGAAAACAGAATAAACCGTCATATGGCTGAACATGACAGCCTAACCGGAATGCCTAACCGCGCTTTCCTGAAAAAAATACTCGTGACACAAGTACAGCAACCACAACCATTCGCTTTACACTTGCTAGATCTAAATGGCTTTAAAGATGTTAACGATACGTTAGGCCACCATACCGGTGATTACTTATTACAAGCTGTAGCAGAACGCCTGAAAAAAGTTGATGAGAAACACAACTGTTTGACCTGTCGCTTAGGCGGGGATGAATTCGCGATTCTCCAACCAGACATAAAGGGTAACCAGAAGCTAAACGAAGTGGCCAATGAAGTTATTCAGGCATTAGAAACTGAGTTTTACATCGACAATCACATCTGCCACATAGGGGGTAGCATTGGCAGCGTTAGTTTCCCTGACCATGGACGAATTCCAAGCCAGCTTTTAACCCGAGCTGATATAGCTATGTATAAAGCGAAGGACCACTCCCCTTCATCAAAGCATACGCTATTTGATTTTGAAATGGATTCTGAGATAAATCGCACGCAGCAGTTACAAAAAGACCTAAGAGAGGCGATCGAACATCAAAAACTACATTTAGTATTTCAACCAATTGTAGCTCTAGACAGTGATAAAGCTGTCTACATGGAGGCTTTACTGCGCTGGACTCACAGCCATTACGGTGCCATATCCCCCTTGGAAGTTGTTTCTATTGCCGAGCAATATAGTCTCGCTGATAAACTTGGACTCTGGGTCATTGATGAAACATGCCGTCAAATAGCGGAATGGAAAAAGCAAGGGTTCAGCCCACTGCCTGTATCGGTGAACATTTCTCCATCAATGTACAAACTTGATCTGGTTCAGATCATTCGGTCATCTCTTGAAAAATATCAGCTTCAAAAAGGCCTTCTTCTCATCGAGGTGACTGAGGATACTGCCATGCACATCATCAAGGAAACACAACAAATGTTTCCTGAACTGAACAAAAATGGGGTATCAATCGCCCTAGATGACTTCGGCACAGGACTCTCTTCACTTAGTCATCTGCAACAACTGCCGATTCAAACGCTTAAAATTGATCGCAGCTTCACATGCCGCATTCTGAACGACGCTACCAGCGGTCACTTGATTAAAAGCATGATCGATATAGGCCATAACTTAGGTTTGAGCGTAGTCGCAGAAGGGATTGAAGAAGCTGAGGAGGCACATCTGCTAAAGCAATATCAATGCGATTATGGGCAAGGGTATTTTTATAGCAAACCTGCCAGTCCAGAGCTCATCCCTGAGATCTGCGACAATATGTGAGTTACTCAGATCGGATTATGATCGATGCTTTGAACTGCTCTTCCGGCTTAAGAGTAAGATAATTATCTAAGATCTGTGCAGACTCCATACAGATCATTTCTTGATAGGCCTCATCTGCAAAATGGCTCAGACGCTTTGCCTTATCAATCCAAGGATTCCAAACAACCATATCCGGGAAATGTTCAGCTTCGATCTGTATAGCTCTATCCCACCCTGAGTCTTTAAGCACTGTAGACTTATTAAGATCTGGGTACACCCGGTCTACTTCAGAATTGATCTGCAAATCATCGGCATCTGTCTTTGACTGCCAGCCATTTAATGTATCTAAATACGTCTTTTGCTCCAATCCATGAATCTCAGCTCTCTCGATATGGCTGACACTGAAGTAGGTATGTAATGCTGATGTAAAACTAAACGTTTTATCACCCGTGTTACTTACACTGAATTCAAGCTCTAGCTCTTGGCCGATACTTACTTTGAGCTGCAGTCTCGCACAGAAAGGCCGCTCCGGGTCAGGTTCAACATCAAGGGATAGAAACAGCTCCGTTGTATATTCATCAACAGAATTAACCCTATCCAGGCTCCATTCCCTCTCACGGACAAAACCATGGGCAGGCATCTCACCAGAAAACTGCGATTTCACTGCTTCAGGATTAAACTCTAAATTACCGAACCAAGGCCAACAGATAGGGATACCACCGCGTAGGGACTTACCAGCCTTAAAATCACACTGGTCACTCATCCACAATACGGGTTCTTCTCCGAGTCTCTGGTATTCAGCTAACTGAGCACCCTGTAAAAACAATGTCGCCTTGGCTGATTTGTTATGAACAGCAACCGCTATTAACTGCTTATGCAATTCGATAGTGATGCCGGAGAGATCACCAAACGAACTATAAAGGTCCTGTATTTTCTGCCCCAAATTAACTGACATAAAACTCACTCTTATCGCGGATAACTATTACATTTTATAGGCCTAAGCAGTCGGCCGAGTCAGACTTTAGATTAAAAACCGTCTTTCAACAAACATTTCTCAGTCCATACAGCTGGGCTTAAGGTTCAGCGCCTATTATCTCCAAACACACTTAAGGAACCCCAAAACAATCAGGAGAGATCATGGTTATTTCAACCAAAGGTGTCGCAAAACTCAGCACCCTGTCACTTGCTGTTCTGCTAGCTGCTTGTAGCGCTAACGACCCTAAATCATCTATGTATTCAGCTGAAGAGCTGGAAAAAATGAATAAAGAGCTGGTTGAGCGTGAGAAGCAGGTTTCCCTGCGTGAAGCCCAGGCTCAGGATGCACTAGCTCGTGCTAATGCAAATACAGCAAACGGTGAAGATGAGCTTCTGCCACCAAACGCAAAAACTGGCGAATGTTACGCACGTGTATGGGTAGAACCGACTTACCAGAACTACACAGAAACCCTGCTGGTTAAAGAAGCCAGTGAGAAAGTTGATGTAATCCCTGCAAAATACGAAACCGTTAAAGAAACTGTACTTGTTCAGGAAGCAAGCCACCGAATGGTAGCTGTACCTGCTAAATACGGTTACGAAACAGAGAAGAAGCTGGTTCGAGAAGCCGGCACTCAGTGGCAGGTTGCCTTAGCTCCAGGCAGCGCTCCAGCAAGCGAACAGCTGCTGAAAGCTGCAGCTGATCACGGTATCAACCTTGATGCAGCAACACCTGGCATGTGCTTCCACGAACACTACACACCAGCCAAATTCGAGAAAGTTAACGAATCTGTGCTGGTAAGCGAAGCTTACGATGTTGTTGAAACAGAAGCTGCAGAATACCGTTGGGTAGAAAAACAGGTTCTGGTTAAGGAAGCTAGCTCTCGCATCGAACAAGTACCTGCTAAATACAAGACTGTTACGGAACAGGTTATTGACGTACCAGCGCACACTACCTGGAAGAAAGGCACAGGCCCAATCCAGAAAATCGATGAAGCTACTGGCGAAATCATGTGTCTGGTTGAAGTACCTGCAACGTACAAAACAATCAGCAAACGTGTACTTGTTTCAGAAGCAACCACTCGTGAAATCGAGATCCCTGCAGAATACAAAACTGTTCGTGTAAAAGAACTGGTTTCCGAAGCGAAGGAAGTTCGCCGTACAGTTCCTGCTAAATACAAAGATATTGCTGTAACTAAGCAGGTAGCAGGTGTTGGTTTCGTATGGCATGAAGTTCACAACCGTGAACACCCAGCGACGACACGTACTGGTAATCAGATCTGTCTGACAGAAACTCCAGCTCAGTACAAAACGGTTAAACGCCAGGTTGTACTGCAGGAAGCAGGCTCTCAGAAAGTTGAGATCCCAGCTAAATACGAAACTGTTAGCGTGACTAAACTGGTTTCTCCAGCTCAGGAAAAACGTACAGAGATTCCTGCCGAATACAAAACTGTATCGCTGCAGAAACTTGATCAGGAAGGCTTCATGGAATGGCGTTCTATTCTGTGTGAAACCAACATGACTCGCACAACAATCATGGATATTCAGCGCGCTCTGGACGCTAAGGGTTACAACCCAGGTAACATTGATGGCGTGATTGGTCGCGAAACAATGTCTGCTGTGAATAAGTTCCAGTCTGACAACAAGCTGCCAACAGATAAGTACATCAACATGGAAACTGTTAGAGCTCTTAACGTGGAAATTTAATTAGCTGTCCACGTCCCCAAAGCCCCCTAACCGGGGCTTTTTTTGTTTCTAAGGGTAAGTTATCTCTTTCTAAATGCCCTATTTGAACTTGTCAGTGGGAAAAAGATAAGGCAGGATGCGCGCAAATAATAAGGCTTGAAGCCATATATATCAGGCCAAATGATTACTTTTAATGACAAGTTCTAGGAAAATACAATGTTTAAAAAATCTATTGCCATGGTTGGTTTAGTTACATCCGCAGCATTCATGACAGGCTGCGGTCCAAGCGATGATGGCATCACTTCAAATAGCACGGGCAGTGAAATATTTGAGCAAGTCTGCTCCGCTTGCCACAACGGTGGCGTAATGGGCTTTGTAACAAGTGCTCCAGCAATTGGCGACAAAGAAGCCTGGGTAGCATTGGAAAGTAAAGGCATTGATAGCATGACTCAACTGAGCATTCAGGGTTTCAATAAAATGCCAGCTAAGGGTGATTGTGGTAAATGTAGCGATCAGCAGATCAAATCAGCCGTCGAATACATGGTTGAACAGAGCAAGTAATTGCTTCTGACTCATTACCTTTAAGGCATCGATCTTTCGGTGCCTTCTCCTTCTTTTAATACCACCGTCTCCATTACCGTATCAGCAGGTCACATATTTAGGGCAACGACTCTTAAAGCCGATATTCCTATTCAGAAACGCACTGGCGACCATGCAGTTCAACTAATCGGTTAACGACGTTTTTTACCTAAAGCCCGCTGCTTCGCACGACGCTTCTGGGCACTTTTACTGTTTTTTCTCGATACATCTATCACCCGCAAAGGATCAGGTTCAAAGCCCTGCAACCACTGCTGCGGCAAACGCTCATCAAGAAGGGCCTCTATCTCTTCAAGCAGATAGTTTTCCTCTTCAACCAAAAGTGAGATAGCGGTTCCTTTGTTGCCTGCTCGTCCTGTTCTGCCAATTCGATGAATATAATCCTCAGCTTTGTAAGGCATCTCATAGTTGATCACACAGGCCAGCTGGTTGATATCGACCCCACGCGCTGCAACATCTGTGGCCACAAGTACCTGCACACAGCCCTTTTTAAATTCAGCTAATGCTTTTTCTCGGACAGTTTGGCTTCTATCAGCGTGTATCGCTTCACTTTGAATACCATCGCTACAGAGTTTTTTTGCCAGATCATCAGCCCCCTGCTTAGTACGACTGAAGAGCATTACTTGCGACCAGTTGCTGCTCTTAATTAAGTGGGTCACGATTGCGAGCTTGCGATCAGGATCGCAGTTGTAGACTATCTGCTCAACATCTTCCGCAGTGGAGTTGCGCTGGTCAACCTCAATAAGTTCGGGGCTGGAAAGCAGATTCTTACTGAATTTGTAGATATTATCGCTGAGCGTTGCCGAAAAAAGCAGCGTCTGTCTTGGCTGCTTATCCCGCTTAGGCAACTTACTAATCACCGCTTTGATTTCATCCTTAAAACCCATATCCAGCATACGGTCAGCTTCATCAAACACCAGAAAC
>NZ_JAAEQH010000376.1 GCF_024231755.1 Neptuniibacter sp.
AACGCACAACAACTTAAGGCGGTTGTGGAAGCGGGCGCAAAATTTGCCATCAGCCCTGGTATGACCGCAGATTTGCTTAAAGCCGGTATGGACGCAGAAATTCCACTTATTCCTGGTATCTCGTCTACCTCCGACCTAATGAAAGGGAAAGATGCAGGTTACACCCATATGAAATTCTTCCCAGCGGAAGCTTCAGGTGGTGTTAAAGCAATTAAGTCAATTAGTGGCCCATTCCCTGATGTAACATTCTGCCCAACGGGTGGCATTGGCCCTAACAATTACAATGACTATCTTGCACTAAACAACGTGAAGTGTGTGGGTGGTTCTTGGTTAGCACCAGATGATGCCATTGAAGCGGGTGATTGGGCACGTATTACGCAATTGGCTAAAGAAGCGGTTGCTGGTGCAAATCAATAAGCACGCTTTAGTCATTAGCTTAAAGAGAAAAAACCTGCTTTATGCAGGTTTTTTTATGTTCATAATTAGTATGTGTTGTTTAACAAAAAAACACATACTGTGCGGCTCAAATGTACGTAAAGCAGACCTTCATGACTTAGCTTTCTAGTTTCAGCTATGAGCGAAGGAGACTTTAGAGAAATAGTTTCAGGCTGTCTGCAAAATGATGCAAAGCGGTTTTTCACGTCGTTTAGAAAAGGTAATCATTATTTGTTAGCGGCTGAGTTTGATGAACGGTATTTTTAATTGGTACCTCCGTCGATTAGCAAAAATTCAGCTATCGAATCTGCCAACCAAAATTAAAAAGGGGGTTCACCTTTCATTTTCGAGCGAGAGAAGCAATCAATTGGAAACCTAAAAGAAGTTGATTATCAATCGCCCACACTTTCGTGTGGGGGCAACTGATAATCATGCTTAGCTGAGGTTTTAGTTACTTGTAAAGGTATAACTTGCGGAGAAAGTTTCCCCTGTTTCCTGAATCTCAAAACTGTAATTCAGCGATACAGTGGCCCCACCTGTTAATGGAGAGGCTAACTCGAACTCTACTGCTACTCCATCGGCTAATACTAATCCTTCAGATAAATTAGAAATAGTTGGTACTACTTGACCTGTCCCATCAGTCGCAGTGAGGTTGATGATAGTAAAACTTTGCGCTTCTGCAACAATCCTAAATGTATCAAGAGTGTACGTAGTTGGCGTTGGAATTCCCATCACATTGGCACTCACTGTAGAATTAGACGAATATGGCAAAGATACTTCATTGAATACTGGATTGATAAGCCCACTTTCCCTAAACAGTTTTACGCTTGGTTGCACAGCGTCTACGGTAAGAGTGTCTGGGTCACTGTCTTCAATACCGTCATTTACTAGTAAACTGATTACATAACTTCCATCTAAGTCCGGCGTGAAGCTAGGGTTTACCGTCGTCGCGTCATCAAATTCAGAAAGACTGCCAGTCGGCTTTGAAACAAAATCCCAAGAATAAAATAATCCATCACCGTCAGCGTCGGTGCTACCACTACCGTCTAAAAACACCGTAGTACCCGCCGTTACATTCTGATCATTACCGGCATTTGCTACAGGTGCAGAGTTCGCAGTTGCCGCAATTACAGAGACTGTATCTGCTGCACTGTCGACAGTTCCATCGTTAACGATTAATTGCGCAACGTATGTGCCATCCACATCAGCTGTGAAGGTTGAAGAAACGTTAGTTGGGTTTGTCAAAATAGCATTGCTACCAGAAGGTAAGGTTATAAGCGACCAAGCGTAAGAAAGTGTATCTCCATCAACGTCTGAACTGGCACTGCCATCAAGGGTCACAACTGTGCCTGTTGACGCATTCTGATCATTACCGGCATTCGCTACAGGTGCAGAGTTCTCAGTTGCCGCAATTACAGAGACTGTATCTGCTGCACTGTCGACAGTTCCATCGTTAACGATTAATTGCACAACGTATGTGCCATCCACATCAGCTGTGAAGGTTGGCGAAACGTTAGTTGGGTTTGTCAAAATAGCAGTGCTACCGGAGGGTAAGGTTGTAAGCGTCCAAGCGTAAGAAAGTGTATCTCCATCAACGTCTGAACTGGCACTGCCATCAAGGGTCACAACTGTGCCTGTTAACGCATTCTGATCATTACCGGCATTTGCTACCGGTGCAGAGTTCTGTGCTTCCTGAGGTGGTGGTG
>NZ_JAAEQH010000377.1 GCF_024231755.1 Neptuniibacter sp.
AGAAATAGCGCACAAACCGCTGTTACCAGATAGGCAAGGAAAAAGCCCGCCGGTGAATCCAGAGAAGATACAGGGTCGGCAACCGGATTGATGCTCCACTCACAACTCCCAGATTCTTCGCAATGCCCTGCCTGCTGTTGCACAGTACCGCTACTCGCCATCTGGTGGTGATGAGCATGAGCAGGCTCTGCAGTAGCTGATTTCACAGGGGGTAAAGACGATGAAAGCATATTGGTACATACACCCACAGAACAATAAACGACAAAAAACAGCATCAATAGTGCTGCAATCGCTTTATGTAATTGTGAGAGTTTTACCTGCATTACTTGTATCTTATCGTATGCTGTGCGAGTGAGAATCCTTAACTATTCTAGGTCAGAACAGTGTTCTATAGAACCTAACCAATAGTAAAAGTTCATAAATCCGTAGGGAGACGGAAAAATCATCGAGTTTTATTATCTCATAGTTTCGAATACCCGAAGTTGATTTAGCAGAATTGGTCAACTGACGGCACAGAGCAGGCATTAGAATTAGTTACTGCAAGTCAGTTTTTCCAAAGAAATATTTCACTAATTGATGAAAACGAGTGATATGTGCGGGCTTTTCTCCATGGAATCGATGCACCAAGTGGAAAGGCCAGTGCCTCCCATGATACTCAGGTAGCAACCTCACTAAGCGTCCATTCTTAAACTCATTTTTCAGAACAAATTCAGGGAGCAGAGCTATCCCCATTTCACGCAGCACCATATCAAGGGTACTAGTTAATGTGTTGGTCTCAAGGGTACTATGCAAATCAAGTTGAAGTTCATCACCAAGATCTCTTTTATTGCGGAGAGTAATGGGTGTTCTTTGCCATGGAGCAGAGATCCAGCGTTGTTTCATAACATCGTCTAATGCTTCGATTGGGCCATGTTTTTGTAGATAAATTGGACTGACACAAAACACTTCATCTGATGCCCCAATAGGAAGAGCACGATAATTACTATCTTTTAGCTCACCTGCGTAAATTGCTACGTCTAATTTATCTCGGATTAAATCTTGAGTTTGATCTGTCACAACTAACCTAGGTTCTATTTTTGGAAACTCTGTGCAGAGCTGGTTTAACGCAGGAATAACAATGTTTGTTTCGCAAGAATGCGGAAGAGTAATAGCAAATGGTCCTGATGGCTCTTCTTTGCTATAGGCAATTTCATCAAACGCCAAAGCAACTTGTTCCTGTAATAACTCACACCGAGCTAATAGGCGTTCTCCAGCAGCAGTTAATGACATCCCCCTTGTGTGCCTAGATAACAGCTGTTGCCCTGTGTGCTCTTCTAATCGCTTAACTTGCTGACTCACTGCAGATTTACTCATCCCTAGGCTTTGTGAAGCTAGTGTGAAGGACTGTTTGTTAACTACTTCCGCAAATGTCAGTAATGGTGCGAGCAATTTTAGATTGTTCATATTATTAAACAGTTAGTCAATTAAATGGTTATTGTTTAATTAATATATCTCTCCTAACATTTGTCAATAAGAAGTAAGCAAAGCCGTGAAGTAGTCGGCGAATTTATCAATAGGTTGATACGTCCTTAAAAGCTATTTAGCAGCTTTATGTAGAGCATAGGGCAGAGAATCAGGAGGGTATGACGATGTCTACGATAGAAAATATCTTACTTGTTCATGATGTGTATTCTTTAGATTTAGAATTAGAACTATTACGCTGCTTCGAGAATACGAGGCAAGGGGTAAACCCTCATGGACTGGAACATGCAATTGAACGGTCTAGAGTCTCTTACTTTGGTGAATACAATATGAGCAATTTACCAACGATAGAAAGCATTTTGGCCAATCATGGCGTGACTGTTAAGGCGCTGGTGCAGGATCTTCAAAACTTTTTTAGCTCAAATATTTCACACTATAAATACCTTGGTTTTGGTCAGGTAATTATCCCGTCCAGGATAGCTCTTCTTGTGAATCAACAAGCTAGAAAATGTATCACGATAGAAAATAGGAAGGATCAACCAACAACAAATTTTACACGGCTTCTGAAAATAAGCGCCTGAACTGCAGTAGCATGGGGTACACATGTCTCGATGATGTCTCCCCCTTTTCTGTAAGAAAAAAACACAAACTCTGGCAGCCTCAAACGTCTGCTTCTGGCTTTTTTAAGACATGTTGATCTGACAATTACAGTCAGATCAACCACTGAGTTTTGAACCTGCGTCTACTCCTTAACAGCTTCAACCCCTTCTTTAGCCATTTCAGTAGCTTTATCCGCTAATTCTTTGGCTTTATCCATAGATTCATCAGATAGTTCCTTAGCAGCATCAACTGTTTCAGCAGTCATATCTTTTGCTTTCTGCGAAACATCAGCAACCACATCTCCAGCTTTTTCAGCGATCTCTGAGGATTTTTCTGTAACCTGATCAGCTACTTCAGTAGCTTTTTCTTTAGCGCCTTCGAGTGTAAGGCTTGCTCCTTCCTTCATCTTATCCATTGCTGATTTTTCAGGTGCAGGCGCTTCCACTTTTGGAGCCTGTTCAGGAACAGCTACCGGCGCTTTTTCCTCTTCACCACAACCAACGATAAACAGCGTAGAAACACCAATAATACCTACAGTTTTAACAGCGTTGTTCAACATAACTATTCCTTAAAAAAAATAATCTGGGCAATAATAAACAGTGTAACTGAATCGGCTCTGAACCCCTTCTCTTAATACAGAGAAGCTTTTAATCCCCGCCGCAGCCTCCACCGCTACAGCCGGAATCTGAATCACCACCGCAGCCGCCTGAACATCCTCCGCCGCAACCGATATGGCTGGCACAGTAACCGTTATCAGCAAGTTTTTTGCAGTTCAGGACATATGTAAAACCGTCTTTAATCCCCAAATTGGCATCCAGTGCGAATAATAGGGGCAGTCTTGCGGGTGATTCCGGATTGATACCTTCTCTGGTGCAGGCCAAGCGCCAGGCCCTTTTGATCCCATCCTGAGCCTGAGTCGGTGATTGCATCGCCTCGGCAGGTGTATGATGAAGGAAACGGCCAAGCGCCTGTTTGCAGAAAAGTTCATAGTGTCGTGTAAAAAGAATGAACTCGTGCCAGGCTAGATCCACAACCTGGGAAGGCATCGCTACCATTCTACGTTTGCCAGCCATATTGCAGATATGGAAATACTCTCGTAGCCCCTGAATAACCTGAGCTATGTTTTCATCGGTTAGGTGGGGATAGCTCTGTTTTAGCTTTTCACTGATTCGATCAGGGAAGCGGTAACTATCAATCAACTGTTCACGGTGCTGGGTACGCTTTCTTTTCCTGTGGCGAATCAAAACGATAAAGGCTATGAAGATAAGTATCCCTGCAATAAAAGCTCCCATCTATAACTCCCACGATATACAACAAACTCTCTAGTTATGTGTAACACGAAAAAGTTGAATTTTCCTCCTTCAACTTTGGGATAACTTTATAAAAAATAGGAATATTTCTTATAAAACAGTGTGTAACAATACATTAGTATTGGCTAATAGCTAAGTTAGGAAATAGTTAAGGAAGAATGATGAAGCATTGCGAGAAGTGCACGAAAGTGATTTTCGAGTCAGAAGGCAATCTAACGTTAGAAGAGCTGGAAGATCTGGGTAAGTCAGAATCAGCTGACTGGTGCAATGTGTGTAAACAATTTCTAGTTGCACATGCTCAAGCCCGCAATCCTAGCGAGCTTATCACTTTGACACCTTCCGATGATTAATGAATTCGATACCCATTAACTATTCATCAACCACCAGCTCAGAAAGCTTCTCCACAATATGTTTTCCAATAGGAATTGCTGAAGTCGCAGCAGGAGATGGCGCATTACATACCACCAGTGATCGCTGAGTATTCATAAACAGAAAATCATCTACCACGTCCCCATTACTGGAAACCGCCTGAGCACGGATACCTGCAGGGTAGGCCTTCAGATCGTTCAACTGCAACGAAGGGCAGTATTTCTGAACCAGTTTGAGATAACCTGATTTTGACAGCGAGTTTTTCAACTCATTGATGCTGGCACGAAAATGGCGCATCAACAGTTTGATCATGCCCGGATAGGTTAGCATTGAGAAACTATCCTGCAGGCTGATATCCGTTTTCTTGTAACCCTCACGCTTAAACGCGAGCACCGCATTAGGGCCTACGGTAACCGTGCCATCAATCATTCGAGTTAGATGCACACCCAGGAAAGGCAAATCTGGATCAGGAATCGGATAGATCAAGTGATTAACTATCTGGTTATGCTGTTCATCCAGTAGGAAGTATTCGCCTCGGAACGGGATAATCCGGAAATCGGGCTCCAGATCCATCATTTCCGCAATACGATCAGAATGCAGCCCTACACAAGCAACAAGATAACGGGACTGGAAGCGGCCGTTGTCAGTAAAGATTGTCACGCGGTCGTGGAAAGTTTCAATCGAGGTAACTTCAGTGTTGAAACGGATCTCCCCACCCTCTTCTTTGACCATTTCCCCCATCTTCTCCGTGATACGGGTGTAATCGACAATACCGGTGGATGGTACAAATATAGCGCCGACTCCTGCGATATTTGGCTCACGCTGTTTTAGTTGCTCCTGATCCAGCACCTCAATTTCGATGCCATTTTCTTCGCAGCGGGTAACCAGCGCCTTCATACGCTCATGTTCCTGCGCATCAGTAGCCACCAGCAGCTTACCGCACTCATCAAAAGGGATCTCATGTTCACGACAAAACGCTTTGGTCGCCTGATTACCTTCCTTACAGAATTTGGCTTTCAGACTTCCTGGCTTGTAATAAACCCCCGCATGGATCACGCCGGAGTTGTGACCTGTCTGATGCTGAGCAGGGCTACTCTCCTTCTCCACCACCAGCACTGACTTTCCTGGATACTTTTTCTGCAGTTGCATCGCAGTAGACATTCCCAGAATACCACCACCAATCACAATAAAATCGTAGATCTTTTTCTCTGACATAAGAGGTTTAACCGCTACTTCAGTCACACTTGCCTTTCCAAATTGAGTTCCAGATTAGACGCTGGTCTGCTGGGCACTCACCGAATTATCATCTGCATTTCTGCGGCTGATCAAAAAGATCGCTACGAAAACACCTATCGCGATCAGGTTCAGCATTAAACCTCCGTGCGGCCAGAGCAGTACCACGGCACAAACACCACACAGGATCCGGAACAGAATATTCAGTTTGCCTTCCAGGAAACCTTCCATAAAACCGACGAAAGCATATAACCCGAAAACACCAAAGACAAATATTGAGAATACTTCTGTTGCGGTACCACCAATAAAGTTGGTGTACGCAAACAGTAGCGGAACAATATAAAGCCCTTTAGCTACTTTCCATGCAGTAAACCCGGTTGCCATTGGTGGCGTTTTAGCGATTGCAGCAGCGGCAAATGCTGTCAGACAAACAGGAGGCGTCACATTGGAATCCTGAGATAGCCAGAAGATGATCATATGCGCAGACAGCAGAATCATCGCCAGTGTTTCTGCTGGCATTGCCTGCTCCATCAACTGACCTTTAAAATCTGTTGGAACCAAGGCCAGCATTGCTTTAGCGTCTGCTTCAGACATCGGAGCTGTCAGCAGAGCGACTTTCTCAGGATCAACCAACATAAAGATCATACGTGCAGCTTCAGGCAGACCTCCCGCCACCATCAGATCGATCAGTCGGCTCTCCGCCATCAGACCGTATAAAGCAGGCGCTGAGAGTGTAGCCAATACGATATAAGCTGCTGTTACCGGCAGGCCCATACCTAAAATAAGGGAAGCAAGCGCGACCAGAACTAGTGTGATGAACAAACTACCACCAGCCCAATCTGTCACCATCAACGAGAAGGTATTACCGATACCCGTCATCGCAACCACGTTCACCACCAATCCAACTGAGATCAGCAGCATTGACGTTGTTGCCATATTTTTGGAGCCCTGCGCTAACGCATCAAGGATATCCTTGAAGCCCATTGGATGTTTCGACAACCATGAAGAAACAATTACAGAGATAATGGACAGACCCGCCGCATAGGTTGGCGTGAATCCATAGATCAACAGTGCAACCAGAACCACCAGCGGCAATAGGAAGTGCCAGCCCTCTTTAAATACCTCACCAATTGGACGAGTATCCAGTTCAACCGCATGGGCGTGGCTACGTTTAGCTTCAACACGAACAAAGAAGCCAACAGAAAGGAAGTAAAGCAACGCAGGTAGTGCTGCAATCGCAATAATATCCAGATAAGAGATCTGCGTGTAAGAGGCCATAATAAATGCCCCCGCCCCCATCACGGGTGGCATCAACTGCCCACCTGTTGAAGCGGCTGCTTCAACACCTGCGGAGAAACGTGCAGGGAAACCCGCCTTACGCATCAATGGAATGGTGATAACACCGGTTGATACGGTATTCGCTACGGAAGAACCAGATACTGACCCCATCAGACCCGAGCCCAGTACTGCGACAAAGCCCGGCCCCCCGACAAAACGTCCAGCAGCACAACGGGACAGATCAATAATAAAGTCCCCTGCCCCTGATTTAACCAGAAACGCACCAAACAGGATGAACATAAATACGTAGGTCCAGGAGATACGAGCGATCTGACCAAACATGCCTTCCGAGGAGAAATAGGAACGGTATAGCAAGGTCTCTAGACTAAGGCCTGCAAAGCCAAAGATGCCATCGATATGTTTGCCCCACCAGAATACGTAGGTAAGCGCCACTAAAATCAAGCACGGGATAAACCAGCCGGTGGTACGTCTAGCCATCTCCAGCGCAATAAAGATCGCACAAACAGAGAACACCCAATCCCACTGCGCAAACTTAACACCGCGATCATAGAGCGCATCTTCAAAACCGATCAGATACAGAGCACAAACCACTGCGGCTATGCCCAACAGTACATCCAGAACCAAGCCCAATTTCTGTTTGGCGGCGTTGCCCCCTTTAAATACAGGCACCATCAACGCACAGATCAGTGCAAAGCCACCAAAGTGGATGGCAGAAACATAAAGCTCTGACCATGTACCCAATGTATTGAAGTAAATGTGAAGAATGGCGAATGCCACACCTATCCAATAGATAAAACGCCCCGCCATTGAATCTTCAGGGCGGTTAGTTAGTTCCAGGCTTTTAAGCTTCTCGCTTACATCCTGGTCAGTTGTCATCGTCGTATCTGTTGCCATTTTTATTATTCGCTCTGGTGTTCCGGTCAGCTTTGTAATCAGCTGTTATGGTCGAAAAATTTGCACAGCAAAACACTCCGACTTCGTTTGTAATAAATAACGAAGCGGTTTGCTGTAAAAACTTAGTCGCTAAAAAGGTAAAGGAATTAATCCGGGTATAGAGAGTGGTGCAGGTCAATGCCTCGCTGGTAGCAAAGCCTGCACCGGTTTGAACACTTTACAGTGCCAAGGAGTTACAAGGAATAGACCCTCAAAATCCTATGGGGTTCCCCAGGCAACTCCTACAGTTTAGTCTGCAATTAGATGTTCTGGTATCTCAATTCCCATTTCTTTGTAATAACGCGCTGAACCTGGGTGTAAAGGAACAGGCAAACCAGCAATCGCTTTCTCAAGTGCCATCGCCTTTGTAGCTTTATGAATACCGTTCAGGAAAGGCAGATTTTCATAAACAGTTTTTGTCAGCAGATATACATCTTCCTCAGATACATCGTCACGTACCGCCAGGAAGTTTGGCTGTGCCATAGTCTGGATGTCTTTTGTCTGACCTGGGTAAGTGTTCGCAGGGATTACATAACGCGTCCACAGTTTGTAGCCGCCGTTCGCTTCTTTAATCTGCGCATCAGTGAAGTTCAGTACAGTAATATCGCTACCCAACGCAGCATAAGCACGAGTAATAGCGGAAGTAGGAACACCTGATGGGATGTTCATACCATCGATAGTGCCGTTCTGCAGCGCATCAGCGGATGCACCGTAACCCATGTGTGCCAGATTAAAACTATCAGCATCAACATTCAGGTTACCCAAAATGGTACGGCCAGAACCTTCAGTACCGGAGTTTTTCTTACCGATGGAGAATTTATTGCCTTTAAAGGCAGAGATATCTGAGATAGTGCCTGACTTAGCGTAGTCACTCTTAACAACAAACTGCTCAACGTTTTGCCACAGCATAGAAACAGAACGCAGATTTTTCTGAGCACCAGCTTCTTTCAGTTTACCTTCACCGGACCAAGCCCATGCGCCATACAAACCCTGAAGAATCGCAAATTGTGCTTCGTTCTCACCCAACAGTTTGACGTTCTCACCTGACCCAGCAGAGTTGATCGCAGACATGGAGATTTTGTGCTTTGGCTCCAGCTTTACTTTAGTCAGCGTTGCAAGTGCTACACCTACCGGATAGTAAGTACCGCCGGTAGAAGCCGTTGCCAAAATATAGGAACGCTTCTCTGCCGCCTGTGCCAGACCTGCAGTGCCCATTGCAGTGCTCATCGCCAGGGCCAAGCCCATGCCTTTAATGAAAGTACGTTTTGTTATTGTCATCCTCAGTACCCTTTTTAGTCAGTTTGAGGTTTAGTTTTTAATCCGTATTTCATATAGCAATGGGGGTGCCAATTCGCCAAAAT
>NZ_JAAEQH010000378.1 GCF_024231755.1 Neptuniibacter sp.
GGGCGCATACCGTCCACCAAAAAGAGTACCACCTGGGGGTGGATTGATTTTTGTTTCATTCGTTGTTTCCTTTCATTACTTGATCTCGATATCAAAGCGAGCGTCTTGTACAATAAATCGGAAACGATCTCCACGGTACAAATCGCGGCTGAACTCGATGATGGTTCCAAACTGATCGCGTGAGATACGCTCTTCCATCATCAACGCTGCACCGGGTGAGACTTCTAGCACTTTTGCCTCATAATCTGAAGCCTGGACAGCCTCCAGGGCTTGTTCGGCACTGGTTATTTCCCGTCCATACGCTGTTTTCATAATTTCAAAGAGCGAGTTGTTTACCAGGTCTTGCTGATCCATGCCAGGAAAAATGTGTTTGGGCAGGCAAATGATCTCTAGCATCACCGGCTCATCATCCAGGCAGCGTAAGCGATGATAATGATAGACCAGGCTGTCTGCTGCAATCTTTAGTTTGGCTGCTATCCTTGCATTCGCTTTTGCTTCTATTACAGATAGGATATTGGCACCAACTTTGTATCCGCTCAAGGTCATGATTCTCGTAAACGCAAACAAGCGCCTGGCTTCCCGCTCGATCTTTGCCTTGGCAACAAATGTGCCGCTGCCTCGCTTGCGGAGAATAAGCCCCCGGGCTTCTAAAACACCCAAGGCTTGCCGTATTGTTGCTCGTTGAACGTTAAAGTGTTCATTCAAAGCCCGTTCGGTGGGGAGTTTATCCCCAGGTTTGAACTCTCCCGTTTCGATCTTGGAAATCAAATGTTCAGCGATTTGGATATAAAGTGGAACATTCGACGCAAGGTGAACAATA
>NZ_JAAEQH010000379.1 GCF_024231755.1 Neptuniibacter sp.
TGCCAATCATGAATGCTTTTCTGGTTACTTGTCGTCTTGGTATTTCACATACTTGCGGATCATTTCGCTGTCTAAACCTACGGTATCAACGCAGTATCCAGCAGCCCAAAAGTGGTTCCCCCAGTAAGGTTTGGTCTTCAACTCAGGATTCCTCTGAAATACCCGTATTGCACTTTTTCCTTTTAACGTCCCCATCACTTTGGATATCGAAAGTTTTGGAGGCACCTTCACCAGCAGATGCACATGATCTTTCTGTATATTCAACTCAATCAGACGGCACTCCATTCGTTCTAACTGTTGCCGTATCGTTTCCTCAACCTCATTGCCTACCTTACCGGTCAATACTCGGTATCTATATTTGGGTACCCAGACAAGATGGTACTGGCAATGCCATAGCACATGCGATAACTTCTCAAATCGACTCATTGCGTAGCTCCTTTGTGGATCGGCACAATCCTGCAAGGGAGCTACCATTTATTTCTTTTCAGGCAGAGCCATTAGAACATGACCACGCCTCAAAGGACGTGGTTTCTTGAGGGTAAATGAA
>NZ_JAAEQH010000380.1 GCF_024231755.1 Neptuniibacter sp.
GTAAAGTCATCTGATAAAAGTATCTGCGGACCGGGAACTGTGTCTGTCACTGTAATATCAACTGTCTTTGAGGTGATGGCAGCGCCATCCGAGACCTTGACCGTCAGCGTAAATGTCTGTGTACCACTCACATCCGGCGGAGTATATAACGGGTTGGCTATGTAAAGATTGTCCAGGCTGCCTTGGCCGGATGGTACGGTCCAGCTATAGGTCAATGCGTTAGGACCATCCAGGTCACTTGCAGTTACCTGTAATTGAGAAGCTACTGAATCTGAAATAGTAGATGGACTGGCTGTAACAGAAACAACAGGTGCCTGATTGGCTCCGAACAAACCTTCAACTAAGATATCATCGAAGTAGCTGCCCGCATTTCCCCAACTGTACAATGCTATTGACCCGGAAGAAAAAGTACTGTCATTTACTGAAAATACCGGGCTGCCGTCTATAGAGATCTGCAATAAGCTGCCCTGGGCGGCAATCTTAACCTGATAACTCTTGCCGGTAACATAGGGAACCGAATCTTCGGCTAGAACGCTGAACACGCCGCCTTTACATTTTACCAGTTGCCGAGAGTTACGCTCTGCGTCCCAGATAAACCTGTAGTAGTTGTTCTCATCCTGATAGCGGAACATAACACCTAAGGCATCATTGTCAGTAGATTTAATCGTAACCGAAGCTGTATAGTCCGTCCAGCCGGTGCCGGCCTGCCAGTATGCATATGTGCCTAATTTGGCCACTGGATCAATAGATAAAGTAGAGTGAACATTGGAGCTTTGGACCATAGTCCCGCTTGCTGCCGACCAGGCCATGGAGCCGCCCATAGTGCCCTGATCTACAAGTGACCAGCCGTTGTAACTGCCATCAGTAAAGTCATCTGATAAAAGTATCTGCGGACCGGGAACTGTGTCTGTCACTGTAATATCAACTGTCTTTGAGGTGATGGCAGCGCCATCCGAGACCTTGACCGTCAGCGTAAATGTCTGTGTACCACTCACATCCGGCGGA
>NZ_JAAEQH010000381.1 GCF_024231755.1 Neptuniibacter sp.
CAAACCCTCGACGAGCGTTCGTAGCCTTCGAGAGCAGGCTTTAACCTCTGGCGCCTCGAGCCCACTCGGACTTCCAATCATAATGAAGGCGAAAGCCGGAATCCAGGCTCGAAGACTGGACGCCGAATTCACCATGAAGTTTCATACAAGCGTGGCCGCTGGCCTGAAAAACGGCCAGTTTGAACGAAATCAGAAACTTCAGGCCAACGGAGTTTCATATAAGGGCCGGGCACGGGCACGGGCACGTTTACGGGCACGAGGGTTGATTGAAGTTTCACACAAGTTGGTACTCAAGATTCGACAGTGTCGAGGGTTGCAAACCCTCTACGAGCGTTCGTAGCCTTCGAGAGCAGGCTTTAACCTCTGGCGCCTCGAGCCCACTCGGACTTCCAATCATAATAAAGGCGAAAGCCGGAATACAGGCTCGAAGACTGGACGCCGAATTCACCATGCAGTTTCATACGGGAACCCCGAACCTCGAATCCCTGAACCCTGAACCTCTGAACCCTGAACCTCGATAACTGTAGAGTCGAATGAAAAGCAAGGTCAAGGACTAATAATCGATTGACGAATGACGAATAATCGAATGACGATTGAAAACCCTAAAACCCAGAACCCCGAACCCCGAACCCTGAACCCTGAACCTCTGAACCCTGAACCTCTGAACCCTGAACCTTTAAACCCTGAACCCTGAACCTCTGAACCCTGAACCTTTAAACCCCAATATCTAAACAAGCCGCACTGCCTCCGGGTCCAGCCCTGAGGCTTCCAGCCATTGCCGGATTGCCTGATAAAGAAGCTGATAATATTTTTCCGACCCTCCCAGGCCCCTTCTTCCAAAGTAGTAATTGATCTCGAGAAAAAGAGGCTCCGGATCTTTTTCTGAAAGCGGAAACACAAAATCAACTGCGGCAAGATCAATTCCTGTCTTTGCAGCCAATGACTGGGCCGCCGCCCTTCCCTTTTCCTGGAGGTCCGGCCGCCACTGATGGTCGATTATGGCCCCCTTGCTGATGGTTGTTATAACCTGTCCGGGTTCTTCCGGACGTTTCCAGTAGGCAATAACCTTTTTCCCAATTATCACCGCCCGCAGGATATTCCCGCCTGAAGGCACATAGGCCTGGGTAACAAAGCCCGCCAACCCGGAGTCTTCCCGCCGTGTCAGGAAATCCAATGCCGCAGAAAA
>NZ_JAAEQH010000382.1 GCF_024231755.1 Neptuniibacter sp.
CAGCGTCGGCACTTTGAATCCTGCTGCGTAAGCAATCTTAAAAACCAATGTTTTCAATCACTTACTCAACACCTCACCTCGTTCAAAACCGCCTTAATTTGCGGCCTCCCTAAGCAAGGACGGCGAATTCTACAGACATATAAAATCAGGTCAACCGCTATCTGTAAAAAAACTTAAAAAAATCGTAAAAAAGACAAAACTGACCAAATACCATACAGACAGTGATTAAAGAACAAACAACCGCGCTTAAAACTTAAACAACACACATAAAACGGGCACAAAAAAGGCGTCTAAGGACGCCTTTTTATCATTCTGTCTCCAACAAGCCCTTACTCAGGAGAAATGTTGGATATCTACTTGTTGTATTTCACCCTGCTCAATATCCCCCTGATAGAAATTCTTTGCGACTCGGGAAAATCTAGCCGGGTCATCTGTCACGAGAAAACTGACATGACCTGCTTTTTGTTCATTCAGCAATTGTCGTTCTGAAAGAAAGGATTTTACAACCGTTGCTGTTGTATCAGCCGAATCCACAAGCGAAACCTTATCTCCCACTATATTGGCAATACTTTCTTTTAATACCGGGAAATGCGTACATCCCAGAACAAGGGTATCCATTTCAGTTTGACAGTCTGAATCGAGTAGCGGCTTTAAGCACTCACCGATAATCGACTCTACAAGCTCTCCTTCGTGCCACCCCTCTTCCGCCAAAGCGACAAAGAGAGAACAAGCTTGAGCAGTAACAGAAGCATCAGGCTTACGCTTTAATATTGCAGACTGATAGGCCTGATTATTGACAGTACCTTCTGTAGCAATAACACCAATATGATTATTCTTAGTAGCTAAACAACTTGCTTGGGCACCTGGCTCAACCACACCCACCACAGCTATTTCTGGATTTAGCTTTTGCAGATGCTCTACAGCGACTGCCGATGCAGTATTACAGGCGATCACTAACAGTTTCACTTCACGAGAAAGAAGCGCTGCTGCAGCCTGCTCCGCGTAGCGCATTACTGAAGCAGCACTTTTCGTTCCATAAGGAACTCGCGCCGTATCACCAAGATAGATAAGGTCTTCATTTGGTAACAGATCCTTAATGGCATTAAGGACAGTTAATCCACCCACTCCTGAATCGAAGATACCTATAGGCAGGTTACTGCGCATTACTTCTTACTTTTCTTTTTCTTGTTAGCTTTTTTCAACTGACGAACGTGATCTCTAAAGCGTTCTTTCTTCGCCAGTTGTCGGCTTGATAACGGATTCTTCTTACCTTCAAATGGGTTATCGCTAGACTTAAATTCGAAACGTATTGGTGTCCCACGAATCCCCAATACAGATATAAATTTATTCTCCAGGTACCGTTTATATGAACCTGGTAAGGCGTTCGTCTGGTTACCATGTACGACAATAATTGGAGGGTTAGACCCACCCTGGTGTGCATAACGCAGTTTGATTCGTCGACCTTTAACCATAGGCGGCTGATGATCAGCAACGACATCTTCCAAAAGTCGGGTTAACTTGCTTGTTGACCACTTAGCCATCGCATATTCATAGGCTTCATCAACCGAGTCGTACATGTTACCTACGTTACTGCCGTGTAGCGCAGAGATGAAGTGCATATCGGCGAACTCAGCAAACTCGAGCTTGCGCTCAATCTGCTCTTTAACTCTCGCCTTCTCCTCACCATTCATGCCGTCCCACTTATTAAGCGCAATCACCAATGAACGGCCTGTATCGATAACAAAACTGAGCATGTGCATATCCTGCTCAGTTACACCTTCGCGCGCATCGATCACAAATACCACAACATGAGCATCATTGACCGCTTGCAGGGTTTTCACAATAGAAAACTTTTCCGCAGCTTCGGTAATATTTTTTCTTCTGCGCACCCCTGCCGTATCAATCAAGGTGTAATTCTTTTCATCCCTCACATAAGGGATATATACACTGTCGCGCGTTGTACCTGCCTTATCAAATACAACTACTCGATCTTCACCCAGCATTCGATTGACCAAGGTAGACTTACCCACATTCGGGCGCCCAACAACGGCAATTTTTATACTCTTTTCTACTTCATCCATGGTCTCTTGAGACTCTTCCTCTTCTTCAGGAAGCTCCTCTAGAACCATCTCAATCAGCTGAGTTACACCACGACCATGAGAGGCCGCAATTGGGAATGGCTGACCAAAACCCAACTCATAGAAATCCGCAACTACGACATCTGGATTCAAGCCATCAGTTTTGTTAACAACCAGATAAAAGGGCTTTTCACTTTTGCGCAGGTAGTTGGCGATCATATCATCCGCAGGATTTATACCCGCACGACCATCAACAATAAACAGAACTACATCAGCTTCTTCAACTGCTTGCAGCGACTGTTTTGCCATCTCATAGTCAATACCCTGCTCATCACCTGTGATGCCGCCGGTATCAACAACGATGTAATCCTGCTCTTCATTAGCAAGACGACCTTCACCGTATTTACGATCACGAGTCAAACCTGGCAGATCGGCTACCAAAGCATCTCGAGACCGAGTTAATCGGTTAAAAAGGGTTGATTTGCCAACATTTGGTCGGCCAACAAGTGCAATTACCGGAAGCATTAATAACTCTCTCCTGCATTAAGCAGGCAAAAACAAAAACGGCGGCTACTCACTAATGCAAGTAGCCGCCTACAAATTATAGCTGGATTTACTGTAAGCTCAGAGCAACCAAGCGGCCGCCATTAGCCAACACATACAGCACATCATCCTGAGCAATCATGTCGCCTTTAAGACCAGATGAATCGACCTTATGGCGGGCAACAAAGTGTCCATCAGTCTGAGACATAAAGTGAACATAACCTTCATAATCCCCAACAGCTACTGTTGACGACAACGTTACTGGTGACGTGATACTGCGATTTTCCAAATCTGACTGACGCCATACACTGGCGCTTGTACTGCGATCAAACGCCTGTACCGCATCATTAGCTTCACTCACATAGATGTTACCAAAACCTTCAGCCAGTGAACGATAGCTTGAAACGTCCTGAGCCCACACTACCTGAGCACGGTATGGATTAATCGCCACCAGACGTCCCTGATAACTAGTAACATAGAGCATTCCATCAACTAGCTTCGGACGCCCATCTATATCAACCATACGCTCTAATTCAGAACGCCCTTGAGGCAAGGCAACACGGTTTTCCCAGATCGCCGAACCCTTTGCATTATCGATAGCCACTAATTTACCGCTGGCAAAACCTGCAAAAGTCACATCAGCAGTTACAATTGGCACACTCGTGCCGCGCAGGGTCAATCGTGGAACAAGACTATCGAAGGTCCAACGGTGCTCACCCGTTGCAGCATCAAACGCAACAACCTTACCATTAATCAACTGAAAGACTGCCAGATCCTGATTAAACTGTGCAGCAGCTGTCACTTCAGAGCTAACGTCTGAACGCCAAAGTTCAGTGCCATCTTCAGATGAGAGCACATAAACAACACCATCTTCACTAGCAATTGCCACTTTGCCATAGCCCGCACCAACACCACCGACAACAGGAACATCCATCTCAACCTGCCACAGTTTAGCTCCAGTCTCCCGAACAAACGCAAAGACAGTACCATCTTTATCTACAGCAAAAATTTTATCGCCATCGATTGCTGGGGTAATCTGGTGATACTTATTACCTAGCCCCGAACCAACAGCAACAGACCAAAGCACATCAACCTGTTTCTCTGCTTCAAAAGAGATCAGCGGCGAGGGTTTAACTTCCTCCCCACTATCTCCAAAAAAGCCACAGCCAGAGATAAGTGCCGTCAGAACACCTGCAGTAACGATCTGCCCAATACGTTTCATTTAGCTTCCCTCTACAGCCAGATCGTCAAGCTTCATCTTTAACACCGGGCGACTATTTACTTCGGAAGCCTCCAATGCTGCTGAGTAAGCACTTCTAGCCTGTGCTTTATCGCCCTTAGCCAGATATAGATCACCCTTCAATTCAGAAATACTTGCTTTGTAGCCCGCTACCGGAGCCCCGCTAACGATTGAAAGTGCTTTATCTACTTCGCCCTGCGCAGCCAATACACGCGCTTTACGCAAACTAGCCAGAGCAAACATAGATTCAGTAGGCTGATTCGCCAGCACCCAATCCAACTCAGTAACAGCTTTATCCAGCTCATTATTATCAACGGCAACACGCGCCATGATCATCGCTGCATATTTTGCATAGGAGGATGAGTCGTAATCTGTCTTCAATTCTTCCGCCAGGTGTTTAGCAGTTACAAGCTGCGCTTCATCTTGCTGCGGGCCAATAGCCCCAACCACCGCATCCAACATATTCTGGTAGAGAATAGAAGCATTCTCAGACTGTACTGCTTGTTGCTGCTGCCAACCTTTCCAACCAAATATACCGGCCAGCGCAACAGCAACCCCCAGGAGCAGAGACTTGCCATTCTCATTCCACCAGTTCTTTAATGCCTGGACCTGTTCTTCTTCGGTGCGTAACTCTGCCACCTTTAACTCCTGTACCAATAAACTTTGTAATATGGCGCTTAAGCTTGCCAAATATTCTGAATTTTCTCTTTAATCTGCGTTTCCTGCAGATCAAACTCTGGTTCATTCTGGTGCCAGATTGTACCGCAAAGCTGCTGATTATCAGTTTCTTTTAGCAGGAGAACAATAGGCGCCCCACTCTGTTGTGCTTTCTGACTGATATTTTTCAAACCACCGCAATGAATTCGAACCCGCAATCCAGACAATTGATCACGTAGCTGATCGGCAAATAGCACCACTTTTGACTGTAATCCTTTGTGTTCAGCAGCCAGATAGAGATCGAATGGCTGCTTAACTTCTTCCGGTATCAATTCAAGTGTTTCCAGCAATAATATCAAGCGCTCAACACCCATAGCGAAACCTACTGCAGGGGTTGGTCGACCACCAAGTTGCTTAACCAGGCCATCATAGCGACCACCAGCACACACCGTACCCTGAGCACCCAACTTATCAGTCACCCACTCAAATACTGTTTTGCAGTAGTAATCGAGGCCACGTACTAAGCGCGGATTGATCTCATAATGAATTCCAGCAGCATCAAGCATATCGGTTAACTCTGTGAAATGCTGACGGGATTCATCATCAAGGTAATTAGTTAAAACCGGAGCACTATCAAGCAGAGCCTGAGTATTCGGGTCTTTACTATCTAGAATTCGCAGAGGGTTTGAATCAAGACGGCGCTGGCTATCTTCATCCAACTGATCTTTTCGTGCCAACAGATACTCTACCAGAGCAGCTTTGTACTCTTCACGGGCTTCATTACTTCCCAGCGAGTTAAGCTGTAGTGTTACAGAATCCAATAACCCCAGTCGCTTCCATAAACGGGCACTGAGCAGAATTACCTCCGCATCAATATCCGAGTTCGCCATACCAAACGTTTCTACACCGATCTGGTGGAACTGGCGATAACGCCCCTTCTGCGGCCTTTCATAACGAAACATCGGTCCCTGATACCAGAACCGCTGCATCTGATTAAATAGCAAGCCATGCTCTTCTGCTGCGCGGACGCAACTAGCTGTACCCTCTGGTCGCAAGGTCAGGCTATCGCCATTACGATCCTCAAAGGTATACATCTCTTTTTCAACGATATCAGTTACTTCACCAATTGAACGCTTAAAAAGATTCGTTTGCTCAACAACCGGCATACGAATTTCGCTATAACCGTATGCTGAAAGTACGTCTTTAACTGTGTTTTCCAGGTATTGCCACACTGGTGACTGTTCAGGCAGGATGTCGTTCATCCCACGAATGGCTTTAATCTTGGCCAAAATACAACCTATAACTCTTAACTTATTCTGCCAACGGCAAATTTATTCGGACGATATTCTTACGACTATGCTCGGC
>NZ_JAAEQH010000383.1 GCF_024231755.1 Neptuniibacter sp.
AATAACTTCGCCTTTGAAGATCCAAACTTTAACACCAATGATACCATAAGTGGTTAAGGCTTCAGAAGTTGCGTAGTCGATATCAGCACGAAGAGTATGTAGAGGTACACGACCTTCACGATACCATTCTGAACGTGCGATTTCTGCGCCGCCAAGACGACCGCTAACTTCAACTTTAATCCCTTTAGAACCGATGCGCATTGCATTTTGTACCGAACGCTTCATAGCGCGACGGAACATAACACGACGCTCTAGCTGAGAGGCAATGCCGTCTGCTACTAGTTGTGCATCTAACTCTGGTTTACGTACTTCAGAAATATTAATCTGAGCAGGTACACCTGCGATCTTAGTTACCGCTTGACGTAGCTTTTCAACGTCTTCGCCTTTTTTACCGATAACAACACCCGGACGAGCCGTGTGAATTGTTACGCGGATCGATTTTGCTGGACGCTCAATAACGATTTTAGACACAGAAGCCGCTTTTAATTCCTTTGTAAGGAAAGTACGTACTTTGTGATCGCCAAAAAGCTGATCAGAGAAATCTTTAGAACTCGCGTACCAGGTAGAAACCCAAGGTTTAGATATACCTAGGCGAATACCAGTAGGATGAACTTTTTGTCCCATTACTTATACTCCTAGCTATCTGAAACCACAACAGTGATGTGGCTTGTACGCTTAAGGA
>NZ_JAAEQH010000384.1 GCF_024231755.1 Neptuniibacter sp.
GTTTCTCAAGCCCCTGCCCCAGCTCGATCGATGGAACTTGTTGCCTGACCTGCTGTCCAAGCAGCCATTCTTTTAGAGGAAAGGGTGGAAGATGGAACGTTCAACAACAGCAACTGGCTAAACTAAACTCTAACAGAGTAGCCTATCTATTATCATCTTGTCGACTGAACAGGCTTCCAAACTCTTTCAGAGCCTGTTGTGTTCAGTCTTTGCTCAGTTCTTCGCTGCTCTGTTTTGCGTGCTCTCCTTTCAAGTACAACACTAACCACGCAAACATGCAACAACAGAGCAAGTACATCTCAGGCGTTAACTGGAGCTGAATAAAGAGCCGACCACCAGAAGTCACTGTGACCCATGCCACTGATGCCTCTGGGTATCGCAGAGCTCAACCGCTCCTCGATAATTTATGTAATTCGTATGTCACTCTAACTTCTTTGAGAGGAGGGGTGGTAATGTGTCGGCTGCTAAACCCAATAATATGTAGCATTGAATGTATATATTATTTGGTACGAAATTACATTACAAGTACTGTACTCTATGTCTTGTAATATGGTTCACGCAGTTCAGTATTGTCTGCCGTGTTTGGGTGTGTAACTAATGATGTATTTAACTCACATGTCCGCCAAGTTATACGGTATTTGAGCAGGTTCTTCATGAGACCTTATGGCGCTTATTTAACATAACATACCGACTATAACAATAGTTGTCTGTTGTGTTGTTGTGATACAAATCGATACGAGTTGTGTAATTATACTTCAATATTGGAAAGTGACTTTTTCCATTGTACTTGGAATTCTCCCTGCTGTACGGTCACCTTCCTGGTTTGTTAACGTGTGTATAAAGTTTGCCTACCACTCGCCAACACGTTAACTGGCGACGCGTGTCTGTATTCTTCTACATGCACCAATAAATTCCCTTTTCATGGCCCTATTTTCCCCCCAGTTTCCGGCTTTGCCCCTTCCCCTAAA